>NZ_FRAV01000025.1 GCF_900142445.1 Chryseobacterium polytrichastri | reverse complement strand
ACCCACCCTAAGAGATAAATCCCATTTATAACCATCGTTACAGTTTCATTCTCAATTTTCCAGATTACAGATCGCATGGGTTGCCATTGCCAATATATTAATAGTAATGCTAAGCTTGAAAGTAATACATATGTACTGCGTTCAATTACAGGATTTATAAGTTTTGTCCACCACTTTTTAAATACAGGTCTGGCCATTATGCTATGCTGGAGCGCAAACAGACTTAACAAAAATACATTGACGAGAAGTGATTCTGTAAAGGTTGTTTCAGTTCCAGAGTCGATTGATTTTGGAACAATAAAATTGCCAACAAATACTATTGCGTAAAGAAAAGCAACAAGAAATACGAGGTAAGCAAATAATCCGTAAAGAAAAGTAATTGACTTTATCATGCTTGTAGGTTTTACGATGGTTTTAGTTTAAAAGCAGTTCATTTTTTTAATTACCAACTTGTCTATATTTTTCGTAGGTATTTATATTAGGCTAAACTGTTTCTATACTTAAAAATAAGTTTAAAATAGTAAACCATTATTACATTTTTACTTTAAAAATTTACATAATTCAAATATATCCAGAACTATACGTAAATTAATAGCATGCATAACAGTTTTAAAATCCTTGGAGAATTTTAATTCAAACTATTTTATTTTCTTTACTCGTTGACTGGATATACTAATTTCATGTTTAGTAAAAGTTAAGGATAAAACTGGAGATGCTACATTTGAAGGTATCCATTACCTATTTCTTAAAACTAAACCATTATGGACTTAAAGTCCATAGGTTTGGTTTGTGGATTTTAAGTCCACGATTCGTATGCAACCTACTCAATGATAAAATTTGGTCCTGATCAGTGGGATTGCGATGATGCTCCAAATAGGTATTCAACATTTCATCTGTGATATTACCTGTACTCCAACATCCAAATCCTATAGCCCAAAAATGACGCCCCCAATAACGCTGCTTTAATTCAGAAAATTCAACTTATCGTTTTCTTGAACTTCTTCCTTTGAACAACTTAACAAGTGTACTTATATCTTGATTGGGACGATATTCTATATGCATGTGAACATGATCTTTTGACATAACTCCTTTCAAAATTCGAATATCTTCTGCCTCACAGATTTGAAGCAAAATACTGCGACAGCGTAATTTGATATCGCCTTCTAGAACTGGAAAACGATACTTAGTAACCCACACAAGATGTGCCGTTAATCTACTTACACTATGACCATTGCTGCGTTGATAATCCACTAAACAAAGATAACATTTTTAGAAACTGAAAGTGAAATGCATTAAAGTACATATTTTTAACTATTTATGAGACCAATAAAAGCCTTAATATTCATCAAAAACACAAGCTGGACTAGTCTATAAAACCCCTACTATACAATAATATACCATGATCAAATGGATATTGACGTAATATCATTTGATTAGTCCTATTTTATTTCTATACTTGAATAATGTCCATATTCCTCCCAAATGGAAACGCATTATAAGAATAATAAATATTAGGTTTAAAATCACAGATCATGATCAAAGCAAATACACCAAATCAATTTAAAAGCAAGCCTAATGTTGATTGGGTAAATATGTTATTTTTTGTACTTCTGGCTTCTTGCTTTCTCTATGATGACAGGCAAGCTTTCATCCAAGGTGTATTACAAGGATTACATGATTTTATCCGATAACAATAATTGAGCTACAGATATTTGGATGCCTATCCTTAGATGATGTTCATCTAAATACTCATGCTCCATTCAAGTACGATTGCTTCTTATTAAAAGGCGATCATGGATTTGTAGTGGGCAATAAAATAGCATATTCAACTATTGACTACAGGCATGAACTCCTATACCACGCTAAATGATAGCGAACTATTAAACCTATTGAAGAAAGGTGACAGGAAAGCTTATACGATAATTTATCACCGTTATAAAGTCCTTTTGTACCAGTTTGCCTACAAAAAAACAGATAACAAAGAAGAGGCTAATGACCTTACCCATGAATTATTTTTAATGATATGGGAACAACATAAAGAAATTGTTGTCCAATCTGAACTGGTGGCTTTTTTATTTACGGTACTGAAGCATAAAATATTTAATCATTATAAAAGGAAAAAGGTCACAGACCGTTATATCGACAGCTTTTTAAGCTACCTGGAATTTAATGCTAACGCAACAACTGATCACCTGATCAGGCATAATGAACTATCTGCTCTAATTGAAAGCGAGATCGCTGCCTTACCCATTAAAATGCGACAGGTATTTGAGCTCAGCAGAAAAACAAACCTGAGCAGGAAACAAATAGCAACGGAGTTAGACATTTCTGAACAGACCGTTAAAAGCCATATGCAGCACGCATTAAAAATCCTAAAAACAAGATTAGGGTCCCTCCTTTTTTTAATCGTATTTATCCATCCATAAAAATTTTCATTTTTATTTAACCCTTTTGCCCGAGCAAGTTTACATGTACTTGAAATGAGCTTAATCATTTGATCAGGTATGCAACATAACGAAGCGAAAGAACTGTTTTTAAAATATCAGTCAGGACAATGTACTGCTGAAGAAAAAGCAATTGTAGAGGATTGGCTCCTATTCGGAAAATTAACCGAATTCAATCTTAGCGATGAAGAGCTGGAACAGGAAATGAAGTATCTAGATAGCCGCTTACCTATTGAGCCGATCATCAGGAAGCATTCCTTCAGATACCAACTCCCTGTTGCAGCTGTCCTTTTAATTACTATAGGCTTGGGTATCCATTTCTATAATAAAAACCCTTTATCCAATAGTGGGCCTGTAAACAGTATCGCCTACGAACAAGGCATTACTCCCGGAACCAATAAAGCGACCTTGACCATGAGTAATGGCGAAACATTCCATTTAAAGGGAAACAAGGATCAGATGCTTCTGCAAGAAACAGGTTTAAAGATCACGAATACGAAACAGGGGCAATTGGTCTATGATGCCCACCACCCAATAAACGCACACAATCCTATACAACCGGAAAGTCTTTTGGCTACCCACACGGTAACTACTCCGCGTGGCGGACAATATGAAATCATCCTGCCGGATGGTACAAAGGTCTGGTTAAATGCTTCCTCCTCTTTGAAATTCCCTGCCTTGTTTACTGCCCAAGAACGCAACGTTGAACTGAAGGGAGAAGCCTATTTTGAAGTCGCAAAAAACGCCGCTAAACCATTTCAGGTATTGGTAAACACTACCGTAGTGCGGGTTTTGGGGACGCATTTCAATATTACAGCCTATAGTGATGAACCAAACATAAAAACCACTTTGCTGGAAGGCGCGGTACAGGTAAACAACAGGAATCGCATAGACAGGTTGAAGCCGGGGCAACAAAGTATCATCGGTAAGCATGGCGAAATGAAAGTCGTAAACGCTGCTGACACAGAACACGCTGTTGCCTGGAAAAATGGTTACTTCTACTTCAACAGGACGAGTTTAGCGGAGATCATGAAGCAGCTCTCCAGATGGTATGATGTAGATGTGAGCTACAAGGGCAGGATACCTGTTGAAGAGGAGTTTGTCGGAAAAATAACACGTAAAGCCTCAATTTCTGAAATCCTGAATGTATTGGAATTGAGCGGCGTCCATCATAAGGTCATCAACAAGCGTATTATCCTAACATCTGAAAACTAAGAACATTTAACTATCCCCTTTCTATCTATATTCTGAAACCTATGCATTTAACCGCTTCCTTCATTAAATTCTATAAGTCTGCTTTAACACCCACCCCAAGAGTGAAATTTACAATTATTTTGCTACTCTGTTGCCTACAATTGAGCATGGTTAGTTATTCCCAGACGATCACTATAAATGCAAACAAGGCAGACATCACACAAATATTTAAAGAAATCGAAAGCCAAAGCGGGTACCAATTTTTCTATAAGTATAGAGATATCGCAAATGCACATCCGGTTACCATCAACCTGAAAAATGCATCGCTGGAAGAAACATTGGCTAAGAGTTTTCTAGATCAACCATTTACTTATAAGGTTCTCGATAAAATCATTGTAGTGAGTAGGATTAAAATAGCAAGCCCCGACCCTAACACGAACCATGCAGCTAAAGTAACAGGGCTTGTGAAAGATGAAAGCGGCCAGCCTTTACCCGGCGTAAGCATTCGGATCAAGGGAAGTTCCGGAGGAACGATTACAGACCGTGACGGCATGTTTACAATTTCAGCCGACCCAAAAGCCTTATTGGATATTTCCTACATTGGTTATAAAACAATAGAAGAAACCATTGCCAACAGGGCGCTGATCAACATTATCCTCGAACAGGATAACCAGGAATTGGATGAAGTTGTTGTCGTTGGCTATGGGAATTTAGAACGTCGAAATCTGACCAGTTCCGTTGGCGCAGTTAAGATGTCTGCTATAAACGGCATCAAAAAAGCAAGCTTAGACCTGCAACTGGCCGGTCAGTTAGCAGGGGTCAGTGTTAATCAGGTGACTGGTACTCCAGGCGGCGGTGTTGTCGTTCGTGTTAGAGGTTCTGCTTCAACGGGTGCCGGTGATGACCCTATGTATGTGATTGATGGTTTCCCGATAACGCCTTCTTTTGATCAGAACTCCAATCCTATAAGCAACCTTAATCCCGACGATATAGAATCAATCAGTGTATTAAAGGATGCAGCTTCAACAGCTATCTATGGATCACGTGGAGCAAATGGTGTCATCCTGATCAATACCAAAAAAGCCAAAATAGGACAATCTTCCATTACCCTAAATACATTTACAGGAATCCAAAGCATCCTGGCAAAAAGTAAAATAAAGATGATGGATGCCACTCAATTCGCGCAATTTCGGGTTGAGGCTGCCGAAGATCTGGCGAAATTTAACGGGACAGTATTCGATCCAGCTACAATACCCGCAGAATACAAGAATCCTTCCTCATTAGGTAAAGGGACCAACTGGTATAATGAAATAACCAGGCCGGCACTGATGCAGAATTATAGCTTAACAGTTGCTAATGGAACAACAAAAGTACGATCGTTGTTCACTGTCGGTTATTTCAACCAGCAAGGTAACATCCTGAATACGGATTTTAAGCGCTATTCCTTACGTGCTAATATTGAAGCGGACATCGTAAAAAATGTAGTTATTGGCCTTAACCTTGCCCCTTCTTATATCACAAGAAATGTTCAGGGAACAGATGGACACTTTGAAAATGGAGTATTAACCCAAGCGCTGCTCGATAGTCCTATTCCCCCTGTAAGATTACCGGATGGATCATATAATACAAGAATTGGATCAGCCGGAACTTTTATTAACAATAACCCGGTGAATTCAGTAATGAACACCATCAATAAGCAGTCGGGGTTTCGTACTCTGGCTAACGTTTATGCCAGTTGGCAATTCCTAAATGACTTCAATATAAAAACTACTTTCGGAGCAGATTACGGCAATAGTAACACAGATACATTCAAACCTTCTTTTGTAGGTGGTTTCCGCTTTCCTCCTCCACAGTTAGCCAGCGGTTCTACCGCTGCCTATAACAGTCTGAACTGGTTAAGCGAAAATACAGTCAACTATAACCATAAATGGGGTGCTCACTCGCTGGCCATTTTAGGCGGCTTTTCTGTTCAGAATGAAGTGAGCAACGGCAGGTCTGCATTCGGTACAGGTTTTCCTGACGATGTGGTACCTACCCTTAATGCTGCGACCAACATTACAGCAACTGCTGCTAAGGAAGCCTGGAAATTATTGTCCTTCTTTAGCCGCGTGAATTATGCCTATGAAGACAAATACTTGCTGGCAGCGTCCTTGCGCAGAGATGGTTCTTCCCGCTTTGCACCTACCCACCGCTGGGGTACATTCCCTTCAGTGTCCGCTGGGTGGCGCATTTCCAACGAATCCTTCTTCCCTAAAACAACATGGATAGACCAGCTTAAATTTACAGCAAGCTACGGCCTTGCAGGGAATAACAACATCGGCAACTATGCCTATATACCAACCGTGGACAAAAACAACTATGTGTTTGGAGACGTACTTGCACCCGGAAGCGGCTTAAGTCAATTAGGCAACAGTAACCTCGGTTGGGAAACAACACACCAACTAAACATGGGCATGGATCTGTCCATGCTAAAGGGCCGTATTTATTTAGTCGCAGAATATTATAACAGATATACCCAAGACATGCTGAGTGATATCTCACTTCCCGTTTCCTCCGGCTTCTATTCTACTTTAACTAATGTAGGCAATGTAAGGAACAGAGGCTTTGAATTCACGTTGACCACCAAAAACATGAACCGAAAAGACTTTAACTGGGAAACCTCTTTCAACATTTCTTTCAATCGAAATAAAGTACTCAGTTTAGGAAATACGCTTAAGATAGCCGCCGCTCCCGTATTTGAAAACGCAACCAGTATTACCGAAGTAGGCCATCCATTGGGTATGTTTTATGGATATGTTTTTGACGGGATTTTCAATAACCAGCACGAAATCGATACCAGTCCTCATTTTGACGGACAGGTACCCGGAACAATCAAATACAAGGATATTAACGGTGATGGAGTGATTGATGAGAAAGACCAAACGATCATTGGTAGCCCCTACCCTAATTTCACCTTTGGGCTGAACAATCACCTATCCTATAAGAATTTTGATCTTAACATCGTGATGGCCGGTAGCCAGGGCGGACACGTGTTCGATCTTTATAAACAATTTACCACCAATTTAGACGGAGTTTTCAACGTGGAGCAAGAAGTTGCCAATCGCTGGCGATCGGAGGCTAACCCCGGGGCAGGACTGTTACCAACGACCAATGCAAATACTAATCTTGCACGCGATCTTTACCCATCCTATTGGGTAAAATCTAACTCCTATATTGCTTTTAAGGACATTACAATAGGCTATAGCTTCAAAACCAAGTTCAGCCGGAACTTCAGAGTCTACCTCAGTGCCCAGAATGCTCTGTTAATAACAGGATATAAAGGTGGAAATCCGGAAGTAGCCATGGATTCAGAAACAGGCAATCATTCCTTATCACCCGGCATCAACTTTATCAGTTACCCGGTTTCTGCCGTATACGCTATGGGTATTAATTTAACACTATAATCATCAGGACATGAGCAAATATATTTATATCACCTTCATTACTATCTTAGGCTTTTCCGGTTGCAAAAATTATCTCAATGTCGAACCGGAAGTCAATCAAAACGGAGCCAACTATTTTAAAACCAAGGATCAATTCATCAAAGCCGTCAATGGTGCATATGCCCCGTTACAAGATTTGTTTAACGGTCAATTCTGGGAGATGGGAGAAATGAGGTCAGATAATACTTCGTATCAATTGAACAATCAGGATAATTCAGGAACCCTACGCCAGGAAATAGATGAATTTAGAGAAATCAACTTATCTGACGAGGTTCGTTCGTTCTTTCAGTCCAACTATACAGGAATTGGCAGATGCAACGTTATTTTAACCCGCTTACCAAAAGCGGTCCTGAACGATATTAAAGCAACAGATATGATTTCCGGACAAGCCAGTTTTTTACGTGCCTATTACTATTTTAACCTGGTTCGGATGTTTGGTGATGTACCACTGGTACTGGAAGAGGTCACCAGTAAAGATCAAGCCATTAAAATCAATCAAAGAAAACCGGCAGCAGACCTGTATACTGTGATCATTGCTGATGCGTCCCTTGCAATTGACAAACTTCCGGAAGTATATGCTGATAGTTTAAAAGGAAGGGCAGCTAAAGGGGCAGCAAGGATATTACTGGCAGATGTATTCCTGACCCTTCATAAATATGATTTGGCCGTTCAGCAACTTAGACCACTACTTACATCTGTTTACCGCCTGAATTCAAATTATGCCGATAATTTTGACACAAAGAAAAAGAACGGACCGGAATCTATTTTCGAGATTCAGTATATGGAAGGCCCGAATAGCCTAAACAGCATCTTAGCCGACCGGTTTGTACCTTGGGATTCTCCGGATGGATTGATCACAGGATTCCCGATTGACCATGATGCAGGTAACGGTTGGAATATTCCAACGCAGGATTTTTTGGACGCCTATGAACCGGGTGACCTAAGAAGAGCGGTCTCTGTTGGAGAAGACTACATATCTGATGCCACAGGGAAAATGGTTCCTTATGTAAAAAAATATACAAGCCCACATGCAGTAAGGGCGATTTCAGGGAACAACTTTCCAGTTTACAGATACTCCAACGTGCTACTTATGTTAGCTGAGTGTTTAAATGAGCTGGGTAATTCCGGAGAAGCTGTGCAATATTTAAACCAGGTACGCACCCGTGCGGGTTTACCTCAATTCAGCAATACGAATTCTTCAGATGTAAGGAAAGCTATACTACAAGAGCGCAGAATGGAATTTGCATTTGAAAACCAACGATGGTTTGACCTGCTTAGAACGGGTACTGCCGTTGCCGTAATGACGGCCCATGCGGTGAAAGAACGTCAAATTAAAAGTTATTTGAGCCAGGGAACCTATAACAACATCAGACTACTGTACCAATACCCACAACGCGAAATTAATTTACAATAATGATCTTCAACACAGATATCTTTTAATTTATCGTGCTATGACACCTATAATACAAAGTCCTATTAAAACGAAGCCAATGGAAACTATTGCATTAAAAGATCATCAATCTATTTCCGGTACGTCGGTAGTAGAGGCCAAACAGCGTTTACTTTCCCTGGACTTTTTTCGGGGTATAACAGTAGCTGCAATGCTTCTGGTCAATAATCCGGGGAACTGGGACAGTATGTATCCAATACTGAAACATTCGGAATGGAATGGATGTACACCTACAGACCTTATCTTTTCCTTTTTCCTTTTTATCATCGGCGTTTCTATTGTTTACTCCATGGAAGACAAAAAAAAGGATATCAAAATGCACCCGGCTCTTTTATTTTCTATTTTCAGGAGATCCTGCCTACTGATTGGGATTGGAATATTTCTTTACTTATTATCTAATTTTGAATTGGCACATATGCGCATCCCCGGTGTATTACCAAGAATAGCATTGGTTTTTGGAATAAGTGCAGCCATTTATGTGAAAACAACCGCAAGAATGCAACTATTTATTATTTTCATTATACTAATAGGGTACTACTTTGTTTTGAATTATGTACCTGTTCCGGGATTTGGCCCCGCCAATTTAGAACCGTCCACAACTTTAGGGGCGTGGCTGGACAGAGCTGTCTTTACGGAAAACCACCTCTGGCAAGATGGAAAAAATCTTGACCCGGAAGGTCTTTTAAGTACAATACCGGCAGTTGCAACCGCATTGATCGGCATACTTGCCGGAACCTATTTAAAAAAGAGCCAATTAGCAAGCACAAAAGAATTAGGAAAATTTATCGTATGTAGCCTGATATTATTTTTGATAGCGATCATTTGGAATACTTCCTTTCCCATAAATAAATCTTTATGGACAAGTACCTACGTTTTATACACGGCAAGCTTTGCCATTTTTTTCTTAATAATCTCTTATTGGATGATTGATATTAAAGGGCGGAATAAACTCATTTCACCTATAGTCGCATTTGGAAGAAACCCTATTACAGCTTATGTAATTGCAGGTATCGTTCCCACCGCTTTGTATAAAATAGAAATAATAGATACCGGTACTAAAGTCAGTCTTTGGAACTATGCAAATCTTCATTTTTTCATGCCCTATTTCTCACCAAAGTTAGCGTCCTTAATTCCAGCACTACTTATACTCTTGCTTATTTTTGCACCCATTTGGTGGTTGTATACCAAGAAAATTATTATCAAAATATAAAAGCTCAATTCCTCCAATAAAAATTCAGATAAATCTATACTGCAACAACAATTTAGTTGATGTATTAGCCATGCTATTGGCTATACACAGGCAAATTATACCCAAATTATCCATCAAATTACTATTCATCGCCTTAAAAGATGAGTCAATTAAAACAAATATGGCCTATAAAACACCTCAATTTTTGCTTATGGAAAAGAAAATTGACATTCGCCTGCGCACACTATTAGAAAGCTATGATGTGCATACCGATCTTTTTCCCAAAATTATAACCGGAATTACCGAGCGGGATCTTAATTTGTTCAAAAAGGGATCAAATATAATTCCATGGATGGTCGGAAGCCAGGTTCAACTCCGATACGATATTGCTAACTGGCTGGGAATTCATGAAAATCAAGCAGCAGCAGAACTCTTCTCAGGTGTTCAAACTGTTCAGGATAATGCCATATACCCCCCATTGGCTTCATTTATTGATGACTGGAAAAAGATCAGCCCTATGCTCAGAAATGCAATCTATGAATTAGACAACGAGGAGCTATTCCTGTTTTCTAAGAAAGAGCCTGGGAAGACAGGGACATTTTTTGATCTCCTATCCGACATTATCCAAAGGGAAACGAATTGTATCGTCCACATAACAGCATGGCGGGCATTTCTAACCTAAAATATTTTTAGCCAAATATCAATATTCAATAACCTACCCAAGCACCGAAGAAGATGAACAAATATAGCTTAGCAATAATCAACTATAATTCCTGTACAGAGGCAGAACTTCTTAATCTTTTGAAAAAAGGTATTGAACCTGCTTTTAATGAGATTGTCAAAAGGTGGGAAAAGAAGCTTTATGACAAAACCTATAAAAGAGTCCAGAATCCGATCCTTGCAATAGCGATTACTAAGGAAATTTTCAATGATTTATGGGAACGAAGAGCAGCAATTCAGATAGAACACCTGCAACATTACCTGTCAGTCAATGCAAAATATAAAGTGTTCCTTCTTTACAATAAAAAAATGTTATCACAACGGATTGAAGAGCCCCTCGATCATTTTGCTATCGCCATCTTGGAAGCTGAAGCAGCCTTGAGTATTGAGGATATAAAAATATTGATTTCAAAATGGTTATTGACACAGCCCGAAGAACGTGTGGCAATCTTTGACCTAAAATATAAAGCAAAATTTACTTCTGTTGAGATCAGTAACACACTCGGCATTGCATTACATATAGTCAAGAAACAAATCAATATATCCCGGAAAAGCCTGAACCAATTTGTACATCAATTCCTTGCCCTTAGCCTGGATTAACCACTAATGAAACTATTATGAAGTTATTTGAATATATAGATCGGATCAACCTGTTACATAAATTGATTAATGAGCAAAGAACAGGAACTCCCGAAATTTTAGCCAAACGTTTAGGCATCTCTAAAATAAGATGTTACCAAATAATAGAAGAATTACGCCTAATGGAGGCACCTATTGCTTATTCTAGGCAAACAGGAAGCTATTATTATACTGCTCAATTTGAAATTATAGCAAAGCTAACAATTGTATCACTTTCAAAAGCAGAACTAGTGCATACAAATGGAGGAATAGGTGAAAATAAATTTGACCTTTTTTGTTTACTATAATTTTTATATAGTGGCCAAACATACCTTAGTCTTATTGAAATGAGGAAATCCCGGGAACAAAAAAATAGTATATGATACATTTCAATAGAATTAAGGGGGAAGCCGAACACCCTGAAAAAAGTAGGCATAAAAAACAATTAAACTAGTTACTATGAAAAAGTTGGATTTAGCAACGCTTGAAGTTAAGGAACTGAGTGGCGAGGACATGAAAAATGAAAATGGTGGACAAACGCCTGAATCTTGGTTAATCGGATTTGGAATCTATTTGTATGACAACAGAGACCGATTCTTGGCTGGGATTAAGAAAGGTATTAACGATTTTAAATAACAATTTTTTAGGAGAAAGTATTATGAAAAACATGAACAGCCAAGCATTAAGTGACATGAACTTACAGTCACTTGACATGAATGAAGAATTAAATATTAATGGTGGTACTAAAGGTGACGCTGCTGAACTCATCGGAAGATCATGGGTTTGGAGTATGGCGCATATACTTACCGGTGGCGTAAGTACAGTATACCTCGTTGCCCACAATATGTAATATTGTTGAACTTAAAATCACTTCGCACAATGGAAAAACAACTCACAAATCAAATTAAGAGTAAACCAAATTATGATTGGTTAAATATGTTGTTATTGGTTCTCCTTGTTTCTTGCTATCTCTACGATAGCAGGCAATCTTTTTCCCAAGGTGTAATACAAGGTTTACATGATTTTATCAGGTAACAATAATTGAGCGGAAGACTAGCACTCCTATACTTAAGATATTTTTTATCGAAAGTATAGGAGTTGTTTCTATCACGGAAGAACGCACAGTTTTTCTAAGATTAAATAGCCCTCATTTTTGGGTGAAAGCTTATTAACCAATAATTCAATATTATAGTATTTTTCTAAATACTTCTTTTTTCAGCGATTCCTTTATTTCGGGTCTAATAGTTACAATGATTTATGCATATTTTGGAAGAAGTAAACCTATCCAATACCCCAATCGTTTTCCTGCACAGGACAAAAATTCGGAGTCAGATTATTTATACCGTAACACTTTTTGCAGTTACGATCTGTTTTGCGGCTTTACCATTTATTTACACCACAGTAAGTGTCAAAAGCTCAGGTTCCCTCCAAAGTAGTATCGAAAAGATGGAGTTATTGGCACCGGCCACCGGTAGAATCATCCATTTGAACTTGAAGGATAATCAAAAAGTAGAAATGGGAAAAATACTCATGAATATAGATGCTACATCCCCTGTTCAACAAACATCTCTTTTAAAAAATCGAATCGTACAATTGGAACAATTGCTTCAGGATGCCTCCGTACTTTTCAAGCTACCGGAACATTCATCCATCCAGCCAGTGTTGCAAACCGGGTTATACCTAGCAAGTTGGCACCAATACAGTGAGCAAATCCATCATGAACTTAATGCACGAGATCAGGCCTTGCAAATATATAAGCGTTATGAAACACTTTATAACAGGAAGGTCGTGACGCAGTCAGAATACGAGCAGTACAAATTTAACTATGAACAAGCCTGCTCCAGCCTGAGTATAGTAAGCAGAAAATACGGGACACAGTGGCAGACCGAAGCTAACCAGTATAGGAACGAATTGCGTGACCTGCAAAACCAGGATATTCAATTAACAGAGCAGAAGAAGTCTTACACACTTAAAGCCCCCATTTCCGGTTCTTTACAAAATCTAACAGGACTGCAAGTAGGCGCATTCGTTTCCGCAAGTCAAAAACTTGGGGAGATTTCCCCAGACAGTGCCCTATTAGCTTTTTGTTATATAAAACCTGCTGACATTGGGCTAATAAAAAAAGGGCAAAAGGTGACCTTCCAAATCGATGCGTTTAATTACAACCAATGGGGATTATTAACAGGTAGTGTAAAAGATATATCAGATGATATAGTGATTATTAATCAGGCACCTTATTTTAAAGTAAAATGCCAATTGGACAGGGATTACCTGAAATTGAAAAATGGTTATAAAGGGCAGGTAAAAAAAGGGATGACCTTCAGTGCTCGTTTTATCGTAACAAACCGCAGTCTTTATCATTTGCTCTATGATAAAATGGATGATTGGCTGAATCCCAATATCCAGACCCCTAAAGAGGCGTAGTTCCTCTGAATTAATTAATCAAAATATATGAATATTTTTAAGACCAGATCCAGTACAGCCAAGGTAAAGCAACGTGATATAACCGATTGTGGTGCCGCCTGCCTGGCCTCTGTATCCGCCTTCTATAAGTTAAAAATACCTGTAGCGCGTATCCGTCAATTTGCGGGGACTGATACCAAAGGGACTAACGTATTAGGTTTGACTGAAGCTGCCACCAAACTGGGATTTGAAGCCAAAGGAGTAAGAGGTTCACAGGATAGCTTAAGTAAAATTCCTTTGCCCGCTATTGCCCACATCATTGTAAAAAAAAACCAACTTCATCATTTTGTAGTTATTTATAAGGTAACCAATAAGTATATAGAGATCATGGATCCCGGAGATGGTAGGATCTATAGAAAAATGATAGCCGAATTTACCCAAGAATGGACAGGTATACTTGTATTGTTGCTTCCTGATGAAGATTTTAAAAAAGGAAATGAAAAAGTAGCGGTTGGAAGTCGTTTTTGGTCACTGGTGCAACCTCATAAAACAATCATCTTTCAGGCACTCTTTGGGGCATTTATTTACACTGTTTTGGGGTTATCCACCTCTATTTTTGTACAAAAGATTACAGATAATGTATTAATAGATGGCAACCGCAACCTGCTTAACCTGATGAGTATGTTGATGATTGGCATTTTACTGCTGCAGTTATTTATTGGGGCGACAAAAACATTATTTACTATTCGGACCGGCCAACAAATAGATACCCGTTTAATTTTAGGCTATTATAAACACCTGCTTAAATTGCCACAGCAGTTTTTTGATACCATGCGGGTTGGCGAAATCATATCACGAGTAAATGATGCAGTTAAAATTAGAACTTTTATTAATGATGTCTCAATTGGACTGGCCGTTAATGTGTTTATCGTATTTTTCTCTTTTGCATTAATGTTTTCCTACTACTGGAAGCTAGCATTATTTATGCTGACCGTTATCCCTGTTTACTTAATCATCTATTTTATAACCAATAAACTGAATAAAAAGATACAGCGCAAATTGATGGAAGAATCTGCAGAGCTGGAATCTCAATTGGTCGAAAGTTTAAATTCTTTGGGTACGATTAAACGTTTTGGGTTGGAGCAATTTACGAATGAAAAAACAGAAAGCCGCTTCTTACAGTTGCTAGGGACTATTTATAGGTCAGGAATGAATTCCATATTTTCAGGCACTTCAACGGAAATGATCGCTCGTTTATTAACGATTATCTTATTGTGGGTTGGAGCCGGATATGTACTGGACGGACAGATTACTCCTGGTGAATTATTCTCATTTTATACGTTGATCGGTTATTTCACCGGTCCGGCTGCCTCTTTAATTGAAGCTAATAAAATAATCCAAGATGCCATAATTGCGACTGACAGGCTTTTTGAAATTATGGATCTGGAAATTGAACTGGATACCGCTAATGTAGCTCTTACAAAAGACATTCTTGGGGATATCCGTTTTGAACATGTAGCATTCCGTTATGGTACTCGGGTGAATGTTTTTGACGATCTGAATTTGAATATAAAAGCAGGAAGCTTTACAGCTATAGTAGGTGAAAGCGGGTCAGGTAAGTCTACCTTAATGGCGCTGCTCCAGAATATTTATCCTATACAAAACGGAACTATTTTTATTGGCAAATATTCCATTAAATATTTAAACAATGCCTCACTGCGCAGTTTACTGGGAGTCGTCCCCCAACAGATTGACCTATTTTCCGGCAATGTAATTGAAAACATTGCAATAGGTGATTATAATCCTGATATGGAACGTATTATTGATATTTGTACACAACTTGGAATAATTGGCTTTATAGAACAAATGCCCAATGGTTTTCAAACCTATTTAGGTGAGAATGGAACAGCTTTATCAGGAGGTCAAAAACAACGTATTGCAATAGCCAGAGCATTATACCGCAATCCCCAGATCCTAATTTTGGACGAAGCTACTTCTTCATTAGATCCCACTTCAGAGCAGTATGTACAACGAACAATCGAATTCCTACGAAAACAGCAGAAGACCATTATTATAATAGCACATCGCTTAAGTACTATCCGCAAAGCAGATAAAATCATTGTATTGGATGGAGGAAAGGTTATTGAAGAAGGATTACATACAGAAATGATCCTTGCAAAAGGGCCTTACGCAAAACTTTGGAAACAACAATTTTCAGACGAAGAGATAATTTTGGATTAATCTGCTAGTGCATATCTTTATTTCTTGCAAGAGCTATAAGATAAAAAGAATAATAGATAAATATAAAATGATCAATTATTCAGATTATAAAAAGGTAAATGGAATTGCTTTTCCATTTGTAACAGAAGTTACTCATATACCGGTTTGTTTTTTTGGTCAGGTTTTCCTTGTACCAATATAATATCTTCGTTCACCATGATAAACAAATCGTTAGCGTAAATTCTACTTTATAAATAAATAAGAATATTATACTTGTTACTTAAAAACACATACATGAAGAAAAATTTTTATTACAAGACCATGTTAGGTCTTTTCTCTCTGAGTTTTCTTACTTTATTTACGCTATCCTGTAAAAAGGATCAGCAAAATAAAGTAACAAAAACGGAAAACGTGACAGTGCAGGAAGCCAAAGCCTGGATGCTGATTAATAGACCAGACATCGACTTAGGAGAGAATTGGAATAATACAAAACAGATCAATCTGGAAAATGCTAATGGCATCTTAAAAGTTCGAATCAACGAGTCATTGACGAATGGTACATGGGCACTCAGGGACATAATGTTCCAAAAAGATGACCATGGTAAAGTTGATGCAGTGGTCTATAAAATTTTCGTAGATACAAGCTATTTTACCAACAAGAAAGGGGCGAATAATCCCCTAACTGACAAAAGGAATTTTATAAACAATAATGATTTTACTGGGAAAATGGTTCTCTACACAATACAAAACCAAATCATTAAAATAAGACAATACGAGAATGGTGCAGCTATAGAGGAATTAGTTCGCAAGGTGAGTAGCAAACCTAATCCATATAATCCTATTTCGTATATAAAAGAGGATAAACCCATTATGGTCTGTAATAATATTGGAGAGGAGTGTCATCCTATAGGGGGTGGTAGTGGTCCTCTCCCTGGAATACCATTACCAGAATTCAATATTACTGTACCCAAAACCCCAACCGTCCCACCAATTTTATTTCCCCCAGATTCACATACAAATCCCTCTACAGGACCTGGTGTGCCAATTGGTAATCCCGGTGGTGGTGGATCAGCAGGTACACCCTCTGTTTCTAGGGATATAAATAATAAAATTAAAGACCCCTGCTTGAGTAAAACATTTGAGAAAGCAAAGAACGCTAATTTTACAAATACTGTTGAAGACATCATTAAAAAATTAGATGGGAACAAAAAGGTGCAGATTTCAGTTTCAGATCAGGATGTTGTTCAAGATTCTAAAGGAAATTATGTTGAAGGAAAAACAACAGATTATTTAATAGATCCTGTAACTGGAAATTTTTCATGCTCAATATTATTAAATAGTGCAATTTTAAGTCGTTCAACTCAGGAATATGCTGTTGGGACCATTGTTCATGAAGTAGTTCACGCATATCTCCAATATACTGCCGGAAACACAAATAACCATTTAACCAATCACGAAACCATGTCCAAAGAATATGTAAAGCCAATTACTGACTTTCTGACTTCTACCTTTCCAACTTTAAGTCCAAAGGATGCCACTGCAATTGCCTGGGGAGGCTTAGAAAAGACTCCATACTGGAACGATAGTTACAAGAATGACAGCTTCAGTTATGGCGATAACGGTGGAACAATGACTTTCAACGAAATGAAAGGATTGGAAAATGCACATAGATTTGGTACCGCTGACAATAGTACCAGTGCGTGTGGAAACAAGCAATAAAAAGATTTAATTTAACCCAATTATGAATATAAAACCAATTTTACTACCCACTCTACTCCTGCTTTTAAGCTTTACCATAGTAAAAGCTCAGGACGATAAAAAAATAGATCCTAAACGAATTGAGAAAGAAAAAATACACAATTTATTTAGTAAGGCTATGTCAAGGGAGGCTTTCAGAGATACCAATATGATCTACATGTTTGCTTATAAAGTAGACGTAAGAAAGGATAAAGAAGGCAAAGTAAGGATATGGCAGATTGATGCAAGTGATACCGTGGCAAAAAAAATATTTAAAAATCTTGATTTCCTAAAAGAAATAAATTACAGTCTTTTTATGGGTAAGTCCGATCGTTCTACATTTGTTTTTCCGATCGCAATTATGCTCGCTTACCCAGGAAAAAAAGAGTCAGAGTTCATTAACCAAACAACTCTAGGTGAAAAACTACAAAATTATTGGTTTGAAAGAAATTTCGCTGAAGATCCTATTGAAACTTACCTTTATTTTCCTGCTTTAATAGTTAGAACAACTACCATTACAGATTATTGATGTTTAAGACAGAATCTAGCAAAAGACAACTAAAATGGAGTTTGCTGGAATGGTCTATGATTAGAAATCGACTAATACCTGAGTATACTCCGCTCTGAAACCTCAACATTCTGCGCACTGGAAGTACAAGCCAATTCGCAAAAAAGCCTCGGCAAATTAATCGTTAGCCCGAGGCTTTTTTTATATATTTTTTTACAGAAAGATGTATTCTGGTAATAGCTAATTTGCACGTTCCTAATTTTGTTGCAAAACATGAATGTTGACATTCGACCCAGTCAGCTACACACTTTACTATATATTTTTCACAGAAAAAGAATATCATTTCTTCTACTATAGTAGATTGGTAGTGATCCTTCTCTTTTCTCTCTAAGCCGACTTTTACGGCCTTCTTTCTTTAGAAAAACTCTTATCTGTATGTGATATACAGACTCTTCAACAACGTAAAAATCTAATTCCGGAATGGGAGCGCTGCTTCTCATCACCCAGTCCATATACCTACTGGACATTTCCATTGCTTCCCATATATTTTTTTTAATCAAAAACCGGGTATGCTGTTTTGTTCCATTTCAAGAGCAAAGGTATTTCCGTGTTCTTAACGCACGAGCAAGGTCGGGGTCCTTGAGGATTTGTCAAAAAATCTCCACCCATGCGGGTCGTATTTATTTGCCAAAATCTTGCTCCTGCTAAACACTAACCTTTTTATGCTCGTGAAACGAAACAAAGCATACTCCGGCTCTTTAGACGAATAAAAAAAATGTCAGAAATGGAAAATAATAGTAGAAATGGTTTTAGAGTGAAACGAAACAGCACCTCCTCTCATTACCGAATAAATCAGAAAAAAAATAAAATCTCAAACCCTAAAATTCAAAAATCATGAACATTATCGGAAGACTAACACGGGATGCAGAAGTTCGCACCGTGCTACAGGACAAACAGGTCGTAAACTTCTCAGTAGCCACCAACGACAGCTACAAAAACAAGCAGGGAGAGCGCATCATGCAAACTACCTATTTCGATTGCGCCTACTGGCTGAGTACAAATATCGCCAATAAACTCACCAAAGGCACCCTCGTAGAACTCTCAGGCAGAGTCTATGCAAGGGCATGGATGGGTAAAGACGGGAACTCCCACGCAGGACTCAATTTTCATACCTCCCAAATCAAACTGCACGGAGGCAGTAAGAAATCTGATACTTCACAACCTACTGAATACACCACTCCCCCACAGGACAGCGAGTTTAACAATATGGGAGCAGAAGACGACCTCCCATTTTAACAACAGTTATTAAAGAAAGTCAATTCATCAATTCATCAATTCATCAATTCATTCAAATTTTTAACACTAAATATTTTAATATTATGGCACATAATTTAAACTTCAACAACAGAACAGGCAAATACTCATTTTTCAGCGTACAGCAAAAAGCATGGCACAATCTAGGGCAGATCGTAGAGGATTATCCTACAAGTGCCGAAGCTATAGTACACGCAGGATTAGACTACGAAGTCATCAAAGCACCGCTATATACAAAAGGTTCGGGTATTATCGAAAATTCGCAGGGTATTGAGATTGCAGACAGTGAATTGCACGTACCCAACTATTTCGCCAATATCCGAAACGATAACAATGCCGTACTCGGTGTAGTGGGCAAAGACTACCAAATCGTACAGAATCGTGAAGCCTTTTCATTTTTTGACGCTATTGTAGGCGGTGGTGATGGCATTCTATACGAGACCGCAGGAGCTTTGGGGAACGGAGAGCGTATTTTTATCACCGCCAAACTACCCGACTATATTCGAGTAGGAAATGGGGATGATGTCGTTGAACAATACATTTTCCTGACCACTTCCCACGATGGTAGCGGAAGTATTACCGCAGCCTTTACCCCTATCCGTATTGTCTGTCAAAATACCCTCAACGCTTCACTCCGAAACATGAGCAACGTGGTACGTATTCGCCATACTTCAGGTGCGAAACAACGTCTGGACGATGCCCACAAAGTAATGGGACTCGCCAACCGATTGAGCAGCGAAATGGAGACCATCTTCAACCTATGGGCAAAAGTAAAGGTTAATGACCATGAGGTAAAAAAACTCATTCAGTTAGCCCTCTGCCCAAACAAAGAAACCTTACAACACCTACAGAAAGGCAATGAGGACGAAATTTCCACGGTTTTTAAAAATACCGTAGAAGATGCTTTTGCTTATGCCATGATTAGTGAGACCCAACAAATGGACACTACCAAAGGTACATTGTTCGGAGCCTACAATGCTGTCACTGGCTACTACCAAAATGTACGCACCTACAAAGATGATGAAGCAAAATTGCAGTCTATTGTCATGGGAGGAACCGCACAACTCAAATCTCAGAAAGCATTTGAGCTATGCACAGCCTTTGCAACAGACGGAGCAGAAATTTTCAATCTTAATTAATTGACCAGAGGCAACCACCCTGACAAGGCGGTTGCCTTTAAAAACATTAGCAAAATGAAAGCATTACAACAAATGTTCAACGTAGAAAAAGGAAAACTTCTTGCAGATTTATTGCCCGAAGAACTTCCTAATATCACCCTTTTCATTGAAGCGGAAGCACAGCGTTTTCTAAACAGTGAGGAACAGATTAAAAGCCAATGGTCAGGAACTCTGGTGACAAGTAGCCTTTGGTATGGTCTTGTACGGAATGTTGAAAAAGCCGTAAAAAAATACGGCGACAAATTTCGCAGAAATCACCGCCTTTTTTCTGAACAATTATTTGACGGATATGATGCTCTGTTTACCATTCACTGCCTTGTAGAATGTTCGCTGAAAGAAGACTGTAATTATAAATTAAGACTAGCGATACATCTGCTTTTTGGGGCTGAAAAACTGATAGTAACGGACTTTCAAAGCAGCCAAAAATGAAAATAAAGGATTTAAACGGCTATGAAATAGAGGTCACAGACCTTAAAAAAGCCATAGAACAAACAGCCTGTTTTAAAAACCTCCATCATATTCCACCCTTACCAACCGATAAGGAAAGACAGGAATATTGGACAGATTTACACGAAAAATTAGTAAAACTAAAAAAATTAACATGAGCAATATAACAGATAAGGCAGAAGAAACAATACAGAGCAATGAGCATCATTGCACGGATAGTCAAAGAGTTTGAAGGACGGTATGGTCTGGATATGTCCAAAATTGACAATCATAATGCGTGTAATAAAACAAATCCCGTACAGTGTATCATTGAAACAAATGGTTACAATGTCAATTACGATAGTAACAATAAAAAAATAAAGATTAAATAAATTATGGAAACAACTAATTTTTTCAATCAGCTTGCCCAAATGAATATAACAGGAGATGTACAAATCACCATCAGACAGGGCATAGAAAACGAGTGGATTGTATCGGTATTACTCCAAAACGACCACTGCGGTGACAATGCTAAAAATCTAATTCCTCCTTTACTCCTTCGGGGAACTTCGGAAGAACTTGACAACGGATTTTTTAAAAACATCACCACCCCTTTACAGACTGCATCGGGCTTAATGCTCAATATGGAAGCCTTTATAAAGCAGTTAGAAGAAACCAAAAAACATTCGGCTATGGAAAAAGAAAAAGCCGATAAGGAGAAAAAGGAAAAAGAAGCGAGAGACAAAAAATACAATGATACCCTACTGAAAGCGGAAGCCTTTGAAAATGAAAGCAAATTCAAAGAAGCATGGACAGCACTGCCCAAAGCTTCGGAATATCCTGAATATGCCGAACAAATCCGTAAAAAACAATCCGTTTACGAGCATCATTTTGCCCCTAGCCTTTTCAGTGAGTAAGTTTCTATTTAACCAAAAAAATCAAAGAGTATGTTATTAGCCACCCAATTAGAAAGAGTATTTATATTCAAAGAAAAAAGTGAGGAGATCAGACTCACCGACCCCAATCCGAAATGGAACGTAGACGCCGTATTGAATTTTTATACCAATACCTACTCCATACTAACCACCGCCAAAATATCAGCCCCGAAAATCAAGGATGATACCGTAGAATATCATTTTGAGAGTGTGATGGGAACCAAAGGTTAAACTAAAAAATAAAACAATGAATTATGCAGCAATATATCCTCTCGGGAATAATTCAACTCCCCGAAGAAAAACAGCAAAAACAACTGCACCGACAGTTAACAGCGTTCAACCATTGGATGAAAAAGCCAAAAGATGCAGGAGAAGTCCAAAAAGACAAACGAAAGTCTGTTCCCCTGAGCAGGCTCCCCATGGTTTTCTGAGAACCACCTTTCTGCCAAGGCTGAAAGTAGAGCAATCCGTACAGGCTGGTGAGGAAGCGAAAAATCTGGAAAGGAATTTTCACATATCTCTTTCCAGACTTTCCGAACATTATGGGATTGTACCGATGTCGATACAGGATTTTGAATATCCCTATAATATTGCCCTTTCCCTGTCTGACATTCAGCAGAAGCTCAAAGACAATGTTGCCCATTGGGATTCCATTCGATTCATACAGCAAGGTACAAAAGCTTTTCTAATCAGTGAGGAAAGATACAGCACAGGTTCCACCCTGTATTATATTCCTGTGGCTCCCCTGTTTCTGATGCTAAAGGACAAGAGCAAAAAGAAATCTGCCCACCTCCTGCTATCAGTCTGTACCTATCTATATCACATTGCTGATATTCCCTACTACAGGCAGGAAGACAGCTATCTCTATTGGCAGTATGAAATGCTTACCGATTGGTTGGAGCTTGATGATGAAACGGAAGAAACCCATATCAATACAAATGAAATCAAACAAGCGGAATGGGTTGGTGAGAGAATGGAACAGAAATTATTCAACCGTAAAAATCTGGAGGTATTTAAAGACCACCTACACCAATTTAAAAGCACAGACGATTTTGACAAAGAATGTCTACAGATTGCTACAAAAGCCCTTGAACTCTACGAATGCTATCCAGAGGAAAAGTTTTTCCGAAATGCCAATGCCCAAAATTGGGAGGACGAAGACCATGACAATGACAATATTCTTACCATAGAAAAGTATATTTCCTTTTATCATGACCATAAGGGATGGCTTTCTGATTGTCTATTTGATACGGTAAACAATGAGTTTGCTGAGTATGGAGAAATAGAAGAACCTACAATTTCTAAATGTTTTGACGGCAAGCCATTAATCAATAACAACCTTGATTTTGAAAACCGTTTATTTTCGGTATTGGATGACCTTATTTATTTACTGAGCAACTACAAATTTAAACACCATGAATAATCAAATCGACCTAACAGACAATTTTGGGCCATTATATTACCCGAAAGCTGCCCTTGTGTTTTATGAAACAAAAGGTATGAATGCAGACGGATATACAGAGTATTTTGATATGGATAAAAACGGCAATCTCATCAATGCCCATCCACTCAGCGTAAGGGAAGCCAATCAATTGGTAAAATCCTTAAAAATAACAGAGGATAAACAAGCATTTCTGAAGTCATCTGGAATTATGAACCCTAAGATTCTACAAATTGATCCTATCCATAATGGGATGGTGATCTGGCATACCAAAGCGATGAACAGGGAAATGTTTTTTGTAGAAAAAGTGGAAATACCTAACGGAAAAGCCAATGTCCCCCCTATGCTATGGGTAGCCAACCGTAACAAACTTTCAGTTTACGCCCTTTCAACAAACAGAAGACCAACAGAAAAAACGACTCTTTATCATGCGCCCTTCTTTAATGTATATATTAATGGTACGGTGTGTATGGGTACCGTTGATGTGAGGATTAAGAAAATGGCATCACTCGAAGAATTTACCACCGCATGGGAAAACTATTTCTTTAATTCCTATTTCAGTCACTTAATACAAGACCACAGCCCTATCAAAGGAAATTGTGTCAGCCTTTGGAAAAGACTCATCAACACCAATTTACCTTTTCCAAAAGAAGTATTAACGAAATCAAGCAGAACCCTAAAAGACCTATTGCGATGAACACAACTGAAAAAATAAAAGTCCACTTCACGGATAATTACCTTATAAACCCAACCAATCCCATTGAAGCTAATATTATTGGGGCTGGCAGTACAGGCTCAAAGTTTTTAACTGCACTTATGGAAATGAACCACAGCTTAATTGAATTAGGACACGCAGGATTTTCCGTCCGCCTATGGGATGATGACAGGGTAAGTGAAGCCAATTTGGGAAGACAGCGTTTCGCAGAGTGTGAAACAGGGTTCTACAAATCAGTTGCCCTAATCAACCGAGCCAACCGATGGTCAGGAACAAACTGGAAAGCCGAAACTGTGAAATTTGAGAGAACTCCTCTGGGAAGGCTCCCCGAACATGCCTCTGCAACTCTATTTATCTCATGTGTTGATAATGTAAAAGCTCGTTTTGAAATCGCTGAGATACTCAAAGAACTCACTAATGGCAGGCTCTACCATAATCAACCCAAATATTGGATGGATCTTGGTAACAGCCAACATACGGGACAGGTGATTCTATCCACTATTGGTGAGATCCGACAGCCCAATTCCGAGAAATATGAAACAACAGCTCACTTGCCTTTTGTTACAGAAGAATTTGGCGAACTGCTCAGGACATCCGAAACAGACGACAATACTCCGAGCTGTTCACTCGCAGAAGCACTCGAAAAACAGGACTTATATATCAATTCTACACTTGCACAAATGGGATGTTCCCTACTTTGGAACCTATTCCGTAATGGTATGACAGAAAACAGAGGCTTTTTCCTCAACTTAAAAGATTTCCGTTCGCAGCCTTTAAAAGTTTAAAAAGTAAAGCCCGAAATATCGGGCGGCACAAAGACAACCACTCCCAATGCTCGTGGACGTCTTTGTGCGGTAAAATCGGAGCAACACCATTCGACAATATTTCCCTATCCCATCATTACATTCTTCCTTTCCGGAAAATTACCGAATTCCGTTGCGGGTTTTAGTGTGGGATATTCCAAATATCCCTGATTACATTTGGATAGACTTCTTTTCTTTCCCGATAGAGCGGCTCAAGAAAAAGAAGCAAAAGAAAGCCGCCTGAATAATGGTTTCAAAATAGGAGGACACCCTAATAAGCTGTTGGTTTCTCCGCCAGTAGGTCTTTTCATGACAATTCTGATCAACTCTTCTACCGGTAGCTAACGGTAAAAGTGAGCATACCGGAAATAATACTTTCACCAGTTCCATCTGCTTTTACGGCTATGGTATTTTCTGCGTAAATCCATTTTGCATAACCGGGAACTTCCGGTAGCGGAAGAGAAATAAGCTTGATCTCCAGACGATGGGTAAAGCAGAAAGAACATTGCTCTCCATAATTCACTGAGACTTTTTCATTAATTCCTTCAAGAAAACTAACCTGGTGATCAGTAAGGATAAAACGGTCTTTTATCCACCTTTTAAAATCTTTTTTAACAAATTCTGCCTGAATAAATAAATCGGTATCCGACAGAGCATACAGTTGGGTGAGTATATTCTCAACACCCAACGGTGAAAATGGGAATAACTGCATAGTACGAATATTTAAGATTATTAACTGAATACGAGGATGTTAACCCAAAGTTAATGAAAAATAGTTTTGCTATATTCGTTTCATTAACTTATTTCACATTAACGTGTAATATAAAAAACTATTTTCCATGGAAACCATAGCTTACAACAATAAAAAGCTACGCATTACCTGTGCATTTGTAGCGTCATTTTATATCTTATTTCATGGCCGCCCCATTAATTTGGTAAAGGCTTTCAGTTCACGAGGATTTTATCTGGCATTAGCTGTCAGCTTTGGCATATCTCTGATATTGGTACACACCATCCATACTCTAACACGATGGCTTGATAAAAGATCGCCCTGGAGAACCGAACCGATCAAGCGTTCCTTGTTACAGTTCTTACTGGGTGTTATTCTGCCAGCCTGCATCGATTTAATACTTATTTCAATCTATTTTAATACACGAGAACAGGATATAATAGACAATGGTTTCTTATTGGTGGACTTCCCTGTTATCTTTTTCTTTATCGTTCTCATGAACATTTATTATGTTATACATTATCTCCTGTTAACAGAGTCAAAACCAACAATAGCGTACATTAACCCAATCGTTCCTGATAATGAAAATTCGGAAATGACAGCACTAACGATTGATCATAACGGACAACATCTCCTGTTTGACGTTTCACAAGACATTTTATGTTTTTACCGTTTAGGAAAGTCGGTAAAAGCCTTTACCACGCATGGCAATGAATATGTGATCAATATTTCCTTAGCCAGTCTGGAGGAACGTTTCGGCACTATCCATTTTTGTATGATCAACAGATCCATGCTCATCAACACTAAGACAATACGAGGTTACGAGAGTACGGATAAAAGGGATAGCTTTAAAATTATTTTCAAACCGCAGTTTACGGATATCGTCAAATCTTCTAAAGACAAAAGTTTTTACATCACTAAAGAATATTTGGCTGCATTTCGGGGAAGATTCAATAACGATTAGTCCCTAAAAAACATCTTTTTATAAATTTTTGATACCCAAATTGTGTAGGGTTCATACCTAATTTTTGTATAGTTCATGTCCATTTTTTGTAGGTTTCATGTCTTTTCGAGTCTACCCTATTGATTTATACTACTGAATACCAATACATTTACCATCTGGCTGTCCAATATTTTTTTGAGTACTCATGATAGGTTCAGCGGGTCACAGAACCAGGATAACAACGGAAGATCTTCGATCAAGCCGAAGCAGCGAATCCTTAGGGATTAATTACAGTACATTTAATCCGTCTCAGATTGAAGAAGTAAACCATAGACCATCACCCACTGTCTGTGCCTTTTCCATCTATTCACCGACAGTAATTTCGATGCTAACAATCATCATTTTATTGCCCATTATTAAATCACTAAAAATAATTATCATGAACAGAGTAAAAACAGCCATTGCAGCACTACTCATTGCTGGTGGCACCCTTGCAGCATTTGCATTCACTCCTAAAACAGAAACTAAAACAGCTGATACCCTATATTATTGGTTCGAAGCAGGAACCAATAATTATCTTGGTCAGGATACAAAATCCGACATACAGGAAAATCACTGTGGAGCCCCAGGTATGAATGTTTGTGCCCGAGCGTATTCAGCTATTTCAGGCACGCCAGGCAATGAGGTACCTAGCGGATCTCAGGTTGATCAAACGACAAAACAATAAACAACGGAGGGCTGGTCAATAACCAGCCCTTTATCTTATTTATTTTCAAGGATAATAACCTTTCTCGGTCTTTTCTCAATAACCATTTCGAGTCCGAATTTCTCCAATTCTTTAGACATCGCTTTCACATCATCCGGTGTCCAGGTAAATTCAAAGGATATTGGCTGATTAATATCCAGATCAACAATAACCGGCATGTAGTTATTCCGGTTAAGTTCTTCTTTTAAAAAACCCTGCCAGGCTTTGTTTGCCTTGTTTTTTTTACCAATAATCATTTTACAATTCAAAAATTTCTTTTCATACCCATCTAATGGCTGACGGTAGATTTGAGATGAGCCTTTTTCTCTAATAACCAGACATTTAATTTTTTTTGTTTCCTCATGGCTTTTAACTCCGAAATAATCATCAAGATCCCTGACCATATGTTTCCCAAAGTTGAATGTCGTAGTATCTTTGTACATCAGATCATAGCAGAAAATGTTGGTAAAGGTTTTATAATCTTCCTTAGTGTTTACCGGGTTTGTATCTTTTCTGATCATTCTACTCGGTCGGTGCAGGTCAGCAGATCCTAAACTTGAGGTATAGGCATTATCATAAAGCCCTAGAAAATCTACATTCGTAAAACAGGCACGGGCGACTTGATGTAAAGTATCAACTTCCAAACTTGCACCACCCCGAAATTCCGACCTCCTTTTACTGAAATAAGAATATTTGAGTATTTTATCTTTGGTAGTGGAATATCGATAGGTCATCAAAGGATCTGTTCCCTGATTCAGTTTGGAATCCATCTCATCGACCTTAACAGGAAGATCGATCTTCCCTGCATTAATTAGCTTTTGGATATTCTCAACTGAAGTGCTGCTGCCATCGGTAATAGCGGTGATCACATTATTTTTGTTGATCCAGATCTGGTGCGGAAATCCCTTTGCAGGAAAGTATTGACGCAGTACACTGTCATTGACCACATTGACAAACTTCAGGTTTTTGGCATTGAGGTCCGTGGCAAAAAACTCCTCCACCTTTTTTTTATCTTCCCAGGTGACAAGTAACAGCTGAAGATCGTTTTTAAAAGTTTTTTGAAGGCTATCCAGGTGAGGCATGGCTTCTCTGCAGGAGCCGCACCTGATAAACCAGAAGTCAAGCACTATAGCTTTACCCGCAAAATCTGAAAGTTTTGCAGCACTTTTCGAATAATTAAGGACCGATTTTAAAACAACATCAGGCATCCTATCTCCCACAGTCAGAGGCTTAATTTCCTGTGAATATACTACCGTCGTTGTGAGTATCAAAACCATCAGAAATGATACTGTTATTGGGTTAATTCTATTTTTCATATTAGTATCCGGGATTTTGAGTTAAATTTTGATTGACCAGTATTTCGGCGGAAGGAATTGGAAATAATCCCGCACTAGGTTTCCAGGTGCTTTTCAAAGGACTCAGAACATCATCAAGATGTCCTGTTCTCTTAAGATCGAACCATCGGTGTCCCCATTCCGCAAAGTATTCTATCCGTCTTTCTTTTTGTACGGCGGTCTCCACCACAGTCGCATCTGAGCTGCTGAGTGGAGGCCATGAGGGATTAGCCCGATACCGTACCCTATTCAGATCACTTAAAGCACCTGGCACATTGTTTAAATGGATGCGGGCTTCTGCTCTGTTCAAATAAATTTCCGGCAGTCTGAAAACAATACAATGCTCCGACTTTACAGCCGCCCCCCTTACTTTATATTTATATGGATAATAATACGTGGTACCTCCCACCATCTTTGACCCGATCCAGCTTGCCTTTCTCAGATCCCCGGCTTCAAAGGAATTGTACAGACCACTGGTTAAGGTAAAACTCGGTACTACGCTTGCTGACGCACCGGGAATAAAACGACTCGCCTCAATGGTGTTAAAAGTACTCGCATCGGGAAAGGCTAACTCCCAAAAAGCTTCATTACTCGCTATCAGAAAGGTTTTGCTAAGATCAGTTTCCAATGCATACATTTTTGAATTCAGAATTTCCCCTGCGGTTTGCTCAACTAACGGCCAGTTTTGCTGCTCCACGTACATCCGATTGAGAAATGCTGTTGCCGTATAAGAGTTTACACGTAGCCTACCAGCAGTCGGATATGCTACAGATAACATCTTCCTTGCCTGCTGCAGGTCATCAATGATGGAGCCAATAACCTCTGTCCTTCCTGTTCTACTTACTTTTGCATTAAGTTCAAAATCCGTGGTCTTTACCAGCGGAACGTCACCAAACAGATTCACCAGATAGTAATAACAAAAGGCACGGATAAAGTAAGCTTCTCCCAAAAGCTGTGTCTTTAAACTTGGTGTAACGGCTGTAGATTTTAGTAACCCTTCCATACAGGCATTGGCCTGATAGATGGTTTCATACGGGTAACGCCAGAAATCACGGTAGATAATAGAATTTCCGCTGTTTAAGCTATTGGTGTAAAAACCGGACATATCCTCTGTAGTTCCCGTGTAATTGAGTTCATCAGAAGCGGTACCCAGATAAATCGTGGTGGCGCCATTTGAAAAAGCAGGACTGCTGACCACCAGGCGGGCATACATCCCCAGAATGGCTGAAGTGGCCGTTGCATCATCCTGAAATACCGTAGAGGCACCAATCTTATTGATGGGCGCATCAATCGCTACAAATTTTTTGCAGCCGCAAAAAAATGTAAACAGGGCTAAAAAATATAATGTTTTCATTTCAGTTATAGATTAAGCTGTAAACCAATGGTATAAACTTTTAAAGGGGGCAATGAATAGAGGCTTTGTGTTTCGGGATCAAAACCTTGCATCTTACTCCATGTAAAGAGGTTCTGACCCTGCATATAGATCTTTGCTGATCCCAGGGAAAGTCTCGATATCAGAGCTTTTGGTAATGAGTAGCTCAAAGACACATTCCGCAATCGTATAAAGGACATATCACTGTACACACGGTCGGAATATGCAACATTCGGGACTGTTGATCCCGCCACCACAGTGTATTTTTCATATTGTGAAATACTATTGGCATTCTGCCAACGGTCTGTAACAACCGAAGGTTGATTGAGCATCATACCGGGTACCATGGAAAGATTGTAGACCGAATACAGAAAATTCTTTCCGGTCTGTTTCTTATAATCGAAAAATACACTCAATTCAAAGCCCTTGTACCCGAAGGTGTTATTGAGCCCTCCATATATCTTCGGGTCAAGTGTTCCGTTAATCACCAGATCTCCTGCCGTATAACTCCCGTTCCCATCCACATCCGTAAAACGATACAGTCCTGTTGCGGGATCTATGTCTGTGTAGTGATAATTGTAAAGGCTGTTAAGTGAACTCCCCACCTTATACAGCGAGGCATAGGATGAGTTTTCTATCCCCGGAAATGCCAATAATGAATTTCGGGGCAGCGTCGCATTGAGCGAAACTGACCATTTGAATGGTCTATCTCTAAAGATATCTGCGCTGAGAGAAAATTCCCATCCCTGATTTTGAACCACCGCAGGGAAATTCCTGATGATCGATGCAAACCCCGTCAGATAAGGAAGTCGGTACGCAACCAATTGATTAGAGCTTCTGTTGCGGTAGTAATTGGCAGAAAAAAGAAACCTGTCCCTAAAAAAGCCAAGATCAATGGCCCCCTCCAGTTTTTTATTCTCCTCCCAGGTATAGTTTGGATTGGCCAGCGCAGAAGGACGAAGCGTTCCCGTTCCCTGATACGTCTGAGAACCGGCCTGCCAGCTGTCAAGAAACTGATAATCGCCGATCTGATCATTACCCGTAATGCCATAGCTTCCCCGAAGCTTCCCAAAGCTTAGAAATGATAATTGATCTTTAAGCCATTTCTCTTCAGTAAATACCCATGCAGCTCCAACCGCTCCAAAATTCGCAAATTGCCTGCCTGTACCGAAACGGCTTGATCCGTCCCGTCTGGCAGTCAGGTTAACGATGTATTTATTGTTAACATTATAGTTGATCCGGGCAAATACTGCCTGATATTTATACTGAGTTTCGGAATTGGATGCAGCGTTGATCGTGCTTGCAGCACCTATGGATTCCATTAAAGCATCGGTTGTAAATCCGCTAACAAGAATGTAATTGCCGGAGGTGTTCTTTTGGTGGAAAGTAGCACCCGCTAAAACATCAAGCTTTCCCGGTCCCAATGGACGTACATACTGGATCTGAGGCTCTATATTCCAGCTGCTATACGCATTGACAGAGAATTGTGAAGAGCTGATTGGGATCTGGTCCGGAGACAGCGAGCTTTTAGGGGTGAGCTTTATCTCTTTTCCATTAAGCCTGTTATAGCCCATTGCCAGTTTTAGGGTCAAACCGTCAAAGATCTTATAAGACGTATTTAAACTGCTGACCAGATTATGGGTTGTTGCATTATACGTTTCAAAAAGATAACGGTAAGGATTTTCATACTGCGATCCGTTTTCCATCCATTTTAATTTACCCTCAGGGGTGAAAAAATCGGGGGTATTGGGACTTAAAAAGGTATAGTAGGTCAGATCGGTACCTGCCGTTTTATTCTCTCCCGCCGTAAAACTCCCTGAAAAGGTCATGTTAAAACGACGGTCTTTTGAGATGTGGTTAAGATTCATATTCACACTTCCCCTGATATTAGGCAGGGCATTAGGGAATACCGAAGTCTCCCGATAGAATGATCCTCCAATCAGGTATTGTATTTCTGAGGAACCTCCCGATATTGAAAGCTGCGCATTCGTGAGTTTTCCGGTACCTCCAATAAGTTCTTTCTTATAATTCGTATATCGGTTTTGATCCCATGCCGTCAAATCGGGTGCATTGAATACCGTTGGGGTAGTATTCGAGTTCATGAAAGCTTCTTTTCTCATCTCAAGATACTGCTGCGTGTTCATCAGGTCCATTGTTTTACCAACTTCTGTAAACCCCTGGTTGATATTCACACTTACCTGTGTTTTACCTGCTGTCCCTTTTCGGGTAGTAATCAGTACCACCCCATTGGCTCCCCGAGAGCCATAAATAGCAGTGGCATCAGCATCTTTTAAGATTTCAATACTTTCAATATCACTCGGATTAATACTATTGAAAGGGCTTAAAGAAGTCCCTGTCACCCCATTGGTCAATGCGGAAGGTAACGATGAAATCCCCTCATTGCCCGCGGCAAAAGGAATTCCGTCGATCAGAATCAAAGGCTGAGAGCCTTGTGCAATGGAATTCCTACCCCTGATCTGAATATTAAACGAAGAGCCAGGAACCCCGGAAGATTGGGTAACCACCAGGCCGGGTATTCTTCCTGAAAGTGCTGCCAAAGGATTACTGACAGGCTGCTTCGCAATATCGGCACCGGAAATGCCTCCCACAGATCCTGTATTCAGTCTTTTGGTTGTCGTGCCATAGGCAATGATCTGCACTTCATCCAACTTTGATTCTGATTTACTAAGGATAATCCTTTCTGCATTTTTTGCTCGGATCTCCTGTGTTGAATATCCCATATAAGAAACAATCAAAACAGCGTCGTCAGCAATATCAGTCAGCCCATATTTTCCTTCTTTATTGGTGGTGGTTGTTTTCTCGCTTCCTTTAACCCTGATGGTTGCCCCTGCCAACGGTTCATCATGGTCATCAGTTACCATACCACTGATGGTTTGTTTATTTTGTTGATTAAGATAGTCACCGATCTTCCTTATTGTGGATCTTTCTATAGCCTTAACGACAATGGTTTTGTTTACCATTTCGTACGTGAGCGCTTGGTTCTCAAAGATCCTGTCCAATGCCGGTCTAAGTTCCACATTGCTTAGATTAAGGGTGACCCTGGCGGCATTTTGTACATCTTTGCTCTTGTACCAAAACTGATAACCGGTCTGTTTCTCGATGATGGTAAATACAGTAGCCAAAGGCTGCTGTTTTACGGTTAGGCTTATGCGCTGTGCATACAGGGCGGCTGAAACTTTCAGGCATGTCATTGCGATAATCAATGACACGAGTTTCATCCCCCTGATTGTTCTGGGAATGGCTTTCCGGTAATGCCGTAACGCATTAGGAAAGCAGGTATAAAAATTCATACTTTTGTTTGGGTTAGTTGATCAATAAATGTCTTAGCGGATATTAGCAGTCACTGCCCAATTTGCCGGCAAGGTTCTTCACAACCTGCCGGCTTTATATTTGGGGATTATTAACTGCCATCAATTAATCTGATCTCTACTTCATGGGCTATTGGGTTAAGGGTTTACAATAAGTTTTCTGTGGTGATCGTCTTCTATTACTTTAAATCGTATACCGCTGAGCCGCAATACCTCTAAGAGTCCTTCCAAACTCTCTGTTCTGCTGATCCCTCCGGTAAACAGCTCCGCAGTAGGTCCTCCGTGATACTCAACCTCAATATCATACCATCGGGATGCTTCCCTTAATACACTTTTCAGATCTCTATCCTTAAATTTCATTAGCCCATTACGCCAGGCCAGCGCTGTGGATAGGTCTGCTTCATGGACACTGAGTTTTCCACCGGCAGAAAAGGACTGCTGGCACGGCTTTAAAAGAACCTCCTGCTCAGGATCTGAGGTTTTTTGATGAAGCGAAGATACTTTTACTGATCCCTCTTCAAGGGTAGTCACCGTACGCCCCTGGTCTGCATAACTGTTGATGTTAAAGTGCGTGCCTAGTACTTCGACCTCCTGGGTCCTTGTTGACACCACAAAGGGATGTTTTTTGTCTTTGGCAACTTCAAAGTAGGCTTCGCCGTCTACCAGCATTACTTTCCGCTTTCCCCGCACCATCAGGTCGGCAGAATACTGTAAAGTGGTAGCGGCGTTTAGCCAGACTTTGGAACCATCAGATAAAACGACACCATATTCACCTCCTCTAGGCGTACTGATGGAGATCAATCCACTATTTTTTGTATTGAAAATACGTGTCCCATCGCTATACGAAATACTGGTATCGCTGATAATAATTCCCGAATGAGTATCACTTAAACTCAGTGTTTTCCCATCGGCTAATGTCAGTGTTGCCTTGTGACCCCCGGGCAGAATATCCTGAGCATACAGGGGGTGATTGCTATGAGTCTTATTCTTGTTGATGTAGTAGAAAGTAGAAATTCCTATAGTACTCGTAATAATAATGGTGGCAGCAGCGAGTACCTTCTTCCACAATAGCCTGCCTGCTTTGGATCTGGCATCGGACTGCTCTATTTCGTGCTGGATCGTAAGATAGGCACGGTCTAAAACGCTGTCGAAATTCCTGTTGTCAAGTTCTTCAGGTGAAGGCATTTCCTCCAAATGAGCCAATACAAGCTCCATTAACTGATCCTGCTCCTCGCTCTCTTTGTGAAAATACTTTAGTAAGTGTTTCACCTCCTCCGGCGAACACCGATGATCCTTGTATTTCTCCAGTAATTGCTGCAAATGATCTTGATTTTCCAAAACGTCCTTTTCTTGTATTACGCTTGGCAGGAAAGATCCTACTACCCGAAATAAAAAAATATTTTATGGAGTCCGAAAATGTTGTTTAAAAGAGCATAAATCTACTATTGCAGGATATTTATTTTTAGCTTTTTCATGATCTGATAGAACATTAAAAGAAAAGCCATGCCGCAACAATAGCAATACAATGCCGCGAGAAATAAAAATATTCTTTTACACTGCGCGTCGCTTTTACCAGTTGATTACCCACCGTGGAAACCGTAATCCCCATCATCATTGCCACTTCATCGTAACTTTTACCTTCCATTTTACAGAGAGTGAAAATTGCTTTACGTTGTGTTGGTAATGCTTCGATAGCTACCTTAAGTATAGCATTACTTTCTTTATGGTATAATTCGCTCTCAATGTGATCGTAGAGTTCCGTACCCCTTGCAATAAGCATCTCCTGAAGTTTTCGGTCCAAGGCAGCCTTGCGGAAAAAATCACGGACAAGATTTTTAGCAATAGAAAAAAGATAAGACTGAAAAGATTTATCAGGATCTATATTCTTACGGTTGTTCCATATCCTGATGAACACATCCTGTAAAATTTCCTGAGCCTCATCCTCATCTTTTACCATTTTCACAGTATTAATAAAGATACGCTTGCTATACATTCGGTAAAGCTCTCCAAAAGCCTGCTGATCCCCATCCCGCAGCCTAAGCAGCAGATCCTTTTCTGTGGTGGTTGGTGAGGACTTCATGGAGCGGAATTCGATGTGAAATTAAAGGTAAAAAAATGTTAGCACATTTGGTAATATTTGAGGTAATCCTCTTTAGATAGAATCACTTAAGTACTGGAATCTCTCAAATCTAACAATTTATAGAGTATAAAGCTCATGACGAAACTGAAGATTTATGGTGAAACAAATCTTTAGTTTAAAATATAGTATACAGCCTCAAAATTATTTATTTCAGCTTCTTAATAATCTGCCTGTTACATACCTGTCCGGCTCTATCCCCACATTGCCCCCCACATGGTTCCTGTCTAACGATAACCCAGCCGTCAGGGATTTGTGATCCGGGACAGGCACTTTCTTCTACTCCAACCTTAGCACCCGAAATATCTTTAATAATAATCATATTACATATTTGCCCCGCTCTGTCTCCACATTGTCCCCCACATGGTGTTTGCCCAACTATAATCCACCCATCAGGAATTTTTGATCCGGGGCAAATATATTGTGCTTGGGAAAAACAAGTCAATGAAATCAGTAAAAACAATAATGTCAATGTAGCTTTCATGATATTAAAATTTAATAATTATAGCAATTAGTTATTTATTTTTTATCAAACAAAAGACATAGTAAATTTAAGAAATATTTCAATAAAAAATAAGAAAACACAAACTATTCAATTGATATAAAACAGATTACAAATAATAAAACTACAATTTAATTCCAAAAGAATATTGGTTCACTTTTCTTACAGCCTAATTTTTTGACATTATTTTGGTACGAGTACCATTATAAGAAATTGATCCCACTTCACCTTTTATTAAAGAAATAGAAATAACACTAAACGCTACTATCCTGTGAAACGGAGTTTGCATTGAAAAAATAGATAAATTTGTAACATCTAAAACTAACCATTGAAATTTTTCTCACGACATATTAATCAGGAAGAACAGAGGTATAAACATATCTATGAAAGCTATTATTATAAAGTTTTCATGTCTATTGCCAGAAAGGTTAAAGGACGCGAAAATGTTACCGACATTACACAGAATGTTTTTTCGCACCTATGGGAGTATCGTAGATCATTGCTGGGAGTAAATACAGAGAATATTATTTTCAATACCTGCAAACAGGAAATCGCAAAATTTATAAAAGCGGAACAAAAAAGACTTTCAGACACTGTCCCCCTGCTTTTGGAAGAACCCGACGATTCTTATCAGCAGTTACTATCTAAGCTCACCAAGGAAAACCAGCTGGAAGCCATCACAAAAAATATTGAATCCCTGCCTCCTTTACGTAAAAAGATTTTCACCCTGAACAAATTACAAGGGATTACACAGGAAGAAATTGCACACCAACTTCAGATTCCTCATCATAAAGTAAAACATCATATCTCACAAGTGATGATTTTTCTTAAAAAACAAGCTTAATTATCCTAAAAACAGTTAAAATAAGTTAAAGTCTCTTAACAAAACTGTCCGTTTTTTCATTTCTGTCCTAATATATAATATAGACGTATGTTATGGACGAAAAACAACACGATATATTACCCCCTACACGTGAAGAAGCAGACCAGATGTGGGGAAATATCCTTTCAAACATTAGAAAACGTGAAAGAGAAAAGAAAAAGAGTAAAATAATTACCTACTCAGTGGCTGCCTCAGTAGCCATTCTAATCTTAATTGGCAGTATTTTCGGATATAATACCTATATCAGACCGGATATCTATACCGCAGAAATGGCGGCTCTCAAAATTGTATTACCGGATCACTCACTGGTAATCCTATCCAAAGGCAGTATACTAAAGGTTGAAAAATCATTCCCCTCAGATACCAGAGACGTCTACCTTGACGGAGATGCTGTATTTCGGGTGGCAAAATCTAAAGAACATCCTTTTATTGTCCACGGAAAAGGCTACGAAACAAAGGTATTAGGAACTGTTTTTAAGGTATCACAAAGTGGTAAAACTTTTAAAGTTGATCTCTTTGAAGGTAAAGTACTGGTCTATAGGACAGCTCATCCTAAAGATCCTGTTACCCTTGCTCCCAAGCAAACATTTACCAATTTTGGAATTTCAGAAGCAGCTTCTGTATCCCAAACAGCAGATCTACCTTCTGCTACAACAAAAAATAAATCCGCAGCATTATCATTTACCGAATGTCCCATAAATGATGCTATAAGCGTTATCGAAAAAGCATACGGAATCAAAGTACATTACCCTACAGAAATAGAAAACACTAAGATCACGATCACAACACCCAATGTTTTAGCAGAAACATTTGTACAGACACTGGCATTACAGCTTAATTTAAATATCAGAAAAAACAATGATTCAACATTTGAACTGGAAAAATAGGTTATGGTGTCTGATGACACTCGCCCTAGTCCCTGAAAGATAGAAAAAGTGATGTACAAAACGACCGACGGGGGCAACCGTCGGTCACGTACCAAACTAATAACAAAATCTTCACTGAGTTACTAATTTTTAATACCATGCAAAAATATGAAAAATATTTGCACGGCTGTCCTATTCCTTATTGTGGGAATAAACTTCCTCTGTGGACAGCAACAAGACCTTTCTAAAATGAAGGTTAATTATATGGCGGGAAAAATTCCTGCGCCGCAAGCAGTTGAAAGCTTTTTACTGGAGAATAAACTTCAACAGTTTGCTTATTCTAAAGAATCCTTGAAAAGCTATAAGATTCAGGGGGTAAAATGTACCCATGAAAACGTACTAGACTGCCTGAATAAGATCCTTAAAGGACTGCCTTTTGAAGCCCTTATCTATCAAAATACGGTTATTATCCGGAAGAAAACATTGAAAGTTTCTGCTGTATCAGATACCTTGAACCATACCCAGCTATTGAGGACAGTTCAAAAACAAAAGGATACCCTAGAGCTTTCTAACAGGGAAACAAAAATTGAAGAAATTACCCTCAATGCCGGATATTACGCCGTAAAGGATAAGGAACGTACCGGAAGTATTTCAAAAGTGACCGCCAAAGACATCGAAAATCAACCGGTCACCAATGTACTCTCTACCCTGCAGGGACGAATGGCTGGAGTCAATATTACCCAAAACTCAGGAGTTCCGGGTGGCGGATTTGATATTCAGATCAGAGGTAAAAACAGTCTGAGAACTGCGGGTAATGCCTCATTGTATATTATTGACGGTGTCCCTATGGGTAGTGAAATGACTTCTCCTTATTCCGGGGTCGTATTACCGGGAGCCAGTATCAATCCCCTCAACAGCTTCAACCCCAATGATATCGAAAGTTTAGAGGTCCTCAAGGACGCTGATGCTACCGCCATATATGGATCGCGGGGAGCTAACGGAGTGGTCCTGATCACCACTAAAAAAGGCAAATCGGGAAAACTGGTTCTACATTTTACCTCTACTTATGGACTTAGTAAGGTAGCATCGAAGATGAAAATGATGAGTACACCGCAATATCTGGAGATGAGAAAACAGGCATTTACCAATGACAATATCACGAATTATCTCGCTACGGCGTATGACATCAACGGCACATGGGAGCAGAATCGTTATTCAGATTGGAACAAAGTACTCATTGGAAATACAGCTGCGTCTTCCAATTCCCAGCTTTCTTTAAGTGGAGGCAGTGAGACGACTACCTTTTTATTAAGTCTGGGGCATAACGAACAAACCACCGCGTTCGGAAAAGGTTTTAAATACGTAAGCAACAATATATCGAGTAACATCGCCCATCACTCACCGGATAAGAAATTTCAGCTCAACATATCCAATCTGTTTTCTAATCAGAAAAACAATGTCCTGAGATCTGATATTACCCGACAATCATACTGGCTCTCCCCCAATGCTCCTGATCTCTATCATCAGGACGGAAGCCTGAATTGGGAGAGCAATACCTTTGCTAATCCCGTAGCTGCCTACAACAGTACCTATTCCAATGAAAGTAAACAATTCCTGACCAATATCAATTCTCAATATGAGCTGTTTCCCCATGTCAGAATTAAACTCAACGGGGGAATCAATTACCAGACTTTTAATGAAATCGCGTTGCAGCCCAATACCATGTACAATCCGTCTTTTGCCCTCGGGCAGTCGAGTGCGACTTCCAGAGCATCACAGAATAATCAGGATCGGTTTTCTTTTATCATGGAGCCTCAGATCAATTGGAGCTATAAAAAGAACCGACATGAATTTGATGTTTTAGTAGGAGGAACATTCCAACGGGAAGTGAACAAACAGGGTACCATGACTGGTGTAGGATTTGAAAGCAATGTATTTATAGAGAATATAGGAGCTGCACAGACCAAAACAATTTCTGATCAAATCCGTACAGAATACCGGTATGCAGCCGTCTTCGGAAGGTTAAATTATCAGTTTAAAAATAGGTATATCCTAAATATAACAGGGAGAAGAGATGGCAGCAGCCGTTTTGGTCCCAATAAAAGATTTGCCAACTTCGGTGCTGTAGGTGCTGCATGGCTTTTCTCCAAGGAAAAATTCATGGAAAGTGAAAACTGGCTGAATTTTGGCAAGCTCCGTGGCAGTTACGGTTCCGCAGGAAGTGATCAAATCGGGGACTATCAGTATTTGGATACTTATACCGTTTCTTCATCCCTCTATAATGCCACTTTAGGGCTCCTGCCCTCCCGTTTATATAATCCTGATTACAGTTGGGAAAAGACTACGAAACTGGAAACAGCCTTAGAACTGGGATTTTTAAAAAACCGACTCAACCTAACCGCAGCATGGTACCGAAACATTTCTTCTAACCAATTGGTGGGTATTCAGCTGCCTTCCATGACCGGCTTCCCTTCGGTGTTGGCCAACCTGCCGGCTACCGTAGAAAATACAGGGTTTGAATTGGAACTCAATGCACGTCCTATTAAGTCAGGTGGTGTCTCCTGGGAAACAGGGCTTAACATCAGTTTTCCAAAAAATAAATTGCTTGCTTTCCCGGGACTGGAAGGATCTACTTATGCCAATCAGTATGTCATTGGGCAGCCCATCACAATCATAAAGGTCTATCAACTGGAAGGAATTAATCCACAAATTGGACAATACCGATTTACCGATTTCAATGGAGATGGGAAGATATCCTCACCGGATGATAATAAAGTGATCGAAAAAATAGGCGTTCAATATTTCGGAGGCTGGAACAATACCTTTCGCTACAAAAACTGGGACCTGTCTGTTTTATTTCAATTTGTCAAACAAAGAAACCGAAATTATAACAGCATCATGCCGGTACCCGGTGGGATGACCAATCAACCGCTCGAAGTCCTGAATGTATGGTCTGCTGAAAATCCCGATGGCTTTTATATGCCCTACAGATCGGGAGGAAATACATCCCATAATCTATTTCAAAACTCTACAGCAGCCGTTTCGGATGCCTCATTTATTCGACTTAAAAACCTACAAATCGGCTACCGAATCCCACTAAATAATTCGGTTTTCAAAGACGTAAAAATCTTTTTTCAGGGACAGAACCTTGTTACCTGGACTCAGTATTTTGGAATCGATCCCGAATTTACGTTTATGGGATTTCTGCCCCCATTAAGAACCTATTCGTTTGGCGCTCAGTTTAATCTTTAAAATCACTACTTATGAAAACATATAAAATAATATATCTCATCATTATATTTTTCCTTTTAAAAATTACCATCTCCTGTGAAAAGCTCCTGGAAGTTGAAATTCCCAATAACCAGATCACTACAAAACAGGTATTTGAGGATGTACAAACTGCCAATGCAGCCCTTGCCGGTTTATATGCTCGTTTATATGAGAATTCCCCAATTGCAGGTGATCAAAGCGGGCCAACTTTGGGAAGTTATACAGATGATCTGGATTGCTATGCCACAACATCCACCAATGCAATATTTGATATCTACCGTAATCAGCAAATTCAAACGAATACAGAAATTTATTCCTATTGGACCTCTGCTTACCAAAACATCTATATTGCAAATGCCATTATAGAAGGGGTGCAAAATTCACTGGCATTACCAATAGTCGAAAGAAACAGGATCAAAGGCGAAGCACTCCTTATGAGATCAATCTTATATTTTTACCTGCATCAAATCTTCGGAGATATTCCCTACCCTGTTACTACGAATTATCAAATCAATCAAATCCTATCCAAAACATCCTCTTCCGAGGTTGTAAACAAATTGGAAAGCGATCTAAATCAAGCAGCCAATTTATTAACCGATGACTACCGCAATACGGAACGTATCTATCCCAATAAAAAGACAGCACAGCTCATGCTCGCTAAAATATATCTCCTCCAGCACCGATGGAATGATGCAGAGCTTGTTTTGAAAAATATTGTACAAAGCCCGTTGTATCAGTTTGAAAATAATATAACCAAAGTATTCCAAAAATCAGGCATGCATATTCTATGGCAGCTAAAACCTAAAAATCCGGGAGACGGAACTAAAGAAGCATCTACTTATTATTTCAATAATTCTGCGCCAAACAATTATGCATTATCACAGAATCTGATTAATAATTTTTCTAGTGTGGACCTTAGAAAACAAAACTGGATGGCAGTTGTAAGTTTTAATGGAAACACCTGGTATCGGGCAGATAAATATAAAAACCGAACCAATAATACAACCGAATACTCTATCGTATTTCGTCTGGAAGAAGCGTACCTGCTCTTAGCAGAAGCCTTGGTACAACAGAATAAATTACCGGAAGTATTGCCTTTTGTGAATGCCACAAGGCAGAGAGCCGGTCTTACAGCTTTGACAGGTGCAACAACACAATCTCTACTTCTGAGTGAGATTGTACTTGAAAACAGAAAAGAGTTCTTTACCGAAATGGGACACCGTTTTCTGGACTTGAAGCGTACAAATCTCCTGAATACATTGGTATCGGTAAAACCCAACTGGAAATCATACCATGATGTATGGCCTTTACCGCAGCCAGAGATATTACTTAATGCCTACTTAAATCCTCAAAACAATGGTTATTAATTTGAAAAAAACAGTATGGATGCTGATCCTCTTTGTGAGCGGCTATTCTCCGGCACAAACCACAAAAGATACCCTGCAAAGCGGGATATCAGGATTTTCACGACTAGCCAGTCCTATCTATTCCGGTGACGGAAGATGGGTCGCCGTTAGAAAACGGTACGATTTGACCCAAGATACACTGCTGGTAGTAGATACTCAAAAACCCAGTGTTCCGGCAGGTACAATAGCGCTGGGTGGACAGGCAATCTTTATAAAAGGGGACGGAATACTCGTTTTTGGACAAGGAAAAGCCGAGTTTCGGAATTTGAAAACGGGTAACAGGAAGAATTATGATCATGTAAAAATAGCCTCTCCCCTTTCTTTAGCGGGTAGATATGCCATCCTGGATCAGGAGACTAATTTGACTATATATACAGTCGATAATGAAAGACTGCAATATATCACAAGGGTACAGGAACTCCCTGTCACCGATGGTCAGAAAAAGCTCTATATCTACAGACAGAATGCCGGTCATCAGGAAATTATTGATCTCTCAGGAAATAGACCCAAAATACTCAGAACAACCCTTAATACGATTAAAAAAATGGAGCTGTCCCCCTCAGGGAAATATCTTTTTATAACTGAAATTGAGGAAAAGTCAAATAAAAGTCTGATTGTATGCATCAATACCCTAAGCGGAAAAACAGATTCACTTCCTGCCGTTTCTCGCGAAAAAGATGATTATTATAAAATTACAGAAATTCAGGAGGGAATGGCTTTTTTCATAAGCCTTCACTCCCCGAAAAAACCTGAAAGCAAGATCGTAGACATCTGGTATGGGACTGATGAGAATCTAAAAACCAGAAAAATAGGGATCACCAAAAATACGTATTGGATTTGGAAACCCGAAGTAAATACAATGCAGGAACTTCCTACCCATACCTATCCTGTTTTTGCAGCCATCAATAGTGATCGTTATTTTTTAGCTTTCCATCCCACAAAAGGACATGACTATCTGAACTATGAGCCGCAGTTAATAGATGTTCAGATCTATGACCTACTGATGAAAAGCTATCGCAGAATAGAAGATCTCAAAGGAGTAAATTATGGCTCATCGGAAATCTTTTGTTCCTCTAATGGGAAATACCTACTCGGCAGTGAAGACGGAAAAAGATGGTCACTTTTTGAATTAAATTCAATGGCAAAAAGCATTATTACCCAACCGAACCTACAAAATCCTGTTTTTACAATGGATGGTCGGTATATTTTCTTTGAGAGTCCGAACGATCTATGGCGGTATGAAATCAAAACCAAAAAATTGAAAGCTTTAAAAGTTGCGGCAGGAAAAGCTACGAAGATCGTGAATGCCAACCAATCCAAGATCTCTGATCAATGGAATTTTTCAGTTAATACCATTGATCTTAAAATTCCTCTCCTTGTGGAGGCTTTGGATGGAGCCTATACCACCTACTTCACTTGGAAACAGGGCAAGCAAAAAGAAATTGTCCCCCCAACAAAAAATGGCGTGCGTAACATTGTATATAATGATGGCTTAACAAGCTTTTGCTTCTTAGAAGAGAACTACAATATGCCTCCAACTCTATATTTCATTAAAGATGATGGGCAAAAGAAAAGATTGATACCTGCTGAAAGTAAGACAGATCAGGGTAGCTTTGCTTTACAACAGGATATCATCCACTATACAACCAATGATGGACTCCCCCTAAAAGGACTGCTGTATTATCCGGTAAACTTTAACGCTGCAAAAAAGTATCCCATGGTGGTACACATTTATCAGCTTCAAAACAAAATGTCAAACCAATATTTAACGCCCGGTTATCATAATCGGGATGAATTGGATATCCGTACCCTTTTAGAAAAAGGATATTTTGTACTCTTACCAGATACCGTTGTTGGAAACTCAGGACCGGGATTATCAGCCTTGGACTGCGTAAACAAAGCTTTAGATTTGGTGAGTCATAATCCGAATATTAATATGCAGAAAATCGGACTTATCGGTCATTCATTTGGCGGATATGAAACCAACTTCATTGCCACTCATTCTAATCGATTTGCTACTTATATATCAGGTGCAGGGCTCAGCGATATCATCCGGTCCTATTTTTCGTATAACTATCATTTCACTGGTCCTTATTTCTGGCAATATGAGACCGGTATATTCCAAATGAAGTCTTATACTATAAATAAATCAGCTTATATTAACAATAATCCGATACTGAATGTAGAAAAAGTCAATGCACCGATATTACTTTGGACCGGGAAACAGGATGAAAATGTTCCGTGGGATCAGACCATGGAGTTTTTCATGGGACTCAAAAGACACAATAAACAGGTTGTAGCCTTATTTTACCCTAACGGAAGACATGCTCTGAGTGCCAATTCAGATGAGAAAAAGGATCTGCACCAAAAGGTACTGGAATGGTGGAACTACTTTTTAAAAGACAAAAGGAATATCTCATGGATCGAAAATAGATAAAAACTAGGCTGCCTCAATGAGGTAGCCTAGTTTTTTCACCTGATTAATTAGCAAGCTTAAACAGCTCTTCTCCACACATCGTTTCAGATAACTGATGTAATGGGGTCGCATTGTCCGCTGACCAGAGGCAGGTTTCTCCTGGAATTGTACTACACTGGTTCTCTTTAATACACTGACCGTTTACGGAATCAATGCGATAGCCAGCTACAATTGCACGGTTACTTGTGGTTACTTTTGTTGCAAAAGCAGCGCCTGCGCCCATTAATATAACGGCAACAGGAAGAATAAACTTTTTCATAATAAAATATTTAAGATTGATTTTGCCTACTCTGTAAGGTTTTCGGCTTCCCCTGGTTTGGTTTCTTATAATGGCATCCTAAAGTGATACCGTAGCAGTTCATTTCCGATCAACACATATAAAAACCTGTCAGTGGCCAACATATGTGATATTGCATTTTCTTTACGGTTCCCGATATAAAAGCTCCCTACATACTCCCGCCTGTCGGTATGGTATATATCTACTACTGCAGCATTTTTCCAAGCTTTGGATGATTCATGTTTTCCCATCAAATTGGACTGAATGAACAATAAATGGCGATTAGCAGTCATCATTTTGTTGACCACGAGTGGTGGTACAGTCATTTTATGATTGCCATTAGTAAGTTGCCTGGTTTCAATTTTAGCCTGAGTTGTTGTATCGATTGTATTGAACTTCTGTATGGCACTCAGATCTGAATCCATTACCAAAAATTGGTTTCGGTAGGAATACGTATAAATAAATTGTCCAGTTCCTAAACCTCCAATGAGCTTACCATCAGAATCAAAAACACCGTCTATTTGCTTTTCAAGAATGGAAGGGTCTAACTTCAACTTTGGACTCTGACTAAGATCCAGAGTACCCAGTGTGTATTGCTGATTTTGACGACTCTGGGTTCTGATCGCAAATCGTAAAGAGTCCATTACCACCAGTTGGGTAAAATAAGCATCCCTATAACTAATGGTTCGCGCTGATGAATCTCCTAATGCGCCTCTGTATATAACCGGAACACTGCCATCATACAGATAATAATAGGGTGCCTTTACTTGAATTTGTAAATTGCGATAGCTGTGATCGGACTTATCAAGATGGATCTTCTTTGTTGAATTCGCTTTTAATGCTGTATCAAGTACAGTCAAAACCAAAGGAGCCGTTACATTACCCAGATAAATTCTACTATCATCCACTCCTGCGAAGTAATAGGAATTCATACCAAGGTCAAATGCTTTATCTTCTATTACAGGATGCAGCAGAAAGCGCCTGGTAAAATTGTTTTCTTTTTTAATGATATTTTCAGAAGATAAAAACAAAGCGATTACAATTCCCGCAGACATCAGACTTATTGCTAATGCCCTCATGCATGTTTTAAATTGACATGCTCCATTTTGGTGTTCCACAATATAAATACCTCCTAAAGCCATCAGGACACAGATTATATTGAAGATCATATGTTCTGTCCAGCCCAACTTTTCCAAAATCCCCCCACAGGAACAGGGTATAAAATCACTATAATTCAGAATGAGATAAATGTATACAGTAAAGCTGATCATAATCCCAAACGACAGATAAAACCCTATCAATCGGATATTTTTGAGGCATAGAAGTAATACAATGATAAATTCTATACCAATAACGGCATACGAAATGAAACCGGCATAAGCACTTAGCAATGGTGATTGGGCCAGCTGCACCTGAAAATTTTCAAAATCCAGCATTTTACTGATACCCGCATAGCAGAACAGAAGTACCAAAAAGTACGCAATACCAACAGGCAATATAAAGAGGCATTTTTTCATAGGGATTAATTTTCAGTTACCTGAAGTAAAACTCCCCATTAAAAAACAGAACTACATATCAAATAGTACCAAAAACATGCGAAAAAGTATAAAACATATTGAAGAAAGTACCCGATACATTGAAAATAGTACTAAATTTTTCAAATAAGTATATTTTCCTAGATTTCAGTCGATAATCTGGGAATAGAATGCACGGGAAATCCATATTTTTTGGCAAATAGAAAATACATACTGTTATAGTTGGAGAAATCATTTCGATAGGCGATCTCCTTAAAACTGTAACCGGTGAACAGGATATCTTCCAATACATTAAGCATTTTCATTTTATTGTGAAACTGATGGAAAGTGTCTCCAAAATAATCCTTACAATCCTTTTGAAACTGATTGTAATTCTTACCGTAATCAGCAGCCAGTGTTCTTAAGGGTTTTGACTTAGAGAGCTCATCATGATGAGCAGTATGGAGAACATCTTCCAGATAGTGCAGGGCGCTGGGGCTATATTGTATTGAAGATCCGGGAAGGGAAAGTTCATAAAGAAAAAAAACGACGCTGTGAGCAGAGCTTTCAAAAATACCGATTCCGGTATACAAAAATATTTGTCCGGATCGGTGCACGTGAATATTAACCGGGATCATGGAAGCGTTCACAGGATCTTTAACCAGGTTAATGAGCTTTTTTTCAAAACTTCTAAGCTTTTCCCGATTAAGATCCAAAAGATTAAATGTTTTTACAAGGGTACTCTCGCAATACTCATATTCCTTCGGAACAATGTTCACACTCCAGAAAAAACTGATATAGGTGTCGATAACCTTTTTAGTAAGCTTTGCCAGGAGTTCATGGTGGTTAGAACCTAAGAGGGATGACCTTATCGGGAGTTGAGAGAACCTGATCATTGCTCCTTCAATACTTTTGTCAATCAAAGAAAGTAAGAAGATATTCATGAGCGCGCTATTTTAGTCTGAGAAAAAAACTAAATAAAAAATCAATGTAACTCATTTAATTCAGAATATCAAATTTAATTCTCATTATTGAGAATTGTTTGAGATAAAAAATAAGAACTTTCTTGATTATAGCAGTATCACTGAACTTTACAAAGTTGAATATAATGTTACCTACTCCTCTCTGATATAAAGTCTTTTACCTTGTTTTAGTATACGAAAAACGGTAAAAAACTCTTTTTAAAATTTAAATAAAAAGAGTAGGTAAAAAATTACCTACTCATAAATCTCACTTTCATTCAATTGGAGTATAAAGACTATGTCCTAGAAAAGCTAATAACTTCATTCAGGTCATGATATAAATCATCCTGATTTTTACTTTTTGTGAACCAGTTCATACCACGGTTTTGCTTCTATAATTTATCAGCAAGTTTTATAACCAATTTTTTGTCTTTCATTATAAACAATATCCAAATCCAAGCAAATAAAGAAAATATAAAAGAAATAATAATATTCTGATAAAATAGGTTTGTTATTGCTTGGTTTGTTTGAAGTTCCAAAATTGCATGATTTATAGTCAAACCCTGTTTTACAAATAAAACAATTACAGTCATAATATTTGCAATAATTATGCTTATAATATTTGTTAGGGAAATAATATATTTTGTCAATTTCCCATGTTTTCCTTTAAAATAATCATAACCTAAGAGTTCGGTAAATATGATAACAAACGCCATTCCGGAGGCAATTCGTCCTAAATATACTGCAAATAAGATCCAAAATATAATTCCTGGAATTGAAAAAACAATTGAACCTAAAAATCCTGTCAAATAATTTTTTTCTTTTGAAATTCTTTCTTTTTCAATTTCGTAAAAGCTATTATTTTTCTGGTAGAAACAAGTGGTACAAAGTATTATACCTGTATCATTTAGGGTGTAATAGTTAATTTTCTGATTTGTACCACAGTTATGACATTTATTTTGCTCTGATACGTTTAGTTTTTTGAACAGGTCAACCAAAAAGTCGAACAAAGAATAAACAGTCTTAAGTTGAGTAAGAGTTACGTTTTCAGTGAATTTAAAAAAAATCTCATTGTCGCTAATTTCAAAGAGGGTAAACTTTAATTTTCTTTTGTTTAGGTTTAATTCTGTTTTGATTTGTAGCTTTTGTTCTTCTGTTATATTGCCAGTGGTTGCCGTTACCAATTTGAATTGAGGAGTGGTGATTAAACTTGCGTCTGAAACGTTGAAAAAGTATCCTTTGTAAAGTCCAAATACGCTGTCGTTTGTTTTATGCCAGCCAAGGTCTTTGGCTATTTTTTTTGCTTTTGGAAAAATCATATCTTTTTATTTTGATTGTTCTCTAATTTTAGGGTTATAATATGTTTAGTTTGAGGGGGGGTATAAGTAACCTAGGTAATTCTATTATGTTTTTTTAAAACTTAAAATCTTTTATTCTAGAATATCTTCACCTAAGTATAAATTTTCTCCGAAAATTTATACAATTCTTGCAGAGCCTTTTTTACATTTTTCTATTATTTCCATTAGTCCACTAAATTCAAAACTTTCCAATCACCATTTTTTTCTTGCCCAACCCAAAATTTAATAAATTTTGTATCACCATTATCAAAAATTAATTTTTCAAAAATCAACTTCTGTCTATTTTCTAATTTTTCATCAAGTAGAGTAAAACTCCTTTCTATATTATTAAAATAAGGAAATCCATTTGATTTTAAACCTTCTATTAAAGTCAACTTTAAAACTTCTGCCAATTCAGCTTTTAGTTCCTCTGTGACACTCAACTCTCTTTCTTCCAACAAATTTCCAGTTTCCTTTAAAAAGTTTTTACACGATAATACTCCTTCTAGATTTTCATCGGAATAGAAATTTTCGATTTTAATGATTGCTCCTTCCGGAGTTGATAAATTTGGCTCGAAAAAGTCATTTCCATTATCAATTTTAACTCCAAAGTCTATATCAAAATTCGTTTTTGCTTCTTCATCAAGAGTATCTCTATAATGGCGAATAGTATAACCACCAATCAATCTTCCGTCTTCAATAATCATCCAATCTATCACCTCGCCTATCAAAACTTTTTGAGAATTCCCGTTTTCAGCAAGTTTTCCTAAATAATAATTATTTTCAATTTTAACATCTTCCAACCATACAAAAATATTGTCATTATTCTTAAATTTAACAGCATTATATTGTGAAAATTCATTTTTAACTAAATCATTAAAATACCATAAAGTATTTTCACTTTATAGTTACACATAACCTGCTCCTGCACATAGGGTCTTTAGTAGTTGGAACAGGTAGCAACTAAGGAGCAGGAGCTACGCTAAGATTATCCGATTTAACAGGAGCTGTTTTCAATTTTAAATCATTTAATTTCGTGTCGGGATCATGGTTAATAGTATCTTTTGCTTTATCTCTTAATCCAAATAAGTACAATAAAAAAAGAGTAATCATCAAATTGATTGCTCACCAATATCGCTTCCTGTAAATTCATATCCACCGGAAACAGGGCGTACTCTCATTCCATCCAGATCTTATCACGGGTTACTGAGTACATAAGCATATTAAATTAGGGTATTAAAATCAATACCCTAATTTTTAATAACATTTTCTAAATTTAAAGAGTATAAGACATATAACCTTTTTGTTCTAAAAAAGATAACAACTCCACTCAGGCTTTTACAAAGCGGGGACTACAATTTAAAATATGATAAAGAAATATCATTACAAGAAATTCTAATATAAGAATCATCCTCAAAAGAGTATATTATTTCATCTCCTTCTTCTGGAGAATCTTTCAAAAAAATAGTATCTATATCAAAATTATCTCTAGGGCTGAAAGAAATACTAGTTAATGAAGTCTTATTAAAATTTTTATTAAATGACACAAATGAATAGGAATCTATATTTATGTGAGAAATCTGCAAAATATCATATAATTCATTCTTTCCCCAATCTTCTTCTGTTTTCTCAAAAAACAGTTTTATTTCATTGTGTGTTATTTCTATTTTTCCTAATTCAAAATTATTATGCACATCAAAATAATTATCAGAATCTTGAATTGCAATATTATCTATAATTCTAAAACTAGCTCTCATATTATTGTCCATTTCTATTCTTTAAAACCTTTCTTACTGTACGAATATCTTGCTGTGTCATTGGGGTTGCTTCTTTACTCGTTCTTGTTATACTTTTAACTTGCCCATTTACTACATTATTTTTATAAGTTTGACTATGTGGAGTATCAACACCATTATGAGCTTTTCCATCTAAATCAAATCTAGTTTGACCATTACCAGACTTTACTGTAACAGAGTTTTTTCCATTGTTTGATGTATTCTTAATTTCAAGAGCTTGACTTTCAAGGCTTGGAGTTTTGCTAACTTTACTAGTATTACCAGCTTTACCAGTAGTTAATACTATAGAAAGAGCTTCGATAGTTGTTGTTGTATTGTTTCTAGCAGTTGCATCACGACCAGTTGTTTCAAGAAGTCTTGAAACCATAGTCCCGCTTTCTCCGTTCTTCCAATAATTTATGTCATCATCTCCCTTACCAGGAATCACATCATAAGTATAATCATAAGAAGATGAAGGCAACATTGTTTTTCCATTATAGGAACCATTTCCTCTTCCGCCACCTACAGAACTGTATCGAGCACCGGGATCAAGAGCTCCTATAAATGCCCCATTATCCATCTGCCAACCGCCTCGATATACAAAATTACCATCGCCATCACTCCAAGTTTGACCTTCGGTTCCGTTTGCAGGAGGCCATGGTTCTCGTCCATCTGGATCGGTATATTTCACCGGATTATTAAAGCAAAATGCGTATGGCGACCAGCTCGGCATCTTCTCCGCCAACGGATCCACGTTGAAAAATCTTCCCAGCTCAGGAATACTGTTTCTCCATTTAAAAGAACTCCAGCCTGTTTCCTTTTGTTTTTCCTGTCCCTGAAAACCATACGTATAATTAGGAGTCTGAGTATACGTTCCATTATACCCTTGATACTCCAACCCAAAAGGATAATAATTGGTCTCCTTGTCAATGGTAGCAACATTATTATCTCCTTTGTAGTACGCTAACCGTATGTTTCCTACATGATCTTCATAATTATATACATATCTTTTCTTCTGAAAGTCATAATATCCCTCACTGGTCGGGAAAAACTGTAAACTTGAAGCACCTCCTTTATCTTCATACTGAAACCCATCAAGATATTCGGTATTCTCGGTTAGCATCAACCCACTTTTCGAAGAATAATAAGTGTAGGCTTTCTGAAGTTTGATACCGTCTGCTCTGTATATAAACTTTAGGTTATTGTTGTATTGGGCAAACTTAACCTCCTTAGGCAAATTTAAATAATTATATGAAATATCTGTTATTCCTTTATCCAAATGATTGATCATATTTCCATTAAGATCATAACCAATGGTATTGCCTCCTGCGCTGTACCCCAAACTATTCGTACTGATATCTGTTACTTTAATCAGTTGATTTCCTTTATAGATTTCGTAATTCAGATCATCTATTAATAAAGGGGTGTTGTCATAAGCTTGGTATCTTTTCAGTGTTTGGATGTTTCCGTTAACATCATAGGTTAAAAACTCACTATATCCATCAGTTACAGGAACAGTCGTTGAAGGTTCATGATAAGAAGCATCTTTTAGTCTGTCTAATTTGTCATAATTATAGGCATATCTTCTCAGCATATTTCCATTGGCTGTTTTCCAGTCAAATTCAGAAATATTCCCATTGTATTTTACTGGAGCGAAGGCAGTATTAGCCGGATTTTCATACTTTAATTCAAAGCCAAACAATTTTCCATTAAAGCTTGCAGCGTTGTTAGGATTGTTTACTGAAGTCAGCCAACCTCTGATGTTATAGGTATTGTCAATAGACTGCAATGGCGTTCCCGTAGTATTCCCTGTTTTTTTATTGATCAGCTGCCCAATATCGTTATATGTGTTTTCTACTAATAATTCTTCCTGTAGATTATCAACCTGATGATATTGCTTCACTAATCTTTTTTGATCGTCATAAACGAAACGCTCTTTTATTTTAACTTCTGTTTCGTTTGGAGTCCTTTTGTGAGAGGTATAACTTTCTTTTGCCTGCCCGGTGAAATCTAGTTCAAATTCTTTATTGGTGAAGCCTCCTAAATGATTGACTGTCTTGGTTGAAATAAGTCTTCCTTTAGAATCATAATAATTGTAGCTCTTGGTCCAGTTATTATCCTCAATATTTTTTATATAGGTAGCCGTGAGCATGCTTTTTGTAGAAGCATCTATACCAAGCCCCAACGTTTGAGGTAGGGCATACTGCCCTAAAACTGTGGAAGGAACAGCCGGAGCTTCTAAAGGATAAGTATCATAATAATTAACCGTTAAAAGCGTCACGCTACCTGTCGGAAAAGCCTTTTTATCGTAATAAACGTTCATATTCTGTGACGTAAAAAAGTCCGTCACCCTTTTCTCATTATTGGATGCATTGGCAACCATCGTATTCAATGCATTTTGCATCACCTGCCTTGAAGCGGTATTGGAGAAGAAACCGGTATAAACAACTCTATTGAACTGATCATATTTGGTAAACATCCAGCCCTTATTACCAAAATTATTGTTTACGGTTCTAAGAATTCCGTCCTGTGCTAAAACAGGTCTGTCCTGTTTATCATATACCGTAAATTCCCAGCCTTTTCCCGGTAATTTTTTCTCTACTTCTCTGTCCCTGCCATCATAGCTGTACTGGTAACATAGTTCGTCTAAAACTGTCTGACTGATAACATTATTATTCTGCCCGATCTGCTGGATTGCCTTGGGAGGGAGTATAAATGCCTTTTGGTTGTATTCATTGTAGACATAGTAGGTATCGATATCCTGTGTACCATCTGTCTTACGGATCAGCAATACCTGTCCGCGACCATTGGTAAACTCCACAACAGGATTGCCATCTTCATCAGTTACCGTATTTTTGTATAGCGTTGCCGCTTCATAATACCCTACAACAGATAAAGCAGAAACGGTATTGGAAACGTTGCTTACCGTGTTGGTCGTCGTTACCGTAACAAACTTTCTGACTTCATTGGTCGTATTGGCCTCATATTTATATTTCCGAGTATGTCCTCCACCCAGCTTCCAAGCATCACCAGGCTGCCCCTCCTGCAGAACCCTGTCTAAAGGAGAGTTTTCAAGTTCTTTGTCTGCATAAGCATTCGCCACTCCGTAATAAGCGTTGGCCGTACTTTCATTGGTGATTCCTGTATGTATCCCGGTGTTTTGAGTACTTGCAGGTACCGGAAGTATATTCTTGGTCTGTCTTCCGAATCCATCGTAAGTTATGGGAGACACCAGATCTTTTCCTGTAGGACTGGCTTTAACATTGACAATCTGTTTGGCGCGTCCCAGACCATCGAAATAGGTGATGCTTTCAGATACTTTTGCGTTAGTGACTGTGGGATCGCTAAGATATGTTTTAGAATATACATAATTCTCCGAAATGGTCTGTGCACAGGCTGTCCCGTAGGCAGACCATAGTCCCAAAAGCAATACGGTCTTATGTATGATATGTTTTTTCATCGTATGGGGTTATGGCTTGTAGTTATATTTAAATTCTTTTATGATCTTGTACTCATAGTTTCCGGTACTGTCTTTCTCTCTTATCTTTACTTCTTTGAGCCTGTTTGCTGAATCATAAGTATATATTTCCCTGATTCCTGATGGTGGAGTTATACTTGTTACACCAATCAATGGATCATAGGTATAGGTTGTTACAAGCATATCTGCCACCAAAGAACTTTTTCTGAGTCTTTCATAAGAATCTATCAGTGCGATTTCCTGCGACGGATCTAAAGCATCTGCATCAGAATTGTCAATGCATCCTGAAATATAGTTCTGCAACGCCGAGTATAGGATTCCTTCCACTTTTATAATCGGTACAGTTTTATTATATCCCCAGACGATACTTACCGGTGTACCTTCTTTTGTCGTATACTGTAAGACATTACCTTTATCATCATAGCTATTGTAGGTAACCTCTGTAGAAGCTGTACTGTTGCTGTTTAAAGTATCATAAGAGCTGTACGATAAGGGAAGTACTAAATTACCGGAGGAAGGATTGGGTAAAGAGCCTGGGTACACCGTTTCTGTCTTCGACAACATTTTAGAGGTAGTTCCAGTACTTTGAGTAACCGCAGTTTCCAACGGAATACCAACCATATTTTTTGTAATCATAAGCTGGTTATCTTTCTCATAAGCATATTTGTGAGCTGCTTCATTAAAAGAAAAGTCCGGATAAATAGTTTTCTGACCCGTCAACTGTACGTGTTTGGGATTGTTGTAAAAATACTGGGTTTCAGTTTTCAGCGCATTTCCATTCAGATAATCAGTGGTTTTCTGCGATTTCAGATATGAAAAATAAGATATATTCTCATACTGATTGATCGATAGATTATTAACAATCTCGGAATGGGTAAAAACTGTCCCTATGGGTTTTCCGTAACATTCATCATATACCGTTCTGTCAACATTACTTGCTCCTTGGGCAATACATTTGCCATTATAAAACGTATGACTATGGGCTGTCAGACAGTCTGTCTCTGTATATTTAAGTTTCACATACTCATTGGTACAGGCTCTTGTCGGGATAGGCATGATAAGTGGTGGTTCATAATCAAGCCTTACTCTTAAACCGCGTACTGAATATTGTCTACTGTTATCTTGTTCATATTCATTGATAACTTTCTTTACGAGATTGTTGTTCTTGTCATAATAGCTTGACTCTAACTCTCTACCGTTATTCCAGCCGAAGTTAGTCCACTGCGAGCTTCTGATATCTACACCCTGAATATTTTTTCCAAAGTAATCCGTATTAGTTGAAAATTCATGGAGCGTATATCCACCATCCGTACCGATGGATTCCATGACTGATTTGTAAAAGAATGCAGGATGTGAAGGATAGAGTGTTCGGAAGTTATCAGAAGAAATATTGATAAAAGGGAACTCACTAATACTCGCATTGCTTATTATACAGAAATTGCCGCTGGTAGATCTATCTATGAAATATGGTTTTTCAACCTGGATTCCAGACGACATTCCAAATTCACCTGTGTTATAATTATACCTTTTGATAGTAAGCTGACTTCCAGCAGTATCATATGATGAAATTTCCTTTATTCGAAGCCCACCTATAGGAATATTGTCTGCTACTTCCTGATCCTCCTCCGGAATATAGTTAACATTTAGGAAACCAATAGTACATCTGAAATTTGCCTCAAGTGTAAACTTTATTTTCTTCCCCTTTTCCACATAATAACAACTGGAACTGTTTCCAGGAATGGGAGCCGGAAGATTCCCAAATCCGGGACAATTGTTTCCACCAAACGGCTGTACCGGCTGATTATTTTGATCTACTGCCCAAAATCCTGCAACATGATGATTACCTGTATCGGCACTGATCCCCTCACAAGCATCATTGTAACCACTATTAAGAACAACACGCATATACTGCGTCCTTTTGTTGTCGATTACAGTTTCATCGGTTATCTTATTATTTGGGCTGTTTAGTAGCATTCGGTTTACCTGAAGCTGTGCTGCAGTCATTGGCGGTGTAATAATTCTTCTTCCTCCTATCGTGTTACTCTCATAATCAAGAAGAGTATATCCTTTAGTAGGATAAATGATTTTTCTAAGCAGTCCTTTTTTTGCCTTTGTTTCATCTACACTTTGGTCAGCACCATTATAACTTAAGTATTGGATTATAAAGTCCTCCACTTTAGGAACAAGTACCGAATTATTCTTGCCATTATAATATCCGTACATATCCCGGCTGTAAGAAAGCCTCTTTGGAACTCCAGGCAAATCAGTATATTCGAAAATATGCTTTTTTCCTGATTTGGTTTCTGTCATTTCACTCAGGAAAACCCTGTCGTTTGATGTTTTGGAATAGGTTAAAACATAAGATTCTATAACAGTAGTGCCTATAGATTTTGTGATCTGCGAAACCTGTCCTATTTCATCTTCCAACAACTCATTATATGACAACTCTATTTTCCCTAGCACAGTATTATTACTGTATATTCTTTTAAGACGCTTTCCTCTTACATTCTGGAGATTGTTCATGGGAAGTGATATTGTTGGAGGAAGTGAAAATCCATTCGAACAGTTTCCGTGATCGTCTAAAAGAGCAAAGTTAGCCCCCGGTACTGTTGTAGTAAGTGACTGAGAAGTAGACAATATGGTATAATATACTCTTTCTTCATATTCAAAGTATATTTCAGTACCTTGTGTATCTACTATTTTAGTTAAGTACCATGAAGACACGTTGGTTTTGGGAATACTATGTCCTGCTCCGACTGTTGAGTTACTGGTAATTTCTTTTTCATCAAAATAATATTTCACACCATTTTCAAGAGTGATTATAAATCCTGTAGTTATTCCTACTTTTTCTATCTGTACATTCCGCTGGGAAAGTATAATAGGATATCCTCTTTTATCAAAAATAAAACTGAAGCTGTTGCTACCAAAACTCGCATAGTATATATCCGGTTCGGAATCAACAAACCCAGAACTCACGGCCTGAAGATAGGTTCGCACAGCATTGTCCTCTACTTGCAGTGAATCTAAATTCGGTGGATTTTTGAAATCGGTATTTGGATTTGATTTTTCATCAGCTATCCCTCTAATTACTCTTGTAATCACTCCACCTCCCGAAAATTTCCAACCTAGTCCTGCAAGGCCACTAGATTCGTCTACTCTAATTCCGGCGCTGGAGTAATTAATAATAATAGATACGTCGTTTCCCTCAGGACCATAATTCATTATTGGAATATCAATATTAGGCGTTCCGGTAAACATTCCGACAGGAACATTCCCATAACTCCCTAATTTATAAGCTTCGGGACTTGGAGGGAGTATATTAGGCTGGAACAGAGTTGGGTTGTTTACATATGGATTCTGCTGGCTTTTTAAATGATTGCTGGCTAGCCAAAATAGCAGAAAAATTAATATATATTTTTTCATTTGTTATTATTTTTTAATCAATTTAGCATTAGCCGTTTTATTCGTATCTGTCTTAATCGTAATCAGATAAACCCCTTGAATCAACTGCTGTGTATTAATTTTAGTCACTTTATTCTTCGTTTTTAAGCTTTGTAATTGTCTTCCTGACATATCGTAAACAATAATATCAGCTTCCTTAAAGTCAAAACCAATTTCCACATACGCATAATCTGAAACAGGATTCGGATAAATCTTGATATCTTGTTTTACAATCAATTGATCAATCTGCTTATCTCCAAGCTTAATAATCTTCCAATTCTCTTTGCCAAGCTCTTCGGCACTGGTGCCTCCCAAAATGATCGAACCATCTCTGTTAAGCTTTATATCAGATAATCTTTCTTCTTTCTTACTGGATTCCCCTTTGACGTGTTTTCTCCACTGCTCGTTTCCGTTCTGATCCAAATACAGCATCCAGAATTTCTCATCATCAGTTTGTATTCTGCCCTCGGATTGCGTATATCCGCCTAGTAAAATCCCTTTTGAAGTTTTATCATCTGAACCATGTAAAACACTTATTCCTATCAAAACATCTCTATTTTTGAAATTGTAAGACTTCTGCCAGATTTCATCCCCTTTGTCATTGAGCGAGATCAGCCACAGATCTGTTCCTTCTTCAATTCCGACTGTTTTATTTCCTGATCTTTCGGATCTCGATTCTCCTCCAATTAAAAATCCTGTTGAAGTCAATGCGAATGTTCTTAAATGATCATCACCTTTTCCTCCAAAGTTCTTTTCCCATTCAACTTTGCCTTCTTTATTAAGTTTGATGACCCAATAATCTCCTTCGCCAAAGTTTTCGGTTTTCTTTGAGCCACCCATACCACTTCTGGAGTAAATCCCAAGCAAAGCACCTCCGTCTTTCGTTGGAATCATTTTCTCAACTTCGTCTAATCCTTTTCCACCAAAAATAGATTGAGAGAGTTCTTTTCCGTTTTTATCGAGTTTTATAATTAAGATATCTTTAGATCCATACCCTTTAGCTGAGTTTTGCACATTACCCGCAACAAAAAATCCTAGATCAGTAGTTTGAATGACAGATCTTGCTTCTTCATCTGTATTTGATCCAAGTGTTTTTTGCCAAAGTTCGTCTCCGAATTCATTTAATCTTATCAACCAGAGATCTGAACCTCCTTTGGAATCGTCTTTCTTGTCCAAACCTTTTCCCGAATAAGAAGTTCCTGCTAAAAGAAATCCTCCTTCTTGAGTTGCTACCGTTGCTGAAAGAAAGTCGTGATTACTTCCGGCGAAATATTTTTCCCAAACTTCTTCGCCTTGCTGATTTAGCTTAACTAAGTGTAGGTCATAACCATTGTTTTGTTTGTTTTCTGTAGAAAGTTTTTTAGATTGAATTGAACTGCCAGTAATTAAATACTGTCCATCGATTGTTGTGGTGACCTGACTTAGAAAATCCTGTGTATTGGATTTAATGTCCCGCTGCCAAACCACTTCTTGAGCAGACAAACCAAATACTGAGCATATAGCAATTGCAGCAGCATAAATTTTTCTCATAAGCGTTGTATTTTTTGAAATTTAAACCAGTAAAGCTATTCAAAACACTATTTTTTTAAAATGGGGTTTTTACGAAATTTTATTTTGATTATTTCCGTAAAAACCCTGAAATGCACTTATAAAAATTTGTATATTTTGAAATCTTTACTTTCACTGATACAAAAGTAGACCGGCGCAACGACAGAACTTGTCGTGATATATTTATCTTGTAAAGAATGTTTATTATAATAATTATTGAATGACTAGGTTTTCAGAAGTTTCATTTTATTAGATGATAACATCAACCTTTTGAAGAAGGGGCATCACTATTGACTTGATCATAACGCGTAAGATTTTAGTCTTTTTTTAACTAAAAAGGACCTGCCATTGAAGTGCAGATCCTTTAATTTTTATGTTATTAAAACGTTACTATTCCTTGTTAGCAGCATTAAACTGAAAGCTCACTTTCTGTTCATGCCCATGATTATCAGAAACCCACACATCAAAAGCCTGTGTGACATTCGATTCAGAAACATAATACAATCTGAATTGCTGCTGAGTTAAAGAGTATGAATCATTCGGTTTTAGCAGTTTATTATTTTCTAACTGCAACTTTCCCTGTCCGTCAAATTGAAAGTATCGGATAGAGTACTCTGTACCTTGGTAATTTCCCTTGGATTTTAGAGTACATCTGATCGTTATCGTTTCTCCCTTGGAAATGCTTTTTGGAACCGGCATTACCTGCAGTTCAAATGGAAAATCAGTTTTTATCTCGAGTTCTTTATCACAGGACGAGAATGTAAACAAGATCAAGAGTATTGGTACCATCCTTAGCGCAAAACGTAACCCTTCTACAAAAGGCACTTTTTTATGATTAATAAAGTTCATTGTTTTAGATTTAAAAATTAGAAAATATAACGTATACCAACACCTGCCGATGGTCTGAATCTTTCAAGTGAAGTTCCCCAGACGGCCTTAGTTCTACCCTGTACAAGCATCACCACGTGATCACTCAAATAGGTCTCTAAAGAAAGCCGTAATCCTCCCCCATAGATAAAACTGTCCTTATTTTGGATCACAGCACCACTGGGTAGTAATTTCTTACTTTTGTTGATCACTTCATATCCTGCAACACCGGTTATTCCCATATTCAAAGAGATATTCTTTGACCAGTCACCCAGCAGTACAAAGCTGTACCCACCTTCTCCGCTGTACGTTTCAACAGGAATAGCATCGTTTTCAAATTCATGTTTCTTACGGGAAAATTCAACAGCCCAAAGCTGATGACTGCCGTTTTTACCGTTAATGGTCATACCCGCCTGAACATAGAAGTCATTACGAAACAGCTTCATATCCGAGAGGAATCCTACGCTAACTTCAAAACCATTCTGTCCTTTGATCAGCCTTTGGGCTTGTACGCCAGTAATGCTCATTACAACCATCATGATGGCTAAAATATAGGTATTCATTTCGATGAGTTTTAAGGGTTAAAAGATCAGTTTAAGCTCAGTGACCGGTTTCGCATGGATCAGATCCATATTTTCCACTTCTAATTTCGGATGCCGGCCGCCGTTTTTTTCGAAGATTTCAATTACCAACACTTTATCATCAGCCAGGGTAAACTGGTCCAGTAAAAAAACATTCCGTTCTGTGCGGGTGTCTTTAACATCAGTCAAAGGAAGATAAGTTCTTAATGGAATGAGCTCATTTTCCTGTACTGCCGTACGTTTGGACGTTTTCTTATCCGCAATCTTAAAGGTCATAAAGTCAATCGGAAAAGGCACACTGGAGTTATTTTTGAGTTCTGTATGGAAATAGTACTTTCCATTATAGATATAGATCCCTTTGAGAAGGAAACTGATTCCGAAACTATAAGAGCCAATGTGTCTAATCAGCTTTTTATTCTTTGTATAAATAGCTTTCAGAGCAGCCTCAGTTAAAGAAGGCTGGTTACCACCAAGATCTTCGAAAAGGACATCGTTTACCTTTTCCTTTTTCTGGGTCTGCAGCATTTTTTGAACATCATAGTTTAACGTCGAAGGATAACGGCTGTAAAACACATCAAAATTATAGAAACTTCCATCTTCAGTAATAACAGAGAAATTGGTTTCAGCAGCAAAATCACGTACCGCAGCTTTGATACGAAGTACATTCTCCACTTCATCTGCTTTTCCTGCAATCAAATATTCACTCCCCATATCGACATACCTTATTTTAGAAGGAAAAATAATATGGGTGGTCTTGTCGTAGGTTACCGTGAGCCAATACGGTTCTATTTTGCCGGTTTTGAGTCTCGATTCCGTTGTGAGGGTATCATTAACAGGGATGCTGTCCTGCTGCTGGGCCTTAAGCTGTATGTTAAAGCTTGCCAGAAACATCATTATCAGCAGACTTTTTAATAGATTTTTCATATTTTTTGAATTTTGGATTAATCATTATTTTTTGGCAACCAGAAATATTTTATGTCCGGCTTTAAGCGTGATCTTAGGCATTCTTACCTTTTTTGCGAAGTATCCCGAGATTCCCTGAACAAGGCTTTTACTCAGGTCCGAGGTAATCTGCTGTCCTGCCGATGAACTTAGCGAGATACTGGTTCCTCCTGTATTTCCCATATTCGCAGCCATTTCGGTAAGGGCGCTCCTTTCAGCAGAATATGGAATTGCCAATCCAGGCTGTCCGTCCAAATCAAAGGCAGTGAGTTCTACAGGAATAATATGACCTTCAAATTCTATGGACCCAATCAAAAGCTGAAGTCTTAGCCCCTGAAACTTGGCCATCGCAGTGAGTACTGTTCCTTTTGGAATCACTAATTTTGAGAGTCGGGCGGCATCTAACAATCGTATATGTACCGCCTGGTCAACAGTGATGGTCTGAGTTTCATAAATACAGGCTCGGATGCTGTTAACTGCCTGCGGAGTTTCAGCTACCTTTCCGGCAGTGTAAAAGTTTCTGTTTTTCACCTGATTCAACTCAGAAAGGAAAGCGGAGTCCGAAGGTTCCCGATAGAGTGCAGATACAATATTTTTATGGTTTGGGTACAAAGCGGCAAATGAAGCTTTTTGTTTCTGCTGCTTAATCGTGTCGCTTGTACTTTTACCTACATTTTGGTCTGTCTTTCCTTCTGTTTTGATAGTATTTCCCGTTGTAGGAAAATATTTGGCAGCCATCTGGTAGGATTTTTCCATCAGGGCAAGTTGATTTTGGACCGGATTGACCGGTGCTGTTTCCTCTTTTTGGACCAATTGTGCTTTTAAAGATTGTACTTCACTTTGCAACCGGGTAGTTTTCCCCTTATCCTCATAAAAACTACCCAATGTTCCCTGAATATTCCGGTAACTGTTGAGAGCTTCATGCTGGGAGGAGGAAGTGCCTCCTCTATCTGGTACAGCGTTTCCTGAAGTGGAATTGGTCATCTCTGATGAGGAAGAAGCACTGTCCTTATTCCAATAATCTGATAAAGCGGTCAATGACCGCTTTTTTTCGAGCTCCTTTTGTTCCAGCAAATCAGACTCATAGGCTTTACTTTTATCCGCCTGCATTCCGGCCTCTGTTGCCTGTGGTACCGCTTCATTGAGCCCCGCCTGTTGCTTATTCTTCTTGTCTGTAGAAGGAACAAATATCAGGTACATACATCCCAGAAACACAATAGCCATCAATCCGAAAATAAGTGGTTTCTTGAGCTTCTGCATGGTGTCTGAAGAAGACATTTCTGATTCAGGGATTTCTTTTTGGCCCACCTCAGTAAGCCTGATTTCCCGTTTGTTATGAGCATTATTTTTCATGATCATTATTTTTTATGGGTGTTAATAAGGAATCCTTTAATGGTTTTTCCTGTTCTATCATCGGATTACGGATATGCCCCATAACGGGCTTATGTTGTGAAGAATCCATTTTGGCATCATACCAGACTGTCAGCACAACCCCTCCTGTCAGCAGCAGATATCCGGCAAAAAACAGGATCACCCATTTTTTCTGCTCCTTGGCAGAGAGCTTCTTCCAGCGCTTCTCTAACCTCGTTTCGCAGGTATGGAGAAATATTCTTAGTTTTTTCATAGTATTGGTTTTTAGCGGTCTGTAATCCGCAGATCTTTATTTTCCAGGACACTGAACTTTTCAATATTAAATCCCTGCGGGTTACTATCCGATCGCACCGAATTAAGGAGATAGCAGGAAGTGATCAGGCTTCTTTCTGTCAGATTACTCGAACGGATGATATACTGCCTGGCAAAGGTTTTAACGGCATAGGGATAAGTCTCAAAATTGCATCGTACGCTGTCTATTTCAATGCGTTGTTGGACATTACCCGAAATAATCCGATTGTAATAGCCTTTCTCCGATAGATCTTTATAGTAGTCAAATGCACTTTTATCCGCGAGATTAAAGGCTCTCTTCATATTGCTTTCGATGGCATTTTTATCCGGAGCCAACGTAAAGAACAGTTCATGAAAACGACGGACATGCTCCCGGGCTTCCACTGGACGGTTGATCCTCACATCCTGAGCAAGGGCAAGCATCAGTGATTTACCTTGATCAAGTACATAGATCTTCTGCCTTTGCTGCTCGGCAAAGTGATAGGACTGCCAGACAGCATATCCTACCACCGAGATACACAGTACCGCAAATACGAGGGCATAGAGCCTGATCTGTCGGAAACTGTTTTCAATATTTCTTAGGGTTTTAAATTCCATTTCTAATTTTTTTACATGGATTACATGATGGGTTCATATTGTTATAATTGATTATTTCAGAAGCTGACCACCGATATTTCCGGCTACTGAACCGGCTCCTGCTCCCGCAACATTGCCTGCTTTTTGTGCCGTCTGGGTAACATTACGCATGAAATTACCGGCACCACCCGCCTGAATCACCCAACCTGTTACCGTCGGTATGGTGAAGTAGCCCACAATGCCAATGATCATAAAAATGGTGTAAACCGTACTTGAACCGTCAGGAATGAAATTGGGATCAGATAAACTCTCGATATCCTTTTCCAGCATCAGAGACTGCAACTTAGCCAGCATAGAACTGAATATATCTGCGACAGGAAGCCATAAATACACACTGACATATCTCGAGATCCACTGCGTTAAGGTGGATTGAAAGCCATCCCATACCGAGATGGCAAAAGCAATAGGTCCCAGAATAGACAAAACGATCAGAAAGAAGGTTCGTATGGTGTCAATGACTAAAGCCGCAGCCTGAAACAGAATCTCCAGCAGATCCCGGAGCCAGTTTTTTATCGTCTTTTCAAACTCATAGGTCTGCCTTTCCATATACATTCCTGCCATGGTACCCAGATCTGAAGGAGACCACCCCAGTTCATCGAGCTTTTTATCAAACTCCTCATCGGAAATCAGATAAGCCTGCTCAGGATTTCGAAGCATAGCTTCTCGTTCCAATCTATCCTTTTGCTGCTGTAATTTATTAAGGTCCAATACCTGATTTTCGAGCATTCCATGGGTTCCTTTTACCACAGGACTCAGCACTGCATTGATGGTCCCCAGCACCATTGTTGGAAAAAACATAATACAGATTCCCAAGGCAAAAGGTCTGAGCAGTGGAAATACATCAACGGATTCAGCGCGGCTTAGGGCTTGCCATACTTTCAAAGCGACATAGAATAAGGCACCGAGTCCTGCAACTCCTTTGGCCACTGCCGCCATCGTGGCGGACAGTGGAAGCATCTCGTCGTATAACGAGCGTAAGATCTCATGAAGATTTTCAAAGTCCATAATGATAAGATTTAAAGGGTTTAGAGGTTTACCAGTATTTTTGATTCGCTGTTCCATAAAGCTGAAGGACACGCTGGGCATCATTTTTCTTTTTAGCTCTCAGATAGCTTACAGAAATGTTTTTATTCGTGTAGTAACGTACGAGCTTATGGTAGTCACTCACCTCTTTATACACCTTATCAATAATTTCCATCCGTTCTTTATCATTCAGGGAAAGGCTTGAAATATTGATAATCTGCTTGAGATCTTTAAGCAGTTCTCCACTTTCATTGAGTAGCTTTGAATACCCGAAGGCAATCGCAGTAAGCTCCTGAGGAGAAAAGTTGGGATCATTAATCATCTTTCCGAAGCTGTTAACATATAACTCTGAAATATCACCGACCATAAGTACAGTCTGCTGTACTTTTCGGGCATCTTTTACAAGATTATTGACCGCTTTGAGCTTATCGTAATATTCCTTGCCTTGATCATACACTTTTTTTACTTCCTGAAAGCTTTTAAGAGTATTACTAACCGTACTTGAAGTCTGTACAATCTGCTGGGCAGAGTTGACAATACCTTGTGCCAGATTAGTGGGGTCGGTAACGACCCATTGTGCTTTAACCGGTGAGAGAGCCAGTAACAGGACTGCACTCACCAATACCATGAATTTTTTCATTGTTTTGGATTTTTATGAGTTACGAATTCATTATTACATTGTTGAAATTTTCAGGAGTTCTCCCGGAAATATTATGGGTTCTCCTTTTTGTCGGCAGCGATTCTTTTGATCGCCAGTTCGACATTGCCACCCAGCTCTTGGGCAAGCTGCATGACTTCGAGTTTTTCCGTTTCTTCCGTGGTGTAGGCTAAGTATTCGCACGCGGACACCTCTGTAGCATACACTGCGGAGTGGGTTCCCCCCAGACCGATCCATACTTCTTTATAAAACCTTGAAGGGTCATTGTTCATATTGATGGATAGAACCTGCGCTTTTTCCTTATCAGTAAGTCCGAGCATAGCCTGGATATCATCAAACTTATTCATGTACTTGCGCTGATCAAGCAGGATCTTGCAGTCAGAATTATTGATGATACTTTCTTTGACAATCGGTGACCGAATAATGTCATCAACCTCCTGGGTAACGACAATCGCTTCACCAAAAAACTTACGGACGGTTTTGAACAAATAGCGCAGGTATTCTGCCATGCCTTCTTTGGCAATGGCCTTCCACGCTTCTTCAATTAGGATCATCTTTCGAATCCCTTTGAGCCTCCTCATCTTATTGATAAAGACCTCCATAATGATGATGGTGACTACCGGAAATAAAATTTTATGCTCCTTGATCGCATCAATTTCAAAGACAATAAACCGCTTGCTCAGTAGATCCAGCTGTTTGTCAGAATTGAGCAGGTAATCATACTCACCACCCTTGTAGTAAGGTTCAAGGACGTTGAGAAAATTCGAAATGTCAAAATCTTTTTCCCGAACCTGCTTTTCTTCCAGAATCTTTCGGTAGCCGTCTTTTATATATTCATAGAAACCATTGAAAGAAGCAAAGGCATTTACCTGTTTGATCCGGTCGATATAGCCGGCGACGGCATTGGACAGAGCAACTTCTTCAGCTCGGGTCGGCGGTTCATCATCACGTTTCCATAAAGTGAGGATCAGCGTCTTAATACTTTCCCTTTTTTCGATATCAAATACCCCGTCATCGGTATAGAAAGGATTAAAGGCAATCGGGTTATCTTCGGTATACGTAAAATACACCCCATCTTCCCCTTTCGTTTTTCCTTTGATCAGCTCACATAATCCCTGGTAAGAATTTCCGGTATCCACTAGGAGAACATGGGTTCCCTGTTCATAATACTGTCTCACCATATGGTTGGTGAAAAATGACTTTCCACTCCCCGATGGTCCCAGAATAAACTTATTCCTGTTGGTGATAATGCCTTTTTTCATCGGCAGATCAGAGATATCCAGATGGATAGGATTTCCGGTCAGCCGGTCAGCCATTTTGATTCCAAATGGGGAGAGTGAATTTTGATAGTTGGTTTCTTCGGTGAAAAAGCACAAGGCGGGTTCAATGAAGGTGTAAAAGCTCTCTTCACTCGGAAAATCTCCTGCATTGCCCGGAATCCCTGCCCAATACAGGGTCGCAACGTCCGTGGTATTATGGCGGGGCTTGCATTCCATCAGTGCCAATGCGCTGCCGGTATCATTCTTCAACTGCTTGAGTTCGAAAGGATCATCCGACCATGCCATCACATTGAAGTGCGCACGGATGGAAGAAAGACCATAGGAATGGGCCTCATTCAAATATTTCTCGATCCATTCCTTATTGATCTGGTTGCTTCGGCTGTACCTGCCCAACGAATGCATATTCCTGGCCGATTTTTCAAACTTTCTCAGGTTATCTTCACTGTTATCCAGAAACAGATATTGGTTGTAGATATGATTGCAGTTTAACAGTAATCCTACCGGAGCAGCAAATGATAATCGGCAGTCACTACGATCTGTTGATAATTTTTCATACCGGAGATCGGTAGAAACAGTTCCCGGCAGGTCATCCGTATCGGATAAAGTGTGCAGACACAATCTGTTGTTACCCACCCGTATTTCTTCGGCGCCAAGTGCTATATCCTGCAATGGTGTACCAACCTGTCTCGATAACGTAAAGTACTGCTCCAGTAATCCCTGCTTACTATCCGTTCCGATAATATCGTCTTCAGTGAGACGTTCCAGTTTTATGAGTCCCGAATCATTCACAATCCTTTCAAACTGGCTTACCGATTCCATAAATCGGGAAATGGTCTCTTTATCCCTGATCTCCTTGGGAATCAATACCCCCTTGCAGAGCGATGAAAAATTGCTCTGCATCCGCATTCTTTCTTTCGAAGTCTTGGTGATGAACACATAGCAGTAATGATTCAGGAACGGACGCTCATTGAAATGCTGCTGGTAGGATTTTGCTAAAAAGCTTAATCCTTCCTTAGTAATATCCGGTGCATAGTTCTCTTTGATATACCAATCCTGTTTGTGGATCACGGTATAATCAGGTAGTGTCTTCACCGCCTTATGCCAGGCAGAATGAATCGCTTCATATTCAGGAGCAGCTACTGTAAAGAGCTCCGGTAGGTGTACGCTGAAGCACGCCGTGATATCCGCTTCCTTGGAAATAATACAGTGATCTTCTACAGCCAGCAGAGGAAACTTAGTTTCCAGCGTACTGGTTTTGCTCATGTTTCTCATAGGACCTGTCTTTTATGGGTGCTTTTCAGATAGCTGCGAATCGGCTTACGACACAGGATGTATCTGGGATGTCTTTTTACAGCACCCACTTTCATGAGCCCATGCTCACCGTATTTTTTGTTCAGCGAAAAGGTCTGCCAGATTAGGAGCGAAGCTCCACCGGCACCAATAAACAGGCAGACGTAGGAATTAACCCCTGCCATGTAGAGAATCATCACGAGAATAAGGATACCTAACAGCCCGCCGGCAAAAATGAACAGGTACTGCGCTTTAAGGCCCTTAAATTCTACGCTTCTTCCAACGCCTTTGTTAATGTTGTAATTATTCATAACACACAGGATTAAAGGAAGAATGAGCGTAGGATGGTAGCCGCAACAATGAGAAATATACAGGCTCCAAACCAGCTTGCCGCTGTCTTGCTGGTATCAGGATCACCGCTGCTGAATTTGTTATACACTTTTACCCCGCCAATCAGTCCCACGACCGCTCCGATCGCATAGATCAGCTTTGTAGCAGGATCAAAATACGAGGTGACCATCTGAGTGGCTTCATTGATACCGGCAGTACCGTTTCCCTGAGCATAAGCCCCGGAAACTGACAGCAATACCATCCCCGTCAACAGGAGCTTTTTTCTTTGTTTTTCCATGATTAAAACACATTAATTGGTTAGTGATTTCCTGCTTTCTGCAGGCTTGGAAACAAATGTATCGGGGCTACAAGGCGGTATTAACGAATTGGCAATCAGTGGAATTACTTGGCTTTCAATGGCGTTAAACTTGGCTTTTGGATATAAAAAAAGGCGTCAGATCTCTACAGATTTGACGCCTTACATACTCATGATCGTTACCTATTAGCTGGTCGCTTAGAAAGCTTGTCACCTTACATTTTTCTTCGCTTTCCTTTATCTACTTTCGGCTGAACCGGCCTTACTGCCGGTTTTTTCTTTTCCACCTCCTTATTCTGTCTTTTGAGATTCTCTTTGATAACCTCCCGAATCCCGGTTTCTTCCCAAGGAACCGTTTTAGCCTCGAAATGAGACCGTAGTCGGGTATGCTTCAGATCTTCTTTCAGATCCCAACCACCGTCTCTGTTCCAGCCTATGGGATCGAGCTCCTTTTGATAGGGAAACTGTACTGCAATCAGATCTTTGGGGAAATCCGTAATGCTTTCATAATTCAATTCCTGAAATTCATGAGTCTTGGGATTGTAAGGAATGAGATAAGCATTCTCTTCCTGTGAAAAGTAATTTGCAATCTCATCGAACACAATTCCCCGGGATAGAAAATCATCATGCGGACGCAGCATATTCATCCGGAGGTCTACGTAAAAGATATGCCCCGCAATATCCACCGTTGGAAGCATTCCCTCCTTGACCCGCTTATCAAAAGCTTCCAGATCTACCATAAAATCGAAATCGGTTTTCCCCGCGATATCATCGGTATTGTATTTACCGGCCATCCCCATTGGGTCCATTGTCACAAACTCAGGGATCTTTACCGTCACACATTCAGAATTAAAGGTAAAAGGCACGTTTTTGCCCCGCCTACTATATTGAAAAGTATATCCGTCACCGGCATCCCACATATCTTCAAAGGCTATTCGATTGCTTGGATTGGCCTTCTCTATGAGTTCAAACCTGCTGACATCAACGATAAAGTCAGTACCTTCCACATTGATTGTTGGTAATTCTCGTTCCATACTATTTTTGTTTTTGTGAGTACCGGACTTAGCAATTTTTTTAGCAAATACCTATGAAACGGATCACAATACCTAAACCTGTCACCGGATTCTATTTTTCTTTGCGTTCCATTGATAAAACACGGCAATTGGTTGTATTATGCCCTGCGTAGACTTTTAAACAAATGTATGGGAAGTATACAATGGTCCTAATGATCCGGAAGTGAGTGGAATCGTTTGGCCTTCAATGGCATTATCAGGAAATGATCATCAAGTGGATAGAATTAAAAAGCCCCTCAGTCACTTTAGACTTTGGGGCTTAGTTATTGGTGTGTATTGCTTTTAGTTGGTTTTATCCTTACTATACTGTTCTCGGAGTTCATCCATCTTTTCTAATTCCTCCTGACTCAGGTTTCGCCAGTTTACCAAAGGTTTCTCATCAATGTGGATCCATCTTACAACATCAACCCATAAATCAAATACCCTTTTAGTATCCAGCTCATAGAGAGCTTCCTGGTCTGCAACATAATAACCTTTTCGCCATTTGCCACGGATTTCCTCGATGGCAATCTGAAATTGAACGTATTGTCCGTCTTGTGGTAGTGAGTTTTGCTCAAGCTTAATTTCCATTATATGAAAAAAAATAAATGCCTTAGCCCTCTTTCCGGCAGTAATCAGAAAAATAGCGCAGGGCAACCATCCATGCCGCCGGAAGCCCACCACAGGCTTTGCACACACACAGACGGCGCCCCACGCTTTTGCGTGCGACTCCTCTACTCGTGTGTGCCTTATTGAATGTGGTGGTTTCCGGACCGGCTTCGAGTTTCGCTATTTACTTTTAATATCTTATTACAAAGGTATTAACAATACTGTAAGTAACAAACGATATTTAAAGCCCATGTAAACATCATTTAAATACCTTTGTATCATGTACTATTTCAAAGAAATAACCTTTATTTAAATTTGGAAGCCTCACATTCCATTTTAAAACAATCGGTACTTACGTGGTTTTATTTTGTGGAGTGTATTTCTTTTTTTACTAAATTCATCATCAAATCAAATAAGTAATTTTGAAATATAACGCCATAGAACGGGAAAGTTGGCTGGAATCCATTCATCCCCATTATAAGGATCAGCTTTTCCACCATGAACCGGTACTCCATCCAAGCCATATCATACATTTTGACTTTTTCGAAAAAAAAGAAATAGTCAGTGAATACATTTCTCCAAGCAAAATTTGCGGATTGGAATACGCCTGGGCTTATAACTGTCCCGCCTATAAGTCAAAAGAATGGCGAATGAAGTGGATCGAAATGATTCATTCCTTAAAACGATTACATTGGGTAATTGATAATTTTAAAACCAGAGCGGAAGTAGTAGCCCATATCCACGAAAATAAGGAACCTAAATCTGTAATGCAATTTGGAGATCATTACTTTACCACCGGTGGGCAACATCGACTTTGCCTGGCAAAATTTCTCGACGTTGATCAAGTAAAAGTATCCGTCCATAAATATGTTTTAGACAGAGATTTATTTAAGCGGGAAATGACACTCAACCGCTATCTCCCAAAACTTGAAGAACTAGGATTAGTTTCTAAATTGTATAAAACAAATTTGGATTATAATTTCATTGGACTCGATACAGCCGACAATATAACTTTTATGAAAAAGGAATTTGTAAAATTTCTTGTGGGCAGATGCGAAGAACTTCAATCCTCTCCATTGAAAGGGCTTAAAAATTCACTGAAAGTTTATTTTTCCACTGAAAAAACCTCTCACATCGACTATGAGCATGAACTCTACAAGCTAGACCCGATCCTTAGAAAGCAGCTCACTTTTATGAATCGGAAAAATAAGTAACCAGTAGAACTGAGTTCAATTACATTCATTACATCAGAACTCAAAGCCTACGTCTTTTTTGTGGCGGCTTATTTTCCTTTTGTGTGATTTTGGTTTCGCAGGAAACCGGTCTTGCATATTGATGCTTTTTTAATCCGGCTTCCTCAAACAGTTTTTGAGGAATATTGCTATTGAGAATTATTGTCCCTCCGGTAAGAACCGGAATGATATTTTTTATAATGGTGTTTTTTAGGATATCGGGACCTTTGGGATTCTCGAGTATTTTCTCAATGGATTGGTTAAAGTACCATACTTCAAATGACTGATCCGGAATGCCTGCAACAATACCTCTATCCATTGCTTTTTCAAGCTTTCTTTGAAATTTTTGCAGCTCTTTTTCCTGGAGGTATTTGTCGAGCAGATCATCAATGTACTGTCCAAGATCCATCTTCAGTTCGTGATCACTTCCCCCTTCGCTGAATTTCTCCGGGGGAAGTGAATGGCAATAGACTTCGGCATCAGAAATAAGTTTCCGGCCTCTTTCATCAGCAGCCTGATAAGTTGTTGCCCCACCCCGTCCCCGGTTGGAAGCAGTACCTGCCTTTATCCCCTCTATATACACATTCGCTGAGAACGCATTGGTCTCTTCACTCAGCTGCTCGCTAAAGTGAATGCTTTTTAGTTCTATCTTCATATTCAGTTATTATTTAATATTAGATAGGTTTTTTACACAAACTCCCCGATATCAAAATCATCAAGTTTCTCATTCCGCAAAATGGAAGAACCGGAGTCTGTTTCTTGAGAGGAAAGGCTTTGGTCCAATAGCTCAGCTATTCTTCTTGATGCACCTTCCATAGAGTTTTCCAATAGGCTGAAGAGTTCGGTTCCCTGTATTCTGTGAACAATGTCTACCGCTCGTTTTTCTAAAGAGGGCTCCGGCTTATTTGCCCGAAGCACCATCCCCACGGTACCCAGTTCTTCAAAGGTAACCCCTATGGCAAAACCGTCTTCTCCATCAGAAACTCCGTACCTGTTCCACTCCTCTTCCTCTTCTCTCAGATCAGGTACATCTCCAAAAACTTCATCCAGCTCTTCCTGCGGAATTTGTTGATCGAAATCTTTCTTCTCGATCTCAGGATCAAAATTATCAGTTTCAACTTCCTGTTTTTTATTTTGGCGCTCAGTGGCACCATTTGGCACCCGAAGGCGCTTTACAGGTTTGGTTAAGCCCATAATATCAGACAGCCTGATCCTAGGTTTTTCTTTGCTCTCTTCTATATTTTCTTCGTTTGAAACTGCTTTTTTGATCACGATCTTATCCTCAAGCAGTAGAATAATGACTACCAGGAGGCATACTACAATAAGTGTTTCCATAGCTATCAAATAGATTTATAATGTTTTTAAAATTGCGATGAGTCTCTTTTCCAATGGATCGGAAAACCTACAGAATAGGTTTATTCCTTTCATTAAAGAAGTCAGTAATATCAATCCCGAATTCTTTGAAATGATGTTCAAAAATATTGTCGATATAACTGTACAAGGTTGTTTTTTCCTCTCGGGTCATTTGGACGATACGAAGTAATCGCTCGTGATATTCAGGTCGTATATAGACTACTTTACCATTGCGCCCGGATGGATAGCGATTGTCAAGAAATAGAGTCTCATATTTTCTGATGTTCTCCTTATTTGTTTTGCGCATTTTCTTTGATGTCATAATTGAAATATTTTAAAAGATAGGTTTGTTATGCTTATTGAAATCTTCTTTAATGGCTTTCTCAAACTGCTCAAAATGATGTTCAAGAATATTGTCTAGGTAAGCATACAGTGGTATTTTATCTTCCCCGATAACCTGAACAATACGCAATAATCTGTCGTGGTATTCCTTGCGTAAGTAGATTGACTTTTCACCTCTTTTTACTATATTCTGTTTAGCCAGAAACCGGGACCCATAGGACTTTCTTCCTTTGATATTTTTCACCTTTTCTTCCGCAGGTCCTTTTAGTTCATCAACTGCGATTTGTCTTTTTGTTGTATTATTTTCCATAACTGTAATTATAAAATAGGTTTGTATTTATCATTGAAACTTTTGGTAATCTCATCCCCAAACTCCTGGAAATGGTAAGCCAGTACATTATTTAAATAGGCGTAAAGGGTTAGCTTGTCTTCCCCGATGACCTGGACGATGCGCGAGAGCCTTTCATGAAATGCAGGACTTATGTATACCGATTTCCCATGACGAGCACTCGTGTCGGGATTTATAAAGAAAATCTCTTCATAGAGCACATCGTTTGTCTTTTTTGTCCTGCTCTTTTCTTTTGTTGCCGGTGCTACCCGCTTTATCTCAGCCCCTTGAGCAGTTTCGGATGGTGGTTGCTGCATCCCCTCTTTGCGTACAGCATCCTGCATTCCATTCATAATAAACTCTTCATTAAACTCAGGCGTATTCTTATTTTTATCTTCGTTTTCCATACTGCTTATATTGTAATGATTTTTAAAAATTCCAGCATAAACATATCCAGATGACAGGCTTTCATAAGACGCAGGTCCGCGGGGAGTAATGTCGAGCGGAACGGAGTGCTTTCCATGGCTTCACCCTCCTTCCTGAATCTTTTGCTATCCTTGATATGGCTTTTCATTAGAGAAAATCCCAAGCCTTCAATAAAATCGGTGTAAAAATCATAATTCGGCGATTTTTCGCGCCTGTCCACCTCATTCCAAAAGAGCCGAATACCTTTAATCGAGCTTTCTTCATTCTTCATGATAATATCGCTCAGTGCCTGGGTAAAGCTCAGGGTGCTTTCCACCACCACACGGTCAGCAGTTATGGGTGAAAAAATGTAATGCATTCCCATCAGGGTTTTCAGTATTCCTGCGGTGTTGACTGTTCCGGGAAGATCAAAAAATACCACATCAAAGGGAAGCGCCGAGGATTGTAGGAATCGCTCTGCTTCTTCCAACGCTGTTTCCACTCTGCAACCCATAATCGGATAGGCTTTTTTATTGAGGGTCATAAACTGTTTTTGAGCAATCCGCTTAAAGGCTTCATTTTCCATAATGGTTTTCAGATCCCGGTCACGCATTTTTTTCAGGCTGTACTGCGGAAAGTCGCAGTCAAATACTGCTACCTGGTAGCCTAACCGATAATGAAGGATACCGGCTGCAAGTGCCGTAAACGTACTTTTGCCAACCCCTCCTTTTTGAGAGGAAAAAGCAATAAATAAAGGTTTATGTGTTGTTGTTGTGTCCATATGTATCATTGTTTTTAATGGGTTACCTGTATTTTGATAGAGTTATTTGCCTACCAGTTTCTTGATGTCTCCCTATACTTCTTTCCTCTTTCAGGTAGGTGTTTTTGTTGTTCCATCACTGTTCTTGTCAATTGATAGAGAAGAACATCAGTGTCAATTGGTCTATGTCCTTAGCTCAAAATATTTAGGCAGCTGTATCTACCTATTGATATTATATTCTTTGTCTATGCCTGTATTCATGTTCATTCTCTCAAGTACCTGTTTACACCTGTGAATCAATCGGTCCTTAAGAACCTACAAACTTGTACTGAAATTCTTATCCCTATAGTTCGTGGTTCGTATAATTTATCCTCTATCCATCGGTACAAATCGTTATCACTATACAGCTACAGGCATCATTATTTATTCATTTCTTTGTCCGTTTGCATCCTGTTGCTCGTACAAAGAAATACAGATCCGTACCACCTTTTAGTAAGGTGGCGTTCATTGGCACTCATTGGCTTCATTTGGCGCTCATTTACATGGTGATCCTCTCACATCTCTGCCCGAACTTTGTCAAAAGATTTCAAAATGAATTGTATGGATAGGTATTTAAATAGATCAAGGATCATATGGAACAGCCCAAGGCTGTTTTCCCTGCTATCTATAATCCGTTCCGAAGGACGGATTTTTGTGTTCACCGGAACACGGCAAGGTGTGTTCTGAGGCACTCGAAACTCATTTCGTGCCCCAAAACCCTTGCCCTTGCAGGGGGCTGGAAACTACCTCCGAAGTCGGGAGTTTATAACTTTTTAATAATGGATTTATGATGGACCAGAATGGTAAAAGAAAACAGAACAAAGGCGGACGGATACCTAAAAGTGATCCAAGCATACACCGCCATGTTTTTCGTCTCACCGACGAAGAGAATGCCAGGTTTTTAGCACTTTTTGAAGCATCGGGAATGAATAACAAAGCAAAATTTATTATTTCCGTATTGTTTGGAAAGGAAATTAAGACAGTAAAAATTAATAAAGCAGCAATGGATTATTATATGCGGCTCACCACTTTGTATGGTCAGTTTCGCGCGGTTGGGGTCAATTATAACCAAATCGTAAAGCTCCTGTACCGCAATTTTTCAGAAAAGAAAGCAGCAGCATATCTCTATAAACTTGAAAAACAAACCACAGAAATGGCAAAATTAATTCAGGAAATGATGAATCTGACCCAAGAATTTGAAACAAAACATCTAAAAAAAGAGCCGTAGTATGATCGCAAACATTGGAAGAGGAGAGAATTTATTTGGAGTTCTTTCCTACAATCAGTTAAAAATAGAGAAAGAAAATGGGCAGATATTATATACCCATAAGATGATAGAAACAGCTGATGGGTGTTATTCTGTAGCTCAATTAGTCCGTTCTTTTGAACCTTATCTGATAGCAAATAACCAAACAGAAAAGCCAATTCTGCATATTTCGCTCAATCCAAATCCGAAAGAACACGTCAGTGACGAAAAATTTCAAGCTATTGCTCAAGACTATATGCAGCAAATGGGTTACGGAAATCAGCCTTTTGTGGTATTTAAACACACCGATATTGACCGAACCCACATTCATATTGTATCGGTATGCGTGGATGAAGAAGGTAAAAAAATATCAGACTCGTTTGAGAAAAGACGATCAGTGAACATTTCCAGAGCATTAGAACTGAAATATGGACTACTGCGAACAAACGAAAAGGAGCATTCACAAAACAACAAAATATTCCGCCCAGTAGACTATAAAAAAGGGGATATCAAAAGCCAGATCGCATCTGTAGTCCGCCACCTCCCAAAGTATTATAAGTTTCAAAGCATGGGTGAATATAATGCGCTATTATCCTTTTTCAATATTACTGCTGAAGAAATCAAAGGAGAGCTACATGGAATACAGAAACTAGGCCTCATTTATTTTGCCTTAAATGAAGAAGGAGAGAAAAGTAGCAATCCATTCAAAGCCTCATTATTTGGGAAAAGCGCAGGATATACCATGCTACAGGAACATTTTCTAACATCCAGGGAATTATTAAAAAATGAACCCGCAAAGGTAGTGGTGAAAAATACCATCGAGCTTGCTATGCATACGGCAACTGATGAATTGAGTTTCAAAAAACAATTACAGGAACAGGGCATCAATACCGTAGTACGAAGAAATTCTGAAGGCCGTATTTATGGGGTCACCTTTGTTGATCACAACTCTAAAACGGTATGGAACGGCTCGCGTTTAGGAAAAGAACTCTCTGCGAATATCTTTAATGACTGGTGGAACAAGGTTAGTAAACCTGAAATAAAAACAACAGAATCAGAAAAACATTCACCAAATCCTAGATTATTTGAGGTATCAAATTTGGATGAAAAACCACATCATCTATTCGATTTTCTTAATGAAAACAAAATTGAATCAAGCTTCATAGAAGGTTTCGGCGGACTACTGCCTGAAGATCAGGGAGAAGATTATGAGGAACTGGCATTTGAAAACCAAATGAAGAAAAAAAGAAAACAAAAGCCAAGAAACTAAGGCCATGCTATATTTCTTCACCTTATAATTTACATATCTATTTTCATAAAGGTTACAAAATCGTTTAAAGATTGTCTATATCCTTTCTCCTATACTCTCTCTTATTAGATTGTGATACGAATTCCATTGACTTGATGATTTAATAATTATATCAATGCGTTTAAAATCAAGAATCAGATTTTCTAAATTTTGACCATTAATAATTACCAGCCCTTTTAAAATACAAAACACGATCAGTTCTCTTAAAACGGATTCATAGGAATGCCTAAAATCAATTCTAAATGATGCCGATGTTATATTGTCTATATTATCGAAAACAACTTCCAGACAATTAGAATCCTGTATTCCGTACAAATCAATCTTATCACTCCATAACTTATTTTTCTTTAAAATCCCATCGATCTCAAAAAATAAGTTTCTGGATTTGTTGCTATATTTCCAATGAGATGCTTCATTGAAATGTTTTCCGTCAATAAATTCGTTAGTAGCTGATAAATCTGCTAAACTTCCCTTCTCTGCAAGATAAAATACGTGTTGCCATACTGCCATTATAATTGATTTTAATGTTTATGTATATCTCTCTTATACGAAAAATAGAATCTCAGAAAATTACAACAAAAAAACTAAATACTTTTTAACATAATGTTAAAATTAATAAAAACATTAACGTAAGGTATAGTCAAGATCCAGTTTCTCTGCTTATCAATCAATAATGTGAAAAGTAAAATTGCAAGCCATGTATTTCCCATTATATCCAGAAATGCCCGTTTATAAATACTTACAAATTTGCGTCTTAATTGTTATTTGCTTTTTATCATAGAATGCAACTCCAATGAAAGCCTCATCCAGGAAATGAAGCTGATGGAAAACGAGCTTTCAATTAATCTTCCAAATAAATTCTACTATCATGGAAAATAACCCAACCGCTGGATCAATATAGTCGACTCATATCGCGACACCATTGTATTGGAAACTCCAGGCTCCAGAAAATTTTAGGCTATCATCAATAACTATAGCAAATCGAAAAAGGGTTTTCGATGTATATCTACGATTTTAAGTTCGACAATCTCTCCTCTAAATCAAAAGTGATTTCACCATCAATCTATCTTTTTTTGTGGTTAATATATCTCCTAATATAGGAAAGCTTACCAATATTCATCACTAAACAAATTGCACCCAAACCCATAACTAAAAGATTATCAATTTACTTTAATGGAAATTTAATATAAAACACCTTCTTAGGAATAATTTTTGCTGCAACATTATTACTAACCAAAAAACATTTTACCATTATGAAAACCTCAAATCCAATTGACTTTAAAAAAAATAATCTTTCTGGAAATGATTATCGAGTTCTTTTAAAATTTGTATCTAAACCTAGAATAGATAGTGATACTCCAGACTTAGTTAAGCTTTTAGAACAAAACAGCTTTGAAAATATCCCCAGTGATGGTATGCTAATACATTTAGGTTGGATAAAGCATTATAATAAGAGCCTGTTTAAATTTTATTGAGTAATAATTTTATAGCAGATAATTTGACCATGTTTTCAGAGGATTCCATTAGAAGTTCATAGTTTCTGCATA
>NZ_FRAV01000035.1 GCF_900142445.1 Chryseobacterium polytrichastri | reverse complement strand
TTCAGATTACAACTTAGAGGCGTGCGAGATAAATCGTTTTTCCTTTTTAGATTATCTAAACTTTTTGCGTAGTCCCCAAGTTTTGGAACTGATCCCTTTATTGAATTCTGTGAAAATAGAAGTTGAATTGTATGCAAAAAAAAAGAGTTACAAAATATCTTGTAACTCTTTTTAGCTTTCGCTCCTCCTCTTGGGCTCGAACCAAGGACCCTCTGATTAACAGTCAGATGCTCTAACCAACTGAGCTAAGGAGGAATGTCCTTATTTTTAAGTGGTGCAAATATAGGACGAATATTTATACCAGACAAATATTTTTAAAATATTTTTTAAAAATTTCTATAATTTTCCCGTGAACACTTTAAAGATATCACTTCCAAAGATTAGTAACATTAAGCCTAACAGGAAGATAACGCCAATCATTTGTGCGTTTTCTAAAACTTTTTGAGGTACCGGTTTTCCTACAATAATTTCATATAAAGTAAAGATAACGTGTCCACCATCCAATCCTGGAATAGGAATTAAGTTCAAAAAGGCTAACCAAATAGAAAACATTGCTGTAAAACTCCAGAAAGCAGGCCAGTTGATTCCGATGCTTCCGTCAGCAGATTTATCAACAGGCATATTTTTAACGATTGCAATGGGTCCTCCTACATTTTTATATCCTTGTACTTTAGAATTAAACATGATCTTGAATTGCTTAACCTGCATGGTTAATGCTTCAATAGTTCTTGTAAACCCTCTAGGTATAGATTCTCCGAAAGAATATTGCTTAGTGGTAACAATTGATTTAGCCAGGTTTTTCGTTGCAAGTTGTACGCCTAGTTTTCCGTTTGCATCAACAGAAACAGTAGGAATTGTTTGAATTGCTCCGTTTCTTTCAACGTCAACAGAAATGGTCTTTCCTTTATTTTGATTTAAAATAGCACTTACCTGATCAAAGAATGAAACTTTTTGACCATTAATTCCAACAACTTTATCACCAGAAGCTAATCCTGATGCCTTAGAAGAAGGAGTTGCCAAAGAATCAATAACCATTGGCATTCTTGGGCCTATGTATAATTTTGCTTCTCTTTGCTTAAGAACGTCTGCAACACCATCAGCATTTACAGGGAAAGTAACTTCTTTTCCATCTCTTAATACGGTTACGTTATCACCTAAAAGGATGTTAATAGATGCGTTTTCTAGTCTTTCATTAGGTTTTCCGTCTATGTTGATAATTTTATCACCATTTTCGAAGCCCATTTTTCTTCCAGCTTCTGTTACTTCTACACCATTTTCAAATTTTGTAAGGTCGGTATATGTTTCTCCATTAAAAAGAGATAGACAGCTATAAATTAACCAAGCCAAGAAAAAGTTTACCGTAACCCCACCCAACATGATGATTAATCTCTGCCAAGCCGGTTTTGCTCTGAATTCCCAAGGTTGAGCTGGTTGCTTCAATTGCTCAGTATCCATACTTTCGTCTACCATTCCGGCAATTTTCACATATCCTCCGAAAGGAAGCCATCCGATACCGTATTCTGTTTCACCGATTTTTTTCTTTGCTATTGAGAACCATGGATCAAAAAACAGATAGAATTTTTCTACCTTGGTTTTAAAGTATTTTGCGGGTAAAAAGTGTCCAAGCTCATGAAGAACCACTAAAATAGAGATGCTTAAGATAAACTGGAAAATCTTGATTGCTAATTCCATTAATAAAATTTAGATTTAATTTGCAAAGGTAACAATTATCAAAACTATGCCAAACAAAAAAGCCCCTCGAAACGAGAAGCTTTGTCATATATTAAGACTAATTTCTACAAATTGATAGAAACTCCGAGACTGCCATTGTTTCCTACTTCTGCAAATACCCCGATTTTCTCTGTGAAAAAGTATCTTGCGCCAATGTGAGCGCCAATTCCAAAGTCTTTTCCAAGAACTCCCAAATTTACACCGGGATAGATGTCTAATTTTTCTGGTAGATCTAATGCTTCACGGAGGTGAAAATTCAATCTTCCGAAAATAAAAACACGATTGTCTTTATCATTATTTTTATATCCTCCGAAATAGGCATTTGCTCCTGCTCCTACGGATATTAATTTATTTAAGCCATAGTCATAAGTTCCTGTAACTCCTGTTCCGTATCCCCAAGCATTAAGACCAAGTTGTACTTTTTGATCTCCTTTCCCCGTCCAGGCTTGTGCATTAGCAGTAGCACCCCAGAAGATTAACATACACATAAAAACCAATTTCTTCATAAATTAAAAACTTTTCGTGTTATTATTAAAAGAAATAACAGTATCAAAAATAAAACCGAAATCAATTAAAAACTGTATTTTTATAAAAGTTATTGAATAAGATCTATGAAAATTATAGCGTTAAATTTAGACATCATTTGGAAAAATAAGAACGGAAACTTTCAATTAATTGAAGAACAGTTGAAAGATCAGGAAGCTGATGTTTTCCTTTTGCCGGAGATGTTTTCAACAGGTTTTTGTATGGATGCTTCTGAAGTTTCAGACCGAAATGAAGAATCTTTAACATTTTTAAAAAAGATATCGAAAGAAAAAAATGCTGCATTTTGTGGAAGTGCTCCTGTAGAAGAAAATGGGAATTTTTATAACAGAATGTATTTCGTTCAGCCAGATTCAGAAGTTGTTTTTTATGATAAAAGGCATTTGTTTTCTTTCTCAGGAGAAGATAAAGTATATACGCCCGGAAAAGAAAGAGTGATTGTGAATTATAAAGGGATAAGGTTTTTATTGCAAGTATGTTATGATCTTCGTTTTCCTGTTTTTGCAAGAAATAATGATGACTATGATGCGATTTTATATGTTGCCAATTGGCCTGAAAAAAGAGTAGGAGCCTGGGAACATCTCCTGAAAGCGAGAGCTATTGAAAATTTATCTTTTGTATTTGGGTTAAACAGAATCGGGACCGACGGAAATGATCTGTTTTATCAGGAAAGCTCACATTGCTTTTTTGCAGATGGAAGAGAAATGGCTGCGAAAAATGGAAATATTGTTTCTGCAGAATTGGATATCAATGAATTAAATGATTTCAGAAAACATTTTCAGTTTTTGAATGACAGAGATTCTTTTTCGATTGAATGATACTTTATTCATCTTTTAAATAAAGTTTTTCTCGCTGATTTTTGTTTTTAATAATCCTTTTCAAGATTCAAAAACCTTGAAAAGGATTACAAATTGAAATTTTTCACGTAAAAAATAAAAAACTGTGAGAAATCACAGTTTTATTCATATTGTTTTAAAAGTTGGGTCAACGTATTCACATCGTGCACACCGCTTTCTTTCCAGAGTAATTCTCCTTGTTTGAAGATCGCTAAAGTAGGAACTCCGCGTACTCCATATTGTGAAGCGATGGCTGGATACTGATCCACATCTATTTTTATAATTCTGGCTCCTTGGCCTATATTTTCTTTTACTGTATTTAAAACCGATGACTGCACTTTGCATGGTTGGCACCAAGTTGCAAAAAAGTCGATCAGTACAGGTCTTTCGGACTCAATAAGTTCTTGAAATTTTTGTGACATAGTTTTTGGTTTTAGATATTCATCATTAAAGACTGGAGTCCTGAATGCCTTTTACATTTCTCCAACTCGTTCCGTCATACACTTCAACACCATTTTTCTTTAAGATTGTAACGGCTTCATCGGCTTGTATTCCTTTATTACAGAAAACAACTACTTTTTTCCCTTTTAGAGCTGTCGGATTGTTTATGATTTCTGCTAGAGGAACGTTGATGGCGTTGTCGGCTGATCCTCCTGCAAATTGCTCAGGGGTTCTTACATCTACCAAAGTAACATCCGGATTATTGATCATTTTTCTAATACTTGCGTTTGAAACCTCTGAAGCTGTTGCTGTTTTACAAGCGCTTAATGCTAAGGCCGAGACAAGGATTAATCCAAAAATTTTATTTTTCATATATAGATCTTACAATGTTTTTGATTGACAAACGAAGTCTGAAGTAGGGAATTTCTCTGTTTTTTTGATTGCGTTATATCCGCCTTCTATTTCGGTAAAATTTCTGATTCCGCGAGAATTAAGAATGCTGGCTGCAATCATACTTCTATAACCTCCTGCACAATGAATAAAGAAATGTTCAGAATCATCAATAGTACTTACCCAATCACTTATTGTATCCAATGGTTTGTTGTATGCATTATCAATATGTTCTGCAGAGTATTCTCCTAGTTTTCTTACATCAATAATTTTGGTGTCTTCAGTGAATTGTTCTGCAAATTCGGAAGGAGAAATTCTTTTTACTTCATCCATTTCTTTGCCTGAATTTCTCCAAGAATCAAAACCTCCCTGTAAATATCCGACAACATTATCAAAGCCCACTCTGCTTAATCTTGTAATCACTTCTTCTTCCGTTCCTTCGTCAGTAACTAATAATAAAGGATGCTTTACATCTACGATTAGCGTTCCAACCCAAGGGGCAAAATCTCCTTTTAATCCGATATTAATAGAATTTGGAATAAATCCTTTCTGGAAATCAGCTGGCCCTCTTGTATCTAAGATCAAAGCTCCGGTTTCTTCTGCAAAGTTTTCGAAATCTTCAACAGAAACAGGATTTAATCCTTTATCCATGACGATATCAAGACTTTCGTAGCCTCCTTTGTTTAAAGCTACGTTCATTCCGAAGTATTTAGGTGGAGCTGTTAATCCATCTAAAACCTCTCTGATAAATGATTCTTTATCGGGTTGATTTAATGCGTAATTGGTTTTTCTTTGATTTCCCAAGATATCAACAGTTTCCTTCTGCATATTCTTTCCACACGCTGAACCCGCTCCATGAGCTGGATAAACCGTAATGCTATCGTCTAATGGAAGTATTTTGCTGTGTAAACTTTCGTATAATATTCCCGCAAGGTCTTCTTGGGTAAGGTTGGTTGCTTTTTGAGCAAGGTCAGGTCTTCCTACATCTCCTAGAAATAGAGTATCTCCTGTGAAAATTGCGGTTTCAACACCATTTTCATCAATAAGAAGATAGGTAGTACTTTCCATCGTATGACCTGGAGTATGTAAAGCCTTGATTTTTACTTTTCCGATTTCAAAAATCTGATCGTCTTCTGCAATAATGGCTTCAAAATCAGGATTTGCTGTTGGTCCGTAAACGATAGGCGCTCCTGTTTTTTTACTTAAATCCAGATGTCCTGAAACGAAATCTGCGTGAAAATGGGTCTCAAAAATATATTTTAAAGTTACATTGTCTTTTTCCAGGCGATCCAAATAAGGTTTAACTTCTCTTAAAGGATCTATAATTACAGCTTCATTTTCTGATACTATATAATATGCTCCTTGAGCCAGGCAGCCTGTATATATTTGTTCAACTTTCATCTTATTTCTTTAACAATTTTGTTGTTATTATTCAATCTACAAAAATCGTGTTTTATTTTTTAAAATGGGTTAAAATAAAATATCGATAATGATAGAGTAAATCTATAAAGTTTTTATTTAGTCTAATTTATAAAAGATTTTGTAGAAAATTTCATTGGTGTCTTCAGAGACATCTTTGTCTATTTTAAACTGAGTATAATTTCCTTGTTGAGCTTCTCCTTCAGGATAATTAATGATTTTGTGAAATTTTTCATAAATATGATCTTTTATTTTTCCGTTCTCGGCTATTCTTATCATTTCACTGAAGTACTTTTGGGTATCTCCGTGAAGTTTCCAGTTTTTTTGGTTGGCTTTATAAAACTCAATCATTTTTTCTGTGGCATACACTTCGGAATCAATTTGCATATCACTAAAGCCTGTCAAAAGTTCTTTTTTATCTAAATGATTTTTGATCCATTCTATTTTAGCTTCTGAGGCAGCAATGGTAGCATTTACCATCATAGAATCTCTTTTTATGGAAGGTGAAAGAACTGTATTTGGTACTCCTTGAATGGGTAATGGTTTTATTGAAGCAATGTTCAGTATTCCAAAATAATTTTCAGCTTTTTCTTTCAGCCCTTTTAATTGGTCTTCTGTCATATCATCACTGGAAACTCTTATTTTGAAACCCCAGCCACCACATTCATAAATAGAAAGAAGAGATTTTTTATCTACATATTTAACGCCTTTAAAAAAATCGCGTTGCCCTAACGTATTATTAAATATTGAATATATATAATTGACTTTCAGATTTTCATTAGAAATGCTCCCGAATGAGGGTTTTAGGTCAACGCCTTTATTTGAATTTTGATTAATAGCATATTGGTAAGAATAAAATTCATCTCTAAGTAGTTGATTGTCTATCTCTTTTTTAGGATAGATATAAAGAGTTAGTACCGTTTTTATTTTTTTAGTTTTCTGTTGAACATAGCTTACCGCTACATTTTGATTTTGTAAATCATACGAAACCACCTCTTCTCTTTGAAAACCTGACCATAATAAAGGGAAAATGGTTTTTGTAAATGAATGGGTGTAATCTTCTTTTACGAGTAAATTAACAGGCTGCTTTCTTTGTTGGGAAAAAGCGGTCACGAAAAAGAAGGATAAAATAAAGAGTAAATTTTTCTTAATGATCATGTGATGTTTGAATGTTGTATTTTCATATACCAAATTACGAAAAATTTATAGAAATTGGAAGGTGAAGTTAATCATGAATATTCTTTAGATGATTGAATGTTTATAAAAAATTTTATATTTATAAAGTTAAAAAAGATCAAATGGCAGATAAAGCAAAATTTATTGAAGAATTAAATGCAAAATATACTCCTAAAGGAGAACATATTATACTAGGAAAAGGGATGCTGGATGGCGAAGTAGTGCCGGAAGTAAATGTGAGTATTCCTTTGAAAACAATCAACAGACATGGGCTTATTGCCGGTGCAACAGGTACGGGAAAAACCAAAACGTTACAGGTTTTTGCAGAGCAGCTTTCCCATGCAGGAGTTCCTTCTTTGGTATTGGATATTAAAGGAGATTTTTCTGGAATTGCAGAGGCTGGCCAGATGAATGCTATTATTGAAGAAAGATATGCTAAAACGCAGCTTCCTTATAATCCACAAGCTTTTCCTGTAGAATTAATGACGATTTCCGGTGGAAAAGGAGTGAAATTAAGAGCTACGGTTACAGAATTTGGCCCTATTTTATTAAGTAAAATTTTAGAATTGAATGATACTCAACAAAGTATCATGTCTATTGTTTTTAAATATTGTGATGATAAAGGATTGCCTTTGATTGATCTTAAGGATCTTAAAAAAGTACTGCAATACGTAACAGATAATGCAGAAGGAAAAGCTGAATTGGCCTCTAACTACGGTTCTATTGCTTCTGCATCTTTGGGTGCTATTTTAAGGTCAATTGTGGCTTTAGAGCAGCAGGGAGCAGGAGATTTCTTTGGTGAACTTAGTTTTGATGTTCATGATTTGCTTGAAACCAGAGATGGAAAAGGCGTGGTGAATATTTTGCGTGTAGCAGATATTCAAAGTAAGCCGCAGTTGTTCTCTACTTTTATGCTTTCTCTTTTTGCTGAAATTTATATGACTTTTCCCGAAGAAGGAGACAGCGGAAAACCAAAATTAGTTTTATTTATTGATGAGGCTCATTTAATGTTTGATGAGTCTTCAAAAGCATTGCTTTCACAGATTGAAACGATGGTGAAATTAATTCGTTCTAAAGGAGTTGGTATTTATTTTATTACTCAAATTCCGGGCGATGTTCCCGAAAGCGTGCTTTCTCAGTTAGGGCTGAAGATCCAACATGCACTGAGAGGTTTTACGGCAAAAGATAAAAAAGAGATATCTAAAGCAGTTGAAAATTATCCGACAACGGAATTTTACGATGCATCAAATCTAATTCAGAATCTAGGAATCGGGGAAGCTTTTATTACGGCTTTAGATGAAAAAGGAATTCCTACGCCATTGGTCCATACGTATTTAATTTCTCCAGAATCCAGGATGGATGTTTTAAATGATGCTGAAGTTTCAGATTTGGTAAATAAATCTGCTTTAGTGGCTAAGTATCAGGAGGATATTGATAGAGAGTCTGCTTACGAAATGTTGACAACCAGAATGGAGCAGTCTGCTCAAAATTCTGCTCCCGCTCAAAAATCAAGACCAGTAAAAGAAGAACCTGGAATGTTTGAACAAGTTTTGAAAAGCCAGGCTGGAAGAACTTTTACGAGTACTCTGATGCGTGAAGGAGCAAAAGCTATCTTAGGAATGCTTGGATTAGGAGGAAGAAAAAGATAAGAATAATTTGAAGTGAGCTATCATTGAAAATATCATCAATTTATTTCATTGAATAATTTATTTCCATGTTAATTATGGAGAGTTTAAACTCAAGATGTACTTTTTTTGATATAATTTTTGTTAATTTAGCAGGACTGCCTTTATTTATCAATAAGAAATGGGTGTTTTAGCTGTTTAAAAGATTGATTTGGTGAATGAATCTGAATAATAATCAAAAAGATGAGCTACAACCATTTTGTATTTGTTGGCATAGGTTATGTACTTCGTATATTATCATGTTGTAAGTATTTTGATGGGCAGGAATTATTAATATTAATCATAAAAATTAGCTGTAAAGCAAAATTGTAATGTATTCAATAATAGATATAGAAAGTAATGGTGCAGGTTACAGAAAAGAATGCATTATAGATATTGCGATCTACCGTTATGATGGACATAAAATTGTTGATCAATTTATTTCTTTAGTAGACCCTGAAGGAGATATTACTCCTTTTGTTCAAAAGTTGACCAATATCACCCCAAAAATGGTGAAAACGGCTCCGAAATTCCATGAAATTGCAAAAAGAGTGATAGAAATTACTCAAAATACAACTTTGGTGGGGCATAATATAGATTTCGATTACAGGATGCTGCGCCAGTCGTTTGCAAGGTTGGGGTATGATTTTAAAATCAATACCTTAGACACCATTCCTTTGGCTAAAAGACTGATTCCTGATGAAACAAGTTATTCATTAGGGAAGTTGGTTAAGTCTTTAGGAATTCCTTTAACAAACCCTCACAGGGCAGAAGGTGATGCAAGAGCAACTTTAGAATTATTTAAGCTGTTGGTATCAAAAGATACTAAAAATGAAATTATTCAGGAGCATCACGAAGAAGCAAATGCTAAAACGTATATTAATAAAATTAAGCAGCTAACCCAAGATCTTCCAAGTGAGAGAGGCTTTGTGTATTTTCAAAATGAAGAAGGGAAAATTATTTTTTCCGACTATGTTCAGGATATTAATAAGTTCTCTAAGAAAGTTTTTAATTCCAAATCTAAAAGATGGGAAGAGATTCAGTTGGGAGTTACTCAGATAAATTTTGAGCTTACAGGAACGGATATTATTGCCAAGCTGATATTGAATTCAAAAAATATCAAAAAAAGAGAAGTATATCCTTTCGGACTTTATTTTAGAAATAATAAATATATTGTTGAAAAGAATAAACTTAATAAATTAGAAAAGCCAATTCTGAAGTTTAAATCTTTCACTCAGGGTACAAAAGCGGTTCAGTTTATTGGAGCATTTGAAGAGTATAATGATATTAATGTCTTTAAAAAGAAAATAGAATTCAAGAAAAGAAACGAACTCTGGCTAGGGCAAGGAAGAAAATTAGGAGAGAAGTTATTCTTAATTATCGAAAACGGGAAAGTTGTTTCCTACGGTTTTTATGAGCTTTTCACTCAAATTCAAACATTGAGTATGATCTCTAAATTAAAAATAGATCTTCCGTTATCATCGGTAGATTTACATAACGATTTGCAGCTGGCACTGCTTCGTGGCGATTTTGAGACCTTACCATTACCCAAGTAAAAGAACGTTTTGCAAGCGTATGAATTTTTATCAGGAAGAAAACGCTTTGCAAACAATTTTCTCAAACTAAAAAAGAATTAGTATTTTTGTAAAAAATAAAACGAAGCAATGCAAAATTTTAAACAAAAAAGGACTGGAAAAAAGGGAGCCGTAAGGTTTTCTAAGGTTTGGAATATTTAAAAGAGTTGTCTTGCATAAAAATAATTATTGCGGCAGACTCTTTTTCGGAAGGATCTGCCCTTTTTATGTTAAAATGAAATTATGAATTCAAAAGAATTATTAAAGATTGCCAATGAGTTTGGCACACCGGTGTATGTTTACGATGCAGAATCTATCAAAATTCAATACGAAAAACTTACATCTTCTTTTTTAAAACACACAAGGTTCTTCTATGCAGCGAAGGCGTTGACAAATATCAACATCCTGAAGTACGTCAAGAATTTGGGTGCTTCTTTGGATTGTGTATCAATTAATGAAGTAAAGCTTGGTTTAAAAGCAGGATTTACGAAAGACAAAATATTATTTACTCCAAATTGTGTTGATTTAGCTGAAATTGAAGAAGCGATGTCACACGGAGTACACATTAATATTGATAATATCTCTATTCTTGAGCAGTTCGGGAACAAATACGGAAATACTTATCCAATCCTTGTAAGGATCAATCCTCATATTTTCGCAGGAGGAAACTATAAAATTTCAACGGGACATATCGATAGCAAATTTGGCATTTCTATTCACCAAGTTCGTCACATCGAAAGAGTGATGAAGAGTACCAACCTGAATGTGGAAGGTCTTCACATGCATACAGGAAGTGAGATTAAAGATCCGGATGTTTTCCTTCAGGCATTAGATATTATGTTGGAGCTTTCTGAGAATTTCCCGAACCTGAAATATTTGGATATGGGAAGTGGTTTCAAAATTCCTTACCAAGATAGCGAAGAGGAAACGGATGTAAAAACATTAGGGAAAAAAGTTGAAAAGGTAATTGCTGAGTTTTCAAAATCTACAGGAAAGAAATTTGAACTATGGTTCGAGCCTGGAAAATTCTTGGTTGGAAAAAGCGGATATCTTCTAGTGAAAGCAAATGTGATCAAGCAAACAACAGCAACTGTTTTTGTTGGTGTTAATTCAGGATTTAATCATTTGATACGTCCAATGTTTTACGATTCTTATCATCAGATTGAAAATTTATCTAATCCAAAGGGGGCGGAAAGAATTTATACTGTAGTTGGAAACATTTGTGAGACAGATACTTTTGCTTGGGATAGAAAACTAAACGAAGTAAGAGAAGGTGATATTTTGGCTTTCCATAATGCGGGAGCTTACGGTTTTGAAATGAGTTCAAACTTTAATTCAAGACTAAAACCTGCTGAAGTGTTGTTCCTAGATGGAAAAGCTCTTCTAATTCGTAAAAGAGATGAATTTGATGATCTATTGAGAAATCAGATTGAAGTAATCTAAATTAAAATATACCTACTCCGCAAGAAATTGCGGAGTATTTTTTTAGGCCTATTGCAGGATATTCTAATAAAACTTTAACATTGGGTTGCGGTGAAAATCCTAAATTATTAATTAAATTTGGTAGAGGTCAATCTTTAAACAAGAAAACTATCTTGACTGATATGTACCATTTCTTGATTTCTAATTAGAAAAATAACCACCAAAAATATAATTATGGCTAAAAATATAGCTGAGCAAATTGTTGAAATGCTCGAAAAAGCAAATGTGAAAAGAATTTATGCTGTAACAGGCGATAGTCTTAATCATTTAAATATTGCGGTTAAAAAAAGCAGTATTGAATGGATTCATGTAAGACATGAGGAAGTGGGTGCATATGCGGCGGCGGCGGAAGCGGAACTGGATGGTTTTGCAGTTTGTGCAGGAAGTTGTGGCCCGGGCCACGTTCATTTGATTAATGGAGTATATGAAGCACACCGATCTCATATTCCAATGTTGGTGATTGCCTCTACCATTCCGAGTGAAGAGATGGGGATGGATTATTTCCAGGAAACGAATACCATAAAATTGTTTGATGATTGTAGCTATTACAACCAAATGATTACAAGACCGGAGCAGGTACAAAGAACGATGCAGACGGCCATTCAACATGCTATTTCTAAAAAAGGAGTTGCGGTAATTGGCCTTCCGGGAGATGTTTCCGAATTGGATGCTGAAGAAGCTACCACTTCCAATCAGATATTTAAAACAAATCCTATTATCCGACCTTCTGATGAAGAATTGAATCAGTTGGCAAATTTGATTAATGAAAGTGGAAAAGTTACGATCTACTGCGGAATTGGTGCAGAAAAAGCCAATGCTGAAGTTGTAGAACTTTCAAAATATTTAAAATCTCCCGTAGGATATTCTTTCCGTGGAAAGATGTCGATACAACCTAATAATCCCAATGAAGTGGGGTTGACTGGTCTTTTAGGCTTTCCTTCTGCTTATCATGCCATGCATGAAGCAGACTTATTGCTTCTTTTGGGAACCGATTTTCCTTACCAAAAATTTATGCCTGTTAAAAATAAAATCGTTCAAATAGATGAAAGTCCGGAACGATTGGGAAGAAGGGCTAAGTTGGAATTAGGCTTAACAGGTGATGTTAAAGAAACAATCAAGGCGTTATTACCTTTATTAAAAGAGAAAACAGATGTTAATTTCCTAAATCAACAGTTGGAGTTTTATGAAAAAGTAAAAGAGCAACAATTAATCTACGTGAAAGATGCAGGGAAAGAAGATGCTATTCAACCGGAATATGTAGCGCACACGTTAGATAGATTGGCAAAAAATGATGCTATTTTTACTGTAGATACAGGAATGTGCTGTGTTTGGGGTGCGAGATTTATTACAGGAACGGGCGAACGTAAAATGTTGGGATCATTCAATCATGGTTCTATGGCCAATGCAATGCCAATGGCTATTGGAGCGTCTTTAGCACATCCAAACCGACAGGTTATTGCGATGTGTGGTGATGGTGGATTATCGATGTTATTAGGAGATATGGCCACTATTTTTCAATATAAACTTCCTGTGAAGTTGATTGTTTTTAACAATAGAGCACTAGGAATGGTAAAACTGGAAATGGAAGTTGGCGGAATGCCCGATAATGAGACCGATATGATTAATCCTGATTTTGGAATGATAGCAAAGGCAATGGGCTATCCTGGAAAAAATGTTCATAAACCTGAAGAAGTGGAGTCGGCTATTAATGAATGTTTGAATCACGACGGTCCTTATCTTTTAAATATCTTCACTAATCCTAATGCATTGGCATTACCTCCAAAAATTGAATTTGATCAAATCATCGGAATGACAAAATCAATGGCTCAGTTGATGCTTGGTGGCAAAATGGAAGAAGCTTTGGAAACGGTAAAAAGTAACTATAAACATATTAAAGAATTATTGTGATGAGTAGTTCTTTAAAGAAATTCTACATTATTGCGTGGGCATTTGGTTTAATATTTTATTTTTTAGATTATGTGATTAGGTCTGCTCCCGCAGTGATGATTCCTCAATTGGTTAATAATTTTAATACCACCGAACTGAAACTGATCAGTATGGTAGGAACTTATTATTATACCTATTCAACCTGTAGTTTAATTGCCGGAATTGCTTTAGATAAATTCGGGGGCAAAAAATCTCTTTTCGTTGGAACCTTGATCTTAGGATTTGGGTGTTTGTTATTTTTAATTTCAAGCCAGGTCGCCGGAATTTCCGGAAGATTATTACAGGGCGCAGGCTGTGCTTTTGCTTTCCCTGGTTGTGTTTATTTGGCGAGTAAAGGCTTTTCTTCAAAATCTTTAGCTACAGCTATTGGTTTCACGCAGTGTATAGGAATGTTGGGCGGAACAGCAGGACAGTTTGTAGTAGGACCTTGGGTAGAAAAAGGAGTCAATATTGATACCTTCTGGCTGTGGTCAGGAATTGCAACAATTGTTACCGCTTTCGGTTTGTTCTTTGTTATTCCGAGTGAAAATAAATCTCAAGATTCTGAAAAACCTAAAACGAAACATATTGGGTATTTGGAACCCTATAAAATTGTTTTTAAAAACCCCCAGTCTTGGCTTTGTGGGATTATTTCGGGGTTGCTATTTGCTCCGACAACGATATTTGCCATGACTTGGGCAGTTGCCTTTTTTCAAAAAGACAAGCAGTTTGTTTTTCATGAAGCAGCCATTACCAGTGCCATGGTTGCATTTGGATGGGTTTTTGGATGTCCGCTTTTAGGTTTTATTACAGATAAAATAGGAAGAAGAAAGCCTGTTTTGGTGGGTGGAGCTGTAATTATGATTGCAAGTTTATTACAGTTGATTTACTTGCCGGATTTATATCCTGCCAAAATAAGCATGTTTATTCTTGGGCTAGGTTCCGGAGCAGCAATGATTCCGTATTCCATTATTAAAGAAGCAAATCCGGATTATGTAAAAGGAAGTTCAACAGGTGCAATTAATTTTATAACATTTGGAGTTACCACTTTATTGAGTCCTATTTTCAGCAGATGGTTCGGGAAAAGTTTAGATATTTCGGCTGGAAATCTGCATTTTCAAGAGTCTATCTTATTTTGGATTTCGGGTATTGTTTTAGCCATTTTGGTTTCATTGATGCTGAAAGAAACAGGAAGTAAAGCCCAGAATCAGGTAATTACTTCATAATTTTTTACATTAAAATTTAATTAAATATTTTAATCAGGCTTTACACTTTTGTGTGAAGCTTTTTTTTGATGTAATTTTGCTATAATAAAAATATATTCATGAAAACTTTAGCATTATTCATCGGGCTTTTTGTTGCAAATTTTGCTTTTGCACAACAAGATGTTGAAGAGAGAGACAATACATTTACTCCAGAAGCGAGTAAAAATATTTTGAAAATAGATATCAAAGAACCTTTGCTACAAATTGCTGTGAAAAACTGTAATGATTTTAAAGCTGCAGGCTTTGAGGGAGGTGTTTTGGTGTATAAGGAGATGTTGAGAAAATATATGTTTGATTATCTTAATTCTGATTTTTATGTATTAAATGGAGATTTTAGTTTTACCTTAACAATCGATCAAACAGGAAAAGTGACTAAAATTGAAGGGTCTCCCAAAGTTGCCAATAGTGAAGTCTTTTTTGATGATATGAAATATGTTGTAAGAAGGATTAAAAAAAATTGGATTCCGGCATCTTGTAACGGTCAGCCGATTACTTCACAGGTTAAAATAAAAATGAATCTATCATCAATTTCAACAGACATATAATGAAAAAATATATTGTAATTCTATTCTTCTTTCTTTTCAGCAGTAATGCTTTTTCTCAAGATACAAAAGCTGAATTTCCCGGAGGCGATGAGGCTTTCAAAACAGAGTTTATGAATATGGTTCATGCTTACATAGATATTGCGTTATATGCAATTCAGGGAGATGTTACCTTTATATTTAATATTGATGAAAAAGGTAAAGTCAATAATCTTGATGTGCTTCCAAAGTTTAAAAATAACGAGATGTTTATTGATGATATGAAGTATGCGGTGAAAAAAGTAAAAAAGAAATGGGCGCCCGCCACTAAAGATGGAGTTCCTATTAATTCAAAATATGTTTTGAAAGTTAATTTCAGTTCAAACACTTATGATCATGATTAAGAAAATATTCTTTATAATTTCTTTATTGAGTTTTTCTTTAAATGTATTTGGTCAGAAAGTCCATTCTCAATACTTTTTTTATCCCAAAGAACAAGATTCATACGAAGGTGGAGAAAAACAGTTTTACAAAGATTTTCATCAAATAATTATAGATAAGAATTTAAAACCTTGTGAGAATAAAGCTGAGGTTTATTACTTAAAGGTAATTGTAAAAGAAGATGGGTCTGTAAAATATCTAAAAGACGATTCAAACTCAGAAATGGCTTTGAAAAATAAATGTACTTATGATCTTGGTTTGGAAGTTTTAAAATACATGGATAAATGGAAGTCTGCAATTATTGAAGGAGAGAAAAAACCTGCTGTTGCAAGCTTTTTTATAGTTCCTGATGATTTATTTGATCATTATAAAGAAGGCTATATTCCACAATATGATGCAGCTTCTTTTGAAAGTATGCCAGATGGAATTAGTAAATTTCGAGAAGAAGTTGTGAGGAGAATAGATATTGATGGTTTTAATTGGAGCAACGGATTTAAACTTGTAGTCAATTTTACAGTGAATACAGAAGGTAAGATTCAAGATGTAACACTAGAAGAATCTTCAGGAGTAAAAGAGTTTGATAACAGAGTTATTGACGGGATAAAAAGGATAAAGAAAAAGTGGAGTCCGGCTAAAGTAGGAGGCGTTCCTGTAAATTATAGATTCAAGTTACCACTTAATTTTAGGCCGATGTAATAATCCTGCCATTCTGGCACAATATTTTGTATCTTTGCAAACTAAACTATTTTTAGCATTGATATAAAACGCAATTTCTAAAATTTAATTTCTACAAAAGTGCAGGAAAAATATATAGACGAGACCAAGCAGGGAGAAGCTTTTGCTATTGCTGAAAGAGATGGGAATTCTAAAAAATTATTTTTAGAGAGCTATGGTTGTCAGATGAATTTCTCTGATTCTGAAATCGTTGCCTCTATTCTTAATGATCAGGGTTATAATACAACTCTTAAAGTAGAAGAAGCAGATCTTATCCTTTTAAATACATGCTCCATTCGTGAGAAAGCCGAGCAAACGGTAAGAATGCGTCTTGCTCAGTTCAAAAAGCTGAAGAAAGAAAAACCAAACATGACGGTTGGTGTTTTGGGCTGCATGGCGGAGAGATTAAAAACCAAATTTTTAGAAGAAGAGCAATTGGTTGACCTTGTGGTTGGTCCTGATGCTTATAGAGATTTACCTAATCTTTTAAAAGAAACAGAAGATGGTAGAGATGCGATTAACGTAATTCTTTCAAAAGAAGAAACCTATGCAGATATCAATCCTGTTCGTTTGGGCGGAAATGGAGTAACAGCTTTCGTTACAATCACCAGAGGTTGCGATAACATGTGTACATTCTGCGTCGTTCCATTTACAAGAGGTAGAGAAAGAAGTCGTGATCCACACTCAATTCTTGAAGAATGCCAAGGCCTTTGGGATAACGGATATAAAGAAATTACATTGTTAGGACAAAACGTAGACTCTTACCTTTGGTATGGAGGAGGTCCTAAAAAAGATTTTGCCAAAGCATCTGAAATGCAGAAAGCTACAGCTGTTGATTTTGCACATTTGCTTGATCTTGTGGCTAAGGCGGTTCCAAATATGAGAATCAGATTCTCAACGTCTAATCCTCAGGATATGAATTTGGATGTGTTCAGAATCATGGCAAAACACGAGAATATCTGTAATTATGTTCACCTTCCTGTTCAAAGTGGAAGCAACAGAATGTTGGAAGCGATGAACAGACAGCATACTCGTGAAGAATATTTAGAATTAATTAATAAAGCGAAAGAAATTGTTCCGGATATTTCTTTTTCTCAAGATATGATCATTGGTTTCTGCGACGAAACTGAAGAAGATCACCAAGATACTTTAAGCTTAATGAGAGAAGTAGAATATGACTACGGTTATATGTTCTCTTATTCAGAAAGACCGGGAACTCCTGCTCACAAGAAAATGGAAGATAATGTTCCTGCTGAGGTTAAACAAAGACGTTTGGCAGAAGTTATTGATTTGCAGAGAGAATTATCCAGACAAAGAATGGAAGGATATGTTGGACGTATTCACCGTATTTTGATCGAAGGTGTTTCAAGAAAAAATCAAAATCAGTGGAAAGGAAGAAACTCTCAAAATGCCGTTTGCGTATTTGATATGATGGAAGGGCAAAAATTGGGTGACATTGTGGATGTTTTCGTTTACGATAATACACAAGGCACGCTTTTAGGGAGAAAAGTAGAACATACGCTGAACTAATTTGTTCTCCGAAGAGACCCATATATATTCAAGAATAAATAATTATCAATAATAAACAGACAATGGAAAAATTTCAGAAATATTGCCTCAGTGTTTTATTGGTAATCATTTGCAATAATATTTCTGCGCATGTTCATAACGGCACCATCGAAAGTGATGACTGCAAAAGACTGCAAGAAGTCTATAGTCAGTTTTTAGGAACTCAGGATTATGACCAAGTCTTTGAGTTTTTAGCTAAGAAAAAAACAAGCGAATATTGCACGTTAAATCAAAAACAAAAAGTATTTGATGCTATTGGAGAAACTATTGTTCCCAATCATCACCATAATTTTTACAATGATCATCTTGGATTAAATTATTCTCAGAGAAATAAGCACAATAAAAATTTAGAAAATTTTGAACGACAAAATAAAGAATATGATTTTGTCGAAAACATATATTTTACAAGTAAAGTTTCAAAAGTCAGAAACAAAGATTATTTAGATTTAATAGGTTAGAATTAATAATTGTGATGAAAATAAGCTTTAAAAGTTTATACCGTCGTTTTAGAAAATCAACAAGCCTTACAGAGCATACATTCAGTGTTTGTAGGCTCAATTAAATCAATAATCAAAAATTTACTTATGAGTAACGACTTACAAAATATAAAGAACCGCTTCGGAATTATTGGAAATTTTCCGGCTTTAAACCGTGCCTTAGAAAAATCTATTCAGGTGGCACCAACAGATATTTCTGTGTTGGTGATTGGTGAAAGTGGAGTGGGGAAAGAATTTATCCCTAAAATCATTCATTCAGAATCTAAAAGAAAACATCAGCCTTATATTGTGGTCAACTGTGGAGCGATTCCCGAGGGAACAATCGATTCCGAATTATTTGGGCACGAAAAAGGAGCCTTCACCGGAGCTACCGCTACCAGAAAAGGATATTTTGAAGTGGCAGATGGTGGAACAATTTTCTTAGATGAGGTAGGTGAACTTCCTTTACAGACGCAGGTTCGTCTTCTAAGAGTGTTGGAAAGCGGTGAATTTATGAAAGTGGGTTCTTCACAGGTTCAAAAAACGAACGTAAGAATTGTTGCGGCTACCAACGTAAATATGATGAAGGCAATTCATGACGGAAGGTTCCGTGAAGATTTGTTTTATCGTTTAAATACCGTGCAAATAGATATGCCACCTTTGAGAGAAAGAAAGGGTGATATTCATTTGTTATTCAGGAAGTTTGCGATAGATTTTGCCGAAAAATACAGAATGCCGGAATTGGAGCTAGAACCAAGTGCCGTGCATTATGTTGAAAATTATTCTTTTCCAGGAAACGTTCGTCAGTTAAGAAACTTGGTTGAGCAAATGACGGTGGTAGAACGTGAAAGAAGTATAACGGTTGAAAAGTTAGCAGAATATATTCCAATGGAAACGCATTTGCCCATGGTGGTAAATACACCAAATAATCAAAAACAGAATGATTTTGGGAGCGAAAGAGAAATTATGTACAAGATTCTCTTCGATATGCGTAATGATATAAATGATTTAAAATCCTTAACTTCGGAACTGATAAAGAACAGAGGAACGGCAGATTTAAGCAATCAAGAGAAAAATTTGATCAGCAGAATTTATACTCCTGAGCCTCAGCAGGCAGCTCCTGCAAGTTCTTTATTGTATTTTGAAAATAATAATAATGGCCCGGCTGTTCAGACGCCAACAATCATGTCAAATTCAGATAATGAGGATCGGTATGAAGATTTTGAAGATATTGAAATTGAGGAAAATAAGCCTGAATCCTTATCTCTTCAAAACAATGAAAAAGATTTGATTATCAAAGCATTAGAAAAACATAAAGGACGTAGGAATAAAGCGGCTGATGAGTTGGGAATTTCACAAAGAACTTTATACAGGAAAATAAAACAATATAATCTAGAAGACTAACGAACCATGAATTTTGACTTAATTACTAACAAAGGATACGATTTTAATATCGGAAAATATATTTCTGACGGATTTGAACTTTTCAAAAAAGATATTGGCGGATTTATAGTCGCAACTATTCTCGTCGTTATTATGAGTATTATTCCATTTTGTGGATTATTGGCATTGGGTAATTTTTATAAAATTTGTAGAAAAGTAGATCAAGGACAAAAAGTTGAGGCTGGAGATATTTTTGACTTTACAGATTTTTGGGTGTATTTCAAGTTTATGGTATTAATTTGCATAGCCATGATTGTATTAATGATTCCTATCCAAATGTCATTGGTTCCTATCTTTATGGCCGCGAGATATGGGGATGCAGGAGATTTGGGCCCAGCATTATTTGCAGGAGGTATGGGAATCTGGATGATTCTATTTATTTTGCTAGTATTTGCGTTTGCCATTTCTTTTTACTTCGTACAGCCTATTATTTCATTATACAGGGTACAAAGTGTAAGACAGGCTTATTCGCTTTCTTGGAAAATAGCTAAGAAAAACTTTTGGATGATTTTGATCTTCAGCCTTGTTGTAGGGGTAATTTCAGAAGTAGGGATCATCGCTTGCGGAATAGGAATATTGTTTACTGCGCCAATAGGAATTTGTATTAAATATGCTAGTTTTAAAGATGTTTTAGAAACACAAAATCAAAAGCAGGGTTTATGATAAGTAAAATGAAAATTATATTTGGATTTGTAATTCTTTCATTGTTTCAGCAATGTTATTCTTTTACAGGTTCATCTTTAACAGACGAAAAAACGGTACAAATCAATGAATTTCCGAATAATGCTGCATTGGTGAATCCTACATTGGCACAGCAATTTTCAACAGATATTCAAAACAGATTTTTACAGAGAACAACGTTAAAGGGAACCAAAGAAAATCCGGATATTTTGATCGAAGGTGAGATTACAGATTATTCTATAACGCCTACCACGATTGGTTCTAATACAACACAGAATCAAACCACGGGAGGGATTGTTCAGGACTCTCAAAATAAATTAACAATTACGGTGAAAGTACATTATGAAAATAAAGTGCATCCAGACTCCAGTTTCGATAGAACCTATTCTGACGAAGCGGTTTTCAACAGTAATTTATCACAGTCACAAATAGAAACTTCACAGGTGAAGATTGCAACAGATAGAATCATTAACAAGATATTTAACGATATTGTAGCGAATTGGTAAAATGAATCCTAGAGTTTTAGAATTATTAAAGAACCCCAAAAATATACAGTCAGAAGATCTTAATCTTTTGAAAGAGGAGATTAATTCTTTTCCCTACATTCAAAATATCAGAGCTTTACACTTGTATGGAATTCATCTTTTTGATAAAGAAAATTATCAGAAAGAGCTTTCTACAACGGCGGCATATACAACAGATAAGAAAATTCTTTATCAGTTGATCAACGGTAAAATTCAGCAAAAGGCTAAACCCGAAATTGTTGAAGAAGAAAAGCCCGAAATTCCTAAGAATACATTCAAGTATATTTATAAGAAAAGTAATTTCCCGATTAAAAGAGAGGAGATACAAGAGGAAATAACCGACAAAAAGCAGGAAGAAGCTTTTACGTTACAACCTCATACCACCCCAGAAATTAAACATATTCTTGTTAATGGAGAAAGAAACCGTATTTTATTTGAAGGGGAAGAAAACTTCCTTGAAGATGATACGGTAGATACCATTGATTTGGAATCAACGCTGGAATCAGGATCAATTGTGCTTCAAAAAATTGAAAAGCAACCTGAAGAAGTGGTCGTTGATAAAGTAGATCCTATACATGAAGAATCTGTTTCTGAAGATATTCAGAACGAGGATCAAGTTGAGGAGACAGCAGAATTAAATCCTGAAATCATTATCAATGAAGAAAAGATTGATTCAGAAGTAGAGGAAGAAAAAATAGATGATGAATCTGATGTAAGCTTTCATGAGATAGAACCTGTTTTAACGGAAGAAGATCAATCAAATACAACAACAGCAGAAGAGTTTGTTGAAGCCGAAGCTAAAATAGAATTTACCCCAGAAGAAATCATCAATGAAGAAAAGATTACTTCAGAGAGCGAAACGGAAAAGGTAAATAATGAGGCTGAATTAAGTTTCCACGGAACAGATTCTTTCTTGCCGGAGGTAAAAATTCAGTCCAATACGATTGATGAAACAGTAGCAGAAGAAGAGATTGCTCAACCCAGCAACAAGCATGAAGATGAAATGAGACGCTTGATAGAAGAGGTTGAGAAAAAAATGAAGGCAACAAAAGTGATTTCTGAAAAGAAAGATGCCGAGCCTGAAGTGGTAGGACATGAAATAAGTTTTGCCGAAACTCAACATTTTAATGTCGAGACAAAAGAAGAAAAGAGTGATTCAGAAATAGAAGTCTCAAAAGTTGAAGAAAATGCATCTGAATTAATTGAAAATAAATCTGAAGAGACTGAAACTGTTGAAGAACCTGAACAACAAATTCAAGAGGAAACGCCTGTAGCAGAAGAGCAAACAGAAGTTAAATCTGTTTGGAAGCCCATGAGCCTTGAGTCCCATGTTCCGGATTCTATGCTTAATAAACCAATTGAAATTCCTCAATCAAAAACTGAAATCGTAAAAGAAGAAGCGCCAAAACAGGAAGAGATTGTACCTCGCATTGAAGGAATTATTGAGCTTCCAAAGGATAATGTAGAAGCTGTTGAAGTTATTGACGAGCCTGCTAAAGAAGAAAAGATTGTTGAAACTGAAGCGTTGGAAGAAAATGAAGAAGAAGAAGAAGCTCCGGCATTAAATGTGTCTTTCTTCAACTCTGATATTATTTCAAGTTGGGCAGTAGAGGCTAATGAAGGGAAAGAAGAGAAGAAATCTAAAGAAGCAATAGAAGAAGTTCCTACTGAACCAGTAGATGTAATTCCTGTGGATAGTAATGTTCCCGGATTTATCAACACTTGGCAAAGCTGGCTGAAAATAGACAGGCCTTTAGATGAAGCAGAGGTAGAAGAACAAGAAGGTCCAGAAGCAGAAGAAATACAAGAGGTAGAACAAGAAAAGATTGAGACTAAAAATAAAGTGATTGAGTCTTTCATAGAAAAGAATCCTAAAATTTCTCAATTAAAAGATGAAGTTAATTTCGTTGTAAAAGAGAAAACGGATGATATTTCACATTTGATGACAGAGACATTGGCTACTTTGTATTTTGAACAGAAATTGTACACAAAAGCAATTAAAGCGTTCAATATATTGATCACTAAGCATCCTGAAAAGAAAGAACATTTTGAAAGAAAAATTCAGGATATAAAAGATGTCCGAGGAAAGAATTAAGATTAAAATGAAATATAAAAAATGCTGAGTCTAATAGATTCAGCATTTTTATTTTATGTGTTGTGAACTGTATTTTTTTTACCTCTTAATTTCCGTAAGGCTTTTCGTCCGTAGACAATAACCAAAACAACTAAGATAAGGGTGCAAATGGCAGCTAAAATAGGCATTGCTATGGCTAGCACGGTCATTATTCCTGCTCCGGCTGTTTCGGTAGTTCCAACAACGGAATTTCCCAATCCACCTGTCGTTGCTGTAGAGGCAGCCCGAATTCCTGCAAACCCAGAACTTATGGTGGATGCAGTTCCTCCTCCTGCGATTAATGCCAATGCCCATTGCGGAAATGTTCCTAAGTCTGCAAACTGACTGGCAAATAAAATGGAACCCGCAACAGTGGCCATAGGAATAGAGATTGTATCCAGTAAATGATCAATAAGAGGGATGTAATAAGCCAGAATTTCAATGACGGTAGCAATTCCTGTGGTAATAAGTATCGGAAGGCCGGAAAGCCATTCAAAATTCTCATTCATCGGGATCCAATTAAGGTAGGATGCCAGGCTTACCGCAAACATCGGAAGAAAAACTCTAAAGCCTGTAGCGGCGGCTAGTCCGATGCCAATAAATGCACTCAGGACATAAGGTAAATAGGGAACATGGTCTAACATTTTAGTTTTCAGATTAATTGTGTCCTTTAAAGTTACAAAAAATGAGAAAAGATTATAATGAATTTCTAATTATTCAGAATAATGTACAATCATCCGTGTCGATCTGTGTGATCTGCGGGAGAAAAAATGAATTTTAAGCTTTCTTCTGAGGCTGATTAGATTGGCAAAGTTTGATAAACTGTTCTTCCACATCTTGAAATTTTGCAGGCATTTCAGGAGAAACCCAAAACATCATCGCAATGGTTTTTTCTCCGAATGCTTCTTTAAAAAGATCTTTGTTTAAACGATAAGATTCTCTGAGTAATCTTTTTACACGATTTCTATACACTGCTTTTTTGAAGTATCTTTTAGAAACAGAAACTCCGAATTTTAGAGCTTCTACCGGTAAAGTAGGTTTATCTTTTAGGATGATAATTCTCAAATTTCCGCAGGTTCTCCATTTACCTTTTTCAAAAAGTAAAGTGATCTCATTGTCTTTTTTGAGTTTTTCGGCTCTGGGATATTTGAAATTTGTCATTTACAGGGTGTAAATATAGTCTTATTTTGAATTTTTTCCCCAGGTTTCACAAATTCTCATGCAGAAATAAAGCATAAACATCTGTGCAAATCTGTAAAATCTGTGGGAAAATAAATTTTTAATCTTTTTTCAATAAATGGTTAATAACCTCAGAAGCAGTATACAAACCAAAAATTGCAGGCATATAACTTATGGTTCCGTAAAAAGATCTTTTATAATTGGTTCCATCTGTCATTTTCAGACTTTCTTCATCTTGAATATCGTTAGCAAAAACGCAACGAACGCCTTTGTCAATTTTCTCCTTTTTTAATCTTTTTCTTACCTGTCTTGCAAGATGGCAATGCTCTGTTTTGCTGATATCTCTTACCATCACCTTGCTAGGATCGGTCTTTCCTCCAGCTCCCATTGAGCTTACGATTTTTACTTTTCTTCTTCTTGCAGCAATGATTAAACAGATTTTTGGTGTTACGCTATCAATGCAGTCTAAAACATAATCAAATTTTGCGGAATCCAAAACTTCATCCATTCTTTCCGGATTTAGAAACTCATTAATTTTGGTTAAATTAAGTTTGGGATTAATATCTAAAAGCCTTTCTGCAACAACATCTACTTTATGTTTTCCGACAGTTGAGTGTAAAGCAGGTAACTGTCTGTTGATGTTGGTGATATCTACCGTGTCACCATCTACAATGGTCATGGTTCCGACTCCGGCCCTTGCCAAAAATTCTGCTGCAAAAGAACCCACTCCGCCGAGCCCGACAACCAAAATAGTTGCTTTATTCAATCTTTCCAAACCTTCTTCTTTGATGAGAAGTTCCGTTCTCTCCAACCAGTTTTTATCCATTTTTTATTGTCTCTAAATTTTCTATAATCTGTTCGTTCAATTTTTCTAATGAAATTCCCTTAAGTTCTGAAGTCTTTTTGTATAATTCTTCGAGATTAAAATCTTCATTATCAGTCTCTAAAAAGATTTTGTCTAAAGGTTTAATTTTCAAAATATGTTGCAAAGATAAATTATACAAAACGGGTTTTCCAAAACTCAAATAAAAATTCTTTTTAAGGAGATCTTCGGCAATGTTTTGTTTTTTATTAAAACCATGAATGATCATAGGCTGTTCAGCATATTTTTTAAATGAAATCACTTCATAAAATTTTCTTACACAATGAATAATCAAAGGTTTTTTGAGTTCATTGGCAATCTTTATTTGTTTTAAAAATACTTCCTCCTGAATTTTTTGATCAATAGAAACCAAAGAATCTAATCCGCATTCTCCGATGGCGAGACAGTTTTCATTGATATTTGAAAGTAACCAATCAAGTTGATTATCTATTAAATTAATATCAATGTCTTTTGGATGAATGCCGATAGAATATGGAATGTCGGGCGGAGTAACATTGGGTTCCGCATTATAAATTCCATAAGCCACATTTTTCTTATGATGGTGAAAATCAAAAAAATCCATGTACAAAAATACTAACTATTTAGAATTAATATAAAATTCTTAAACGAACGTTTATAAATATGTTAAAAATTTCTTAACTTTACTCAAAGTGTACTTCACATGAAGAAAAAATTTACAGAAAAACAAATCCATATTTTAGATATTGCTGAAGAACTGATCGCAAAAAAAGGCTACGAAGGAACATCGGTGAGGGACATCTGTTCCAAAGCAAATATCAACGTTGCCATGATCTCTTATTATTTCGGTTCTAAAGAAAAAATGATGTCTTATCTCTATCAATACAGAGTGTTGAAGACGAGAGAAACTTTTTCAGAATTTGCAGATACCATCAAAGAAGGGAAGCCGGAAATGCAAATGAAGGAAATTATCAAATATATTGTCTCTCAGTTGTTTAAATATAATTATTTCCACGGATTTGTGACGCAGGAACTTCGACATACAGAAAATTTAAAAGATGAATTGCTTGATTTTTATCAATTATTTGTTAAAAAATTAGATGAAGTCATTAAAAAAGGAGTGGCGTCAGGAGTTTTCACATTTACCCCAAAACCTGAAGATATTTTGACAACAATTCTTGGGTCTACTTTGTTTGTTATTCGTAATAAAAACTTCTATGAGCTCTATGTTCCGAGTAAAAATGAAGAAACTTATGCGAAAGAAGCAGAAAAAAAGGTAAGAATGAATCTCTTACTCAGTGTTTTTGCAATTTTGGGATACGCTGCAGACTAAAATTACGTTAAATATTCATAAAAAAAAATCTATTGACAAAAAAGTTATATTTTTGCAAATTAATAGATCGGTCATATAATCCGAAAACTGTTGAATTTTTTATATGAAAAAATATATTTTAGGTCTTTTTGCTGTGGCTGTGGTAACTTCATGTGCGAGTCAGCAAGATAAAGCAATGAAAAGTGCTGATAAAAACTACATCTTAAAAGTTGCAAACGAAAATTTTGCAAAAAAGAAGTGGAAAAATTCTTTGGCTCTTTATGATAGATTAGCTAATCTGGTTGCAGGGACAGACGATTTCCCAAATGTAGGTTTCAATACGGCGTATGCTAACTATTATGATAAAAATTATAAGTTGGCAGGACACCAGTTTAAAAACTTTGCAGTAAGTTTTCCAAAAGATCCTAGAGCAGAAGAGGCGGCTTATATGTCGGCTTTATGTTACTACGAAGGATCTATGGATTATAATTTGGACCAGTCTAGTACTCAAATGGCCATCAATGAGCTACAGGATTTCTTAAACAACTATCCGACATCTGAAAGATCTAAAAATATCAGTACCCTAATTGATGAGTTGTCTTACAAGTTAGAATTCAAATCTTACGAAAATGCAAGACAATATTTCAATATGGGAGATTACAAAGCTGCTAATACATCTTTAGAAAATGTTTTAGAAGATTTCCCAAGTACGAAACTTCGTCCGAAAATTTATGATTATATCATGAAAGCTCGTTACGCATTGGCTCAGAAATCTATTTATGATCTTAAAGACGAGCGTATTGAAAGCGCCTTGTCATTTACAAAAGTGGTTGAAAAAGATCTTCCAAATACAGAATATTCTAAAACAGCACTGGATCTAAGACAAAAATTAGAGAAAGAAAAGAAGGATTTTGTTATTGTAAAAAAAGAAACAGAAGCTAGAATTGCTAATCTAACGGCAAGACAAAAGAAAGAGGTAGAAAAGCAGGCTGTAAAGAACAAAACTGAAGAGCAAATTAAAAATCAGATAGATTCTGAGAAGAAAGCAATGCAGATTCAGAGGGATAGTGCGAAGCTTCAGACACCTCCACCGGCAGCGACTTTCAAAATCCAAAGATAATTCGTAAATTTGCGAACTTATAAATAAATTAATTTTCTCAAAATGAGTGTAAAAGATACAAAAGCAGAAGTAAATACTATTACTTACGATAAAGATAAGATTGAAGATAAAGTAGGCTCAATCTATGAAGCTATTGTTATCATGGGAAAGAGAGCAGAGCAGATCAATGCAGAAATTCGTACAGAATTGCATAACAAATTAGACGAATTTGCTGTTCACAACTCTACATTGGAAGAAGTTTTCGAAAACAGAGAACAAATTGAGATCTCTAAACATTACGAAAAACTTCCAAAACCAACTTCTATCGCTATCGAAGAATGGTTAAACGAAGATATTTACTTCAGAAAAACTGAAGAAAGAAAATAAAAACCATTTGGTTTTTAATAGATGAAGGTCATAAAGGAACTATTTCTTTTATGACCTTTGTTGTTTAAATGGTTTGTGAGAAAAAATAAGTATTTTAGTGTTTTAAAAAATTAAAACTACATGAGTATTTCTGGGAAGAAGATTCTTATTGCCGTTTCTGGAGGAATTGCAGCCTATAAAATTCATTTTCTGATAAGAGATTTTATAAAGAAAGGAGCCGAAGTTCAGGTGATTATGACTCCTGATGCTGAGCATTTTGTAACAAAGCTAAGCTTGTCTACATTGTCTAAAAAACCTGTATATACAGATTTTTACAATGAAAACGGAACATGGAACAGCCATGTGGAAATGGCCTTGTGGGCTGATGTGATGATTGTGGCTCCGTGTACGGCGAATACATTAGCTAAAATGACACACGGAATGTGTGATAATTTGGTTATTGCCACTTATATGTCAGCGAAATGTCCTGTTTTTATAGCACCAGCAATGGATTTGGATATGTATGCACATCCTTCCACACAACAGAATTTAGAATTAGCAGAAGATTTCGGACACTTCATCATTCCTGCCGAAGATGGTGAGCTTGCAAGCGGATTGATTGGGCAGGGAAGAATGGCAGAGCCGGAGACGATTGCTCATACTGTTGAAGAATTTTTTAATGCAGCTCATCATGAAAAGACATTAGAAGGTCAAACCGTTTTAATTACGGCCGGACCTACCTATGAAGCGATTGATCCTGTAAGATTTATAGGAAATCATTCTTCTGGTAAAATGGGGTTTTCTTTGGCTGAAGAGGCTTCAAAAAGAGGCGCAAAAGTTATTTTGATATCAGGGCCTACTTCTCAGGTGATGAATGATAAAAATGTAGATGTATATAAAGTGACTTCTGCAAAAGAAATGTTGGAGAAAGTATTTGAATTTTATGATACCATAGACATCGGGATTGCAAGTGCAGCAGTTGCAGATTACGCTCCAAAAGAAGTGGCTAAGGAAAAAATTAAAAAGAATGATGATAGCTTAACCATTGAATTAATTAAAAATCCGGATATCCTAAGAACAATGGGTGATAAAAAGACCCACCAGTTTTTGGTTGGTTTTGCTTTAGAAACTCAGAATGAAGAAGAAAATGCAAAGGGAAAGCTGGAAAAGAAAAATCTTGATATGATTGTTTTAAATTCTCTTCGCGATGAAGGAGCAGGATTTAAAAATGATACCAATAAAATAAAAATATTCACCAAAACGGAGAAAAAAGAATTTGAATTAAAATCTAAAGACGATGTCGCAAAAGATATTCTCAATTTTGTGGAGTCTCAGATTTTAAAATAATTTTAATAAATTTCCGTTCTCAATTTTTACTAGATAATGAAAAAATACATAAGTTTATTTTTACTACTTTTCTTATTTAATCTTAGCTTTTCTCAGGAATTGCTGGCAAACATTAAGGTAGACGCTCAATCATTAGGAGGAAGTAATCAGCAGGTTTATAAATCGTTGGAAAAAAGCCTTAGAGATTTTATCAATAATACTAGCTGGACAGGTAAAAAGCTTCAGAATTTTGAAAAAATAAAATGTAATTTTTCTATTGTTCTGACTGAGAGTCCCGGTGGTAACAAGTATAAAGGGTATATTACAGTTCAATCTGTACGTCCGGTTTATAACACAATTTATGAATCCTCATTATTGAATATTAGGGATCAAAGATTTTCTTTTGAGTATATTGAAAATGAGAATCTTATTTTTAATGAAAGACAGTTTTCCGGTAAAAACTTAATTGATGTCATCAGTTTTTATGTGTATACAATCTTGGGGTATGATGCAGATAGCTTCCAATCTTCTGGCGGAACGCAATGGTTTCAAAAAGCACAGCAGATTGCTCAAAATGGTGAATCTCAAAATATTTATGATGGCTGGAAGCAAATTGCTGAACCTAGAAACCGTTCTCAGCTGATCAGAGAAATCATGAGCCCGAATATGGTACAACTAAGGTCACTTTTCTATTCTTATCACAGAGCAGGTTTAGATAACTTATTTAATCAGGATCAGACTTCTGCTAAAAAAGTGATTTTTGATGGCTTAATGCAGTTGAAAACCTATGACAGCAATTTTACTCAGAATTACTATCTAGATCTTTTTCTAATAACTAAAGCGGATGAAATTTTTAATATTTTCAATTCAGGAAATAACGGGGAAATTGTACTAGGTGATTTGAAACAATTATTAATCCTAATGAACCCGAAAAATACAGACAAATATTGGAGCCAATGGAAACAGTAAAACTCTGAATTTCCAGTCTTGAATTCTGACATTTAAAGTTCTATATTTGCATTACCTAAAGTAACTGCTACATCAATGCTTTCGAGAATTTACATTAAAAATTTTGCCCTTATTGATACGCTGGATGTATCATTACACAACGGTTTACAAGTAATCACTGGGGAAACCGGTGCCGGTAAATCGATAATTTTAGGTGCTCTTAGACTTATCTTAGGGGAAAGAGCAGATGTAAAATCCATCTCAAATGCAGCCGAAAAAAGCATTGTTGAAACTGAATTTAATTTAAATAATCAGTTCAAAAAATTCTTTATCGAAAATGATCTCGATTATGAACATCAAACGATTATCCGCAGAGAAATTTCTCCTGCAGGAAAGTCCAGAGCGTTTATTAATGACGTTCCGGTAACATTGGATGTTTTAAGAGAACTGTCTTCGCAACTTATCGATATTCATTCACAGTTTGAAACGTCTAATCTTTTTACGTCAGAATATCAGTTTAAAATCATTGACGGACTTTCTGAAAATAAAAAGATCATTGAAGAGTATCAGCATGAATTTTTAGAATTTCAGAGCCTGAAAACGCAGCTTAAAAAATTAAAAATTCAGCTTTCTGAAAACAATAAAGAAAGCGACTATAAACAATTCTTATTAAGTGAATTAGAAGAATTGAATTTAGATGGTGTTGATTATGAAGAATTAAAGAATCTACTTTCTGTTCAGGAAAATGCAGGAATGATCTCAGAAAACCTGTCTCAGGTTTTATCAAGATTTCATCAGGAAGAAATCGGGATCTTATCTTTCTTTAATGAAGCTAAACATAAATTATCAAAAATTTCTGAGGTGTCAAACAGCTTTGCGGAGCTTGACCAAAGATTAGAAATATCTTTTGTAGAATTAAAAGATATCATTTCCGAACTGGAAAATGAATCTGAGAAAATTGAAATTAATCCTGAAAATCTGGCAGTGCTTTCTGAACTGAATAATAAACTTAACAGTTTATTCATTAAGCATAATGTTTCTGACGTTGATGAACTAATAGAAATTAGGAATCAGCTATCAGGAGAGCAAGAAGGAGCTTCAGAATTAGAATTATCCATTATAGAAATTGAAGAAAATATTTCTAAAAAAGAAAAATCTCTTCAATCAATTTCTGAGAAACTTTCAAAAAACAGAAAGAAAAGTGTTCCTGTTTTCATTAAAAAAGCAGAAAGCTTACTTAAAAAATTAGGTCTTGAAAAAGCTAAAGTAGATATTGAGCTTCAGGATATTTCAGAATTCAATCAATTTGGAAAAGAGAATATTCAATTGCTGTTTCAGGCGAATTCAGGTTTTCCTTTAAAACCAATTCAGACAGCGATTTCAGGCGGTGAAAGATCACGAGTAATGTTGGCTGTTAAAAAAATAATTGCTGAAAGTGATGAACTTCCAACACTTATTTTAGATGAAATCGACAGCGGAGTTTCTGGAAAAGTAGCCGAAGAAATAGGAAATCTTATGCGTGAAATGTCTCAGGATATGCAGTTAATCGTTATTTCTCACTTAGCACAGGTTGCTGCAAAAGGGAATAATAATTATAAAGTGGTAAAACAGGATGTGCTGGGTAAAACGCAATCAACGATTGTTTCATTAAGTGAAAACGAAAAATTGAATGAAATTGCCCAATTACTTTCCGGAAGTAAAATTACTGAGGCGGCTTTGGCGCAGGCAAAAGAACTTATTGGGTAATTATTAGAACTTACTTAAATATTTAGTATTAGAAATGTCATCCTGAGCGGAGCCGAAGGATCTCAAACTAATTAAACTTTCATTCTGTTTATACGATTTGCCTTGAAAATCTGTAACATATTTTGCATTGTACTTACTAATGTAAAAAAGTAAGCTATGTTTGTAAAGTTCCTAAGGCTAGAAATAAAAAGTTTTTTTCGTGGTACTTCTGTAGGCGTAAATCTTGCCATGAAGATTTTGCGATTAATTGGAATTCTTAATTTTATGGCATGTTTGATAGGAGGCGCTTTTGCTGTTTTCTATTTGGTGCAGAATAAAATGAACGAAGATCCTATAAAAGTAGTTTCAAAATTCATGATTATTGTCTGGGTGGTGGATTTGATTGTCAAATACATGTGGCAAGAGATGTCTACCCAAAATATTAAGCCTTTTCTTACGCTGAATGTTTCTAAGAAAACATTGGTCAATTATATGTTGATCAAAACATTTTTATCAGCTTTCAGCTGGCTAAATTCTTTATTTCTTATCACATTTTCTATCATTGCATTATTCAACGGATACGGTTTTTTAGAAGTTTTAAGCTGGTTTATTGGAGTTTCATTATTGTTCTATCTCAATAATTTCATCAATATACTTTTCAATAATAAAGAAACGATTGCTATTATAATTGGGTCTATATTCATTGGATTAGGGCTTTTGACGTATTATAATATTATTCCGCTTCTTTCTTATTCTGAAACTTTTTTCTATGGTTTTTATACAAAGCCTTATTTGATTTTAATACCGATTGCTTTGTTTTCGGGACTTTGGTGGATTTGCTTTAAACATGTTTATCAGGAGTTTTACTTGGATGAAGGATTAGAAGCTAAAAAAGAAATCGGGAGAACAGAAAATATTGCTTTCTTAAATAAATACGGTGTACTTGGAACTTTCATTAACAATGATATTAAGCTCCTAAGACGTAATAAAGTGGCCAAAGGAATCGTTTTGGGGAGTTTCCTGTTTATATTCTACGGAATGCTCATGTTCTCCTCTCCAGTCTATAAAACACCTTACATGATGATGCTTATGGGACTTTTTGTAACGGGTGGTTTTCAATTTTTATTTGGGCAAAAGGTTCCCGCTTTCGATAGTTCTTATTATCCTTTGATGATGACTTTAAATGTTCCCTATAAAGAATATTTAAAGGCAAAATGGTGGTTAATGAATATTGTAACGGGACTTTCAATGATTGTCGCTCTATTTTATGCGTATTGGGGTTGGGAAATCTACATTACTTTCTTTGCAGCAGGATTGTATAATATTGGGGTTAATTCTCAGTTTACACTTTGGTCTGGAGCATTTAATAAAACTCAGATAGATCTTAATTCCAGAGAGAAAAGGATTGGACAGAAAAACAGTTTCAATATTAAAGCTTTGCTGTTATTAATTCCAAAAATGCTTTTACCTATAGCGGTTTTCGGAGTTTCAAAATATTTCTTCGGAATGACTGTTGGCGTTGTAAGCATTGCCATTTTAGGATTAATTGGATTTTTATTGAGAGAAAAAATATTCGATGCTATCGTAAGACATTATAAAAAAGAGAAATACAGTACATTAGACGCATTCAAAAACAAAGATTAATATGATTACTATAAATAATTTATCTAAGACATACGGAACTGCGACTGTTCTGAATATCGAAAATATTGAAATTCCCAATGGCGAAACTTTTGGTCTTGTCGGAAATAACGGAGCTGGAAAAACTACTTTATTCAGCTTAATGTTAGATTTGATTCAGGCTACAACAGGTTCTGTAAGCATTGATGGAATTAAAGTAAGTGAATCCGAAGCTTGGAAAAGCAAAGTTTCAGCGTTCGTGGATGATACTTTTTTAATTGGTTATCTAACTCCGGAGGAATATTTCTATTTCATTGGTGAGCTGAGAGGGCAGAATAAAGCTTCTGTGGATGAGTTCTTAAAACAATTTCACGATTTATTTAATGGTGAAATTTTAAACTCAGGAAAATACGTTCGTGATTTGTCAAAGGGGAATCAAAAGAAAGTTGGGATTGTAGGCGCGATTATCGGTAATCCTGAAATTATTATTTTGGACGAGCCTTTTGCCAACTTAGATCCTTCCACACAAATCAAACTGAAGAATTTAATTAAAGAATTATCAAAACAAGACGGGGTAACATTCCTTATTTCAAGTCATGATCTTTCGCATACCACAGAAGTTTGTAACAGAATTGTTGTCGTAAATAAAGGTCAATTGGTAAAAGATATTCAAACCAATCCTGAGACGTTGAAGGAGCTTGAGCAATATTTTGCAGATCAGGTTTCGACTCCGATTGAGGCTATTTAATTTAAAAGTTTAAGACTAATATTTATTGAATTCATGGGTATAGAATCACAAAACGTTACAGATTATCCAAATAGCAATACCATTTTCATGGTTTGGAAGTTGAATGATGATCCTAAGTTAAAAGATGTCTTTCAACAATTATGTGCTTTAGTTTTAAATTTAAATAATTCTGTGTTTAATAGATTTCCAGACAGTCGCGCAAGTTGTGTGATGGGAATTGGTTATGAAGCGTGGAAGAAATTGAAACTTCCAATCCCGATGCCTAAAGAATTGGCAACTTTTGAAGAAATTAAAGGCATAAAACATACCGCAGTTTCTACGCCGGGAGATCTTCATTTTCATTTGAGAGCAGATAATAAAAGTCTGATTTTTGATATGGCAATTGAAATTTCAAACTTGCTAACTCCTTTGGCTGAAGGCATATTAGAAATTCATGGTTTTAAATATTGGGATGCCCGCTCGATTTTAGGTTTTGTTGATGGAACCGAAAATCCACATGGAGATGACAGAAATTATTTCGCGAAAATTGGCGATGAAGATCAAAATTATAAAGGCGGAAGCTATCTTTTTGTTCAGAAATACCTTCATAATATGGATGCCTGGAAAGGTCTTTCAACGGAAGAGCAGGAAAAAGTAATTGGAAGATCAAAAGAAAATGATATTGAAATGTCGGATGATGTAAAGCCGTCTAATTCACATATCGCTTTGGCGAATGTGGAAGGGGAGAATGGTGAAGAATTAAAGATTGTAAGAGATAATATGCCTTTTGGAAATCCATCAACGAATGAATTTGGAACTTATTTTATTGCTTACGCAAGTACATTTACAACAACTAAGAAAATGTTGACGAATATGTTTATCGGTGATCCTGTTGGTAATTATGATCGGATTTTAGATTTCAGTACGGCAGTAACAGGAACACTTTTCTTTGTACCAACGAGAGATATGCTGGATGATTTTTCAGGATAAAAAGAGTGAATAAAATATAAAAGGTCAGAACATATCTGACCTTTTTTGGTATCAATTATTTTAATTAAAGGTTACATCGGATTTCCGTTATCGCACATGTCAACCGGGATTAAGCAAGATGTTCCTTTGCAAGGATTTCCACCTGCCGGTGCTTTTAGACAGCAAGCGTGATATCCGTTCCATTCAAGATGAATAAGGGTACCGGGGCAAGTATGACCGCCTAAAACTTCTTTTAAATTCTGTCTGTTTAATTTCTTTAGATTTTTCATAATGTTTTGTTTTATAGTTATTTGTAATTATTCACTAAAATAGGAAAAATATTAATTCAAAAACTTTTTTAATAAAAATATATTTTTGTGTAACCTTTTCAGGTTTACGTTGTCTTTACAATAGAAACAGTTTTAATAATGAAAATTTTGTTCGGAAATAAAAAAGAAGATTTACTGAGCCGTCTTAAAAAACAAGATCCGGCTGCTCAGAAGATTTTCTATGAGCAGAACGTTAAGAAGTTCCTGAGCGTGGGCAAAAGCTATATCACAGACCTGTATCAGGCGGAAGATTGTATCATCAAAGCTTTCTGTAAAATTTTTAAACATATTGAAAGTTTTCGTGGCGATGGCAATCTCGAAGGATGGGCCCGAAGAATCGTGGTGAATGAATGTCTTAATTTTATAAAAAGTCACAAAACAGTTTTTTACATAGATGATATCAACCCTTCTTTTATGATAGAAGTTCAGGAAGATAAAGTGAATGTTGATTTTGATGCTCAGGAGCTTTTGAATCAACTTCCGGATGCTTACAGAATGGTTTTCAACTTGTATGTTCTGGAAGGCTACTCGCATCAGGAAATTTCCGATACGTTACAAATTTCGCTGGCGGTAAGCAAGACACAGCTGTTTCGGGCTAAAGAGAAGTTAAGAGTACTTTATCTTCAACAACAAAAAACAAAGAGAAATGAACATGCACAAAGATAGTTTGGAACATCAGATAAAAAAACAGATTGAAGAAAGGGAAATTACTCCTTCAAGAGATTTATGGTCTGAGATTGAATTACAGAAAGAGCAGAAACCATCTGGATCTTATATGGCTTGGGTTTGGGCTGCGGCAAGCATTGTTCTGGCTTTTGGTTTGGGATTCGTTCTTTTTTCAAATCATTCAGGAAAAGAGAAAACTCAACATACAGAAATTGCAGAAATAAAAAATAGGCCGGCTCAGGAAAAATCTCTTGAAGATGTAGCTGAAAATGTTGATTCTATATATGCAGATAAAAATACAACTCCTAAAAATAAGGTAGTTTCAACTAAATTTACCGATGAAGTTCAGTCTTCCACTATTTTAGCGGAGCATAAGCCACTACTTCAGAAAAAAGGAGGGACGCAAATAATAGTTCCACAAATGCCTAAAATTAAGGCGGAACAAATTATGGCTCAGGTAGATTCTTCAAAGGTTCCTACGAAAAGAAAAAAATATGTAGATCCTTCCACATTGCTTTTTTCTGTAGAGCATAAAGATGTGATTGAGAAAACTAAAGAAAGCAACGTAGCAAGCGTTGATCTGAACGGGAAATAATATTCTTTTAACTATAAAAAATTAATAATATGATCAAGAAAATTATCATGATGGGATTCCTGTGTCTGTTATCCACATCAGTATATTCACAGAGAAAATCATTATCCTTAAACCTTCAGCCAAAAAATGATACTGAGGTAAGCCCTATTGTAAAGGAAAAAGTAGATGAGTACGCCAAAAAAATTGATGCTATCATTCAGGAAGAGAAAAAATTAATGGAAGCAGAATTACTTACGCTTCAGTCAAAAAATCTTGACAAAATAGAGTTTGATAAACAAAAATCCATCATTGCCGATCGTTTTTCTGAAAAAATTGATGCGAGAATTGAAGGGTTGGGCTTTGATCTTGACAGTGTAATTCAAAAACAGGTTAGATATTCACTTCTTAATTCTGATGTTACTTCTAATGAAGAGTTAAAAGTAAAATTGATGAAAAAATTCAGACCAACGAAAACTCTTGAAGGATATTTTTCCTATGGAATTATGAATCTTACGAATTCTAAAGCGGATAACGACTTAGATAAAAATTTAGGATATGCCGGAAATTTTGAATTTGGACTTAAGCTCAACTATCAGTTTGGAAGAACAAGTCCATGGGGATTGATTTCGGGAATTGGTTTTTCTTGGAGAACGTTAAATATTGATAACAATATGTTTTTTATGAAAGATATTAATGCCAATCCTGTCTTGGCTCATTATGATAAAGGGTTGAGCAAGAGTAAATTGAGAACGGGATATATTATGGTTCCGTTGGGAATCCAATATAATTTTTCGAAGATCAAAAATGCCGGAATGGATGTTCAGTACAGAGATTATAACAAGGGTTTCAAAGTAGGAGCTAATGTTTATGGAGGCGTTAAAATGTCTACCAATAATATTATCAAAGGAGAAGGAATCAGCGATAGAGACAGAAGTAATTATCAGGTAAGTCCTTTTATTTACGGTGGGCAATTCACGGTGTCTTACAATGATTTCAGCATTTTTGTGAAAAAAGATTTTGGTAATTTCTTCAAAAACGGAAATTTTGAAAATGATAAAGCTCTAATTTTTGGAGTAGGACTTTGGTGGTAGAAAAAGCACGTAACCATTCATATATAAAAAACGCTGGGAAAAATTTCTCAGCGTTTTTACAATATAATAATTAAATCTAATTTTCTATTTCAAACTTCCAACCATATCTTCAGGTTTCACCCATTCGTCAAATTGTTCAGCAGTTAAAAATCCAAGATTTACGGCTTCTTCTTTCAATGTTGTTCCGTTTTTGTGGGCTGTTTTTGCAATTTTTGCAGCATTTTCATAACCGATGTGCGTATTCAAAGCAGTAACCAACATTAAAGATTTATCTACCAATTCTTTAATTCTTTCATTGTTAGGTTCAATTCCAACAGCACAATGGTCATTAAATGAAATACATGCATCAGCAATTAACTGTGCAGATTGCAAGAAATTATAAGCCATTACGGGTTTGAAAACATTCAGTTCATAATTCCCCTGAGTTCCTGCGAATGAAATCGTAGTATCATTTCCTAAAACTTGCGCGCAAACCATTGTTAATGCTTCGTTTTGGGTAGGATTTACTTTTCCGGGCATAATGGATGAACCCGGTTCATTTTCTGGAATGTGAATTTCACCAATCCCTGAACGCGGGCCGGAAGCCATTAACCTGATATCCTGAGCAATTTTAAATAAAGAGACTGCCAGTTGTTTTAAAGCTCCGTGAGATTCTACAATTGCATCGTGAGCTGCCAAAGCTTCAAATTTATTCTCAGCCGTTACAAAAGGAAGATTGGTGAATTTTGCGATATATTCAGCCACTTTTACATCATAACCTTTTGGGGTATTTAGTCCTGTTCCTACTGCAGTTCCTCCTAAAGCAAGTTCAGAAAGGTGAGGCAATGTATTTTTTAATGCTTTTAAACCATAATTTAACTGAGCCACATATCCTGAAAACTCTTGTCCTAAAGTTAATGGAGTAGCATCCATTAAATGCGTTCTTCCAATCTTTACAATATCTTTAAAAGCAATCGATTTTTCCGCTAACGTATTTTTTAGTTTCTCAACAGCAGGAATTGTAGCTTCCACTACTTTTTTGTAGGCTGCAATGTGCATTGCTGTTGGATAAGTATCGTTGGATGATTGTGATTTATTTACGTCATCATTGGCATGAATTTCAGATTTATCACCTAAATTTCCTCCATTATTAACATGAGCTCTATTAGAAATTACCTCATTCACATTCATGTTAGATTGTGTTCCTGAGCCAGTTTGCCAGATTACCAACGGGAATTGGTCGTTTAATTTTCCTTCTAAGATTTCTTCGCAAACTTTAGCGATCATATCTCTTTTTTCAGCAGGAAGAACTCCCAGGTCAGTATTGGTGAAGGCTGCTGCTTTTTTTAAATAAGCAAAAGCTTCGATAATTTCGTGGGGCATTGAACTTTCCGGACCAATCTTAAAATTGTTTCTTGAACGTTCGGTTTGTGCTCCCCAAAACTTATCAGCAGGCACTTGAACCTCACCCATGGTGTCTTTTTCTATTCTGTAATTCATTGTGATTGAAATTTTTATAATTTTAATTAAACCACAAAAGGAACAAAAGATTTAGTCTAAATTTTAGAATAAGAATCTTTAAAGTTCACAAAAATGAAAATCATATATTTTCAAAAACTAATGTGTTCTTTTAAAACACTATTTAATTAAACTTAAATTATTGATGTGTTTAAAAACTTTTGTGCCTTTTGTGGTTAAAAATAAGTTTCTATAAAATTAATCATAAACTCAGAATCCCACAATTTATAATCATTATAAATATCAATTCAAGTCACTGATTTTACTCATGTTTTTTTAAGTAAGGCGTATTTTTGTATTAAGAAAAAATTGAAATGGAATTTAGATATCAGGATCCGTACCCGATTCAAAAGGACGATACGGTTTATAAAAAGTTGACTTCAGAGTATGTGAAAGTTGAAAAACTAGGAGACAGAGAGATCTTAACAATTGATCCAAAAGGATTGGAGTTATTGGCTGAAGAAGCGATGGCAGATGTATCTTTTATGCTTCGTTCGTCTCACTTAGAAAGTTTGAAAAGAATTATCGATGATCCTGAAGCTACCGATAATGACAGATTCGTTGCCTATAACTTATTACAGAATGCTGCTGTAGCAGTGGAGGGAGCGTTGCCTTCTTGCCAGGATACAGGAACGGCTATCGTGATGGGTAAAAAAGGAGAGAACGTTTACACAGGCGTTGATGACGGTGAATATTTAAGCAAAGGTATTTACAATACATACCAAAAAAGAAACTTAAGATATTCTCAGGTTGTTCCTTTGAATATGTTTGATGAGAAAAACTCAGGTTCAAATCTTCCGGCACAAATTGATCTGTATGCTAAAAAAGGAGATTCTTATGAGTTTTTATTCTTAACGAAAGGAGGCGGTTCTGCCAACAAAACTTTCTTATATCAAAAAACAAAGTCTTTGTTGAACGAAAAATCTTTGGAAGCTTTCGTAAAAGAAAGAATTTCAGATTTAGGAACGGCTGCTTGTCCGCCTTACCACTTAGCTTTGGTTATTGGAGGAACTTCTGCGGAAGCGAATTTGGCGACAGTAAAAAAAGCATCTGCAAAATATTACGATAATCTTCCGACAGAAGGAAACGAAGCAGGTCAGGCTTTCAGAGATTTGGAATGGGAGGCTAAAGTTCAGAAGATCTGCCAGGAAAGTGCTATTGGAGCTCAGTTTGGTGGAAAATATTTAACTCATGATGTTCGAGTAATCAGACTTCCTCGTCACGCGGCTTCTTGCCCGGTTGGAATGGGCGTTTCTTGTTCAGCAGATAGAAATATTAAAGGAAAAATCAATAAAGATGGTGTTTTCTTAGAGCAATTGGAAGAAAATCCAAAAAGATTCTTACCTGCAACGCCACCACATTTGGAGGAAGCAGTTGAGATTAATTTGAATAAGCCAATGCCTGAAATTTTAGCAGAGCTTTCAAAATATCCAATCAAAACAAGATTAAAATTAAACGGAACATTGATCGTTGCAAGAGATATCGCTCACGCAAAGATCAAAGAATTGTTGGATGCAGGAAAACCAATGCCTGAATATTTCAAAAATCACCCAATCTATTACGCAGGACCTGCAAAAACTCCGGAAGGAATGGCTTCAGGAAGTTTCGGACCGACAACGGCGGGAAGAATGGATGTTTATGTAGACGAATTCCAAAGCCATGGCGGAAGTATGGTGATGTTGGCAAAAGGAAACAGAACCGCTGATGTTACGAACGCTTGTCATAAATATGGTGGATTCTATATTGGCTCAATTGGCGGACCAGCTGCGATTTTGGCAAAAGATAATATTCTGTCTGTTGAGGTGGTTGATTTCCCTGAATTAGGAATGGAAGCAGTAAGAAAAATTGAAGTGAAAGATTTCCCAGCATTCATCATTACCGATGATAAAGGAAATGATTTCTTCGCAAATCTTGCCCATTAATAATTTAGATGTTCAAGTTATGTATCAGAATTTTAGGACTATAATTGTAAGTCTAATATCTGAAATCTAGCTTCTAATATCTATTTGAATAGTTTAAAATAAAAATAAATAATGAAAATAGGGCGCTTATCTTTTGTTTAAAAAAGAAAAAAGTTCTATTTTTGCCTAAAATATATAAGAAAAATGATGTTATCAGCATTTTGGCCGTTTTATCAGTTCCTTTGGACAATCTACTTTGTTACAATGTTCCTTGTAGGATTCTGGTGTATCTTTATGTTTTTTGGATTGGTAATCCCAATGTGGTTAAGTGAAGGTTTGATGGAGTACTTCGGTAAAGTAAAACCTTTTGATCCGGAAGATATCAGAAGAAAAGAACTGAATGAGCAACAAGGAGTTGAAGTAATCTTCAATAGCCCTAAAGGACACGGACCTTTCTTACACGATAGTCACGGACATCATTAATTGATTGTCATTGCTTTTTCACCTTAATTCTGAAAAAGTAATATCAAAGCAAAACAACATATATAAACCACTTAATTTATTAGGTGGTTTTCTGTTTTTACCCATTTCTTAAAGTCTCAGGAGAAACTCCGTATTTTTTCTTAAATGCTCTTGTAAAGTTTTGAACGTATTCATAACCGCATTCAATGGCGATTTCTTTGATCATAATTTCTTTATCGATGATCATCTTTTTAGCCTTAAGCATTCTTAGTTCAGAAAGGTAATCGGTAACGGTGATGTGATATTGGGCTTTAAATTCTTTTCTTATTTTGTTCTGATTAATTCCTATCAACTTTCCAATCTCTTCAACTTTTATATTCTTGTGAAAATTTTCATCAATGAATTTCTTAATGATCGATGGCGTTTGTGGGGAGGCTTCAATCGTATCTTTTTCATTGAATTGTTCAAAAATTAAAATCAGAAGTTTAATAATTTTCGCTTCAATAAATAATTTCTGCATCACACCTCTTTTAGTATAGCTTACAATTTCTCTTAAAATGATATGCATTTCGACAGTCATATCCGGTGGAGTTTCTTTATGAAGGAAGATATAATTATTCTCAATCATATTTTCGAGAATTTCTGCGCTTTCTCGATTAGATTCAGGATTAATGAGATTAAATATATATTGATAATTGATCTGAATCTGAAGATATTTTAAGGTCTCCTGATTTTCTGTCCAAAGTTCAGCTGTACTTTCCTGAGATGAGTAATGGAGGATGTATTGATTTTTCTTGAATATAAAATGAGTTCCACAATCTTGGGCTTCCAGATTGATATTCGGACTCAACAAAAAGATTAAGTTAAAGCTCAATTTTCCTTCAATCATACTAGATCTGGAATAGGTTTCAGGGCACGAGTCTTCCTGCATTATGATTTTAATGTCTTCGGATCTGAACAATAACCCATTTTTAGATTGATTCTTCATACGACAAGTTTTTACGAGCATGGTACAATTTAACATGAAAGCCAGACATCAGATAACTAAAAGTTTGGAAATGATAACTCAAGGTTAAGAATGTCAACTAATTTTGCGCAAAATTAAATTAAATTTAGAATAAATAAAAATAATATTCATTATGTTCGGAAATTTATATTTTGCTATTAAAAAAATTGGAGTGGGATTTGGGTTGCTTGCTATCGCAGGGAATTACACATACGCACAGCAATGGGAGAATGTTGGGTCGGTGCAACCGATATCAGCAGCAGGATCTAGCCACAATAATTTGGTGGTAGACAATGCAGGAAATTATTTTATTTCTTATTACGATGCATCTGTAGCAAAGGGTTCTGTACAGAAATTTAACGGAACTTCTTGGTCTTATGTTGGAGGAAGTGCCGGGATTACATCAGGAACGGCATTGTATAACTCTTTATCAGTGGATGGTTCAGGGAATATTTATTATACCAATCAGGGAAGTGGTTTAGAAGTTCGTCAGTTTAACGGAACGGCTTGGTCTCAGCTACCAAGTGCAACGACAAACACGATTAATTATCATGCTTCTGCAGTATCACCGGCTAATGTATTATTTACTTACAGCACTCAGAATTCAGGTACCGTTCAGCGTTATGTAAACGGAGCTTGGGAGCAGGTAGGAAATGCAGGTTTCTCAAACGGCGCTTCTTTTGCAGAAATGGTCATAGGAACCAATAACAAAGTCTATACTTGTAATGTAGCAAGTGGTGTTAATGTATATGAAAACGCAACAACAGCAACCACTTCTAATAACTGGACTTTGGTAGGCGGAAGTATTGTAGATGCTTCATCTTCTGGAGAAAGTTATACATCAGATATTGCCATTGATGCCAATAACAATCTATATGTTGCTTATGTTTCAAACTCGGCAAACTCCAGAAAAGTTAATGTTAAGAAATTTAATGGAACTTCTTGGGTACAAGTAGGAAATGCCTATTTCTCTTCAGGAGGAGCACAGCATGTGGCTATTGCGGTAACTCCGGCGGGTGAACCTTATGTAGTGGCTAGCCGTTGGGAAAATGATAATTTTCTAAGAAATACAGTATACAAATTAGATACTGCATCCCAAACTTGGGGAACATTAGGAGGGACTTTTCTTTCTGATGGAGAAGCAACTTACAATGAATTAACAATAGATAAAGTAAACAACTATCTGGTATTAGCGTATACAGAAGGAGGCTTGAAAGTAAAAAGATTTGCTCTTACCACTACCCCTCAAGCTTGTAACGGGACAGATCCGGGAAATAATGTTGGTGACTTGGGTTGTGTTAAATTCAATTATAAAGGGCAGGTTGTTTCATATACTACGGTAAGAGGGGCAGATGGAAAAATCTGGCTTCAACAAAATTTGGGAAGCTCTCAGGTAGCCACTTCTCAGGCAGACGCAGATTCTTATGGAGATCTTTTCCAATGGGGAAGATGGGATGATGGGCATCAGCTTAGAAACTCGGCAACGAGCTCTGCGCCTTCATCTAATAATCCAACCGGAGTAGCAGGGATAGGTTATGTGATTGGCTCTCCGGCTTGGTGGGCTGGAAGCGCTCTAACAGATCAATGGAACATAGAAAATGCAAATTCTGTATCCATTGCAAAAGGAGCAGACCCATGTAAAGCAATTGGAACAGACTGGAAAATGCCATCTCAGAGTGAATGGACTACTTTAGTATCTTCTGAAGGGATATCAAACCCTGCAACGGCTTATAACAGTAAACTAAAACTACCAGCTGGTGGATTCAGAAGTTCGAGTGATGGAGGATTTACCTATGTGGGACAAAGAGGCTATTTCTGGAGTTCAGATACAGCTATTTCTGGAGGAAAATATTTATATATTGGAACTACAATTGCGAATGCTTCTTCTGGTGGACCTAGGGGACAAGGGCATTCTGTAAGATGTATCAAAGAATTTACCACGTTGGGAACTTCTGATATTAAGGCTAAAACGGTAGGGGTTTATCCAAACCCAACAAGTGGAATTCTTTATATTAAAGCAGATTCAGCGATTGAAAATGTAAATGTAATGAATGTAGTAGGACAGAAGATTAATGTTAAATTCTCTAATGATCAGATCGATATGCAAGGACTTCCAAAAGGAATCTATATTGTAGAATTGAAATTAAAGAACGGACAGACTTTCTCTAAAAAAATCAGCAAAAACTAAAGTCCATAGATATTTGATTGATGAACAAAAGGCTTTTTTAAGGCCTTTTGTTTTTCTTAATTAGTTCATATTAAATTGCAGAAACCCGTTGTGTATCATAAATACACAGCGGGTTTTATTTAAATATAAGATAGGTTTTAATTCTTTAAAGAATATTAATTTCTACATTAATATTTCCTCTTGACATTTTAGAATACGGACAAGTTTGATGTGCTTCCTCAGTCAGTAATTTTGCAGTTTCGAAATCGATTCCCGGAAAGCTTACATTCAATCGAGCCTGTAAAAAATAAGCATCATCAGCCATGCAAAGATCAACTTCTGCATCTACGGATGTTTCAGGTGATAATTTTATTTTTCTTCTTCTCGCGGCAATACCAAGAGCTCCGATAAAACAAGCCGACCATCCTGCTGCGAAAAGCTGTTCCGGATTTGTTCCTACCTCATTTCCTCCCGGAGTTGAAAGTTTTATGTTAAGATTTCCGTCAGAGCTTTTAGAAAATCCTTCACGACCTCCTGTCGTATGAGTTTTTCCGGTATATAATACTTTTTCTGATTGTAAGGTTTGATTGTTTTCCATTTTGAAAATATTTAATTGTTATTAATTGGTTTAAAATTATAGGTCAAAATTACTTGAGTTTAAAATTGTATGAAATCATAAAATAAGTGAAACAGACAATTTGAAGTGTAAAAAAGACATTCTGAAAAGTGAAGTTATTTTGAATAACCATCAACTTCTATAATTGCATCGGCAAAAGACTTCGGATCTTCCTGCGGAACATTGTGCCCGATTCCTTTTAAAATTTTATGCGAATATTTTCCTGTAAATTGATTTTCATAAGCCTTTCCATCAATCGCAGCGCCGTCAAAATCACTGCTGATTGTAATGGTAGGAACGCTGATTTTAGGCCTTGATTGAAGTTTTTGATCCAATTCATCATATTTTGATTCTCCTTTTGCAAGAGATAATCTCCAACGGTAATTATGAATAACAATCGCAACATGATCCGGATTGTTGAAAGATTGCGCTGTTTGATCGTACGTTTCTTTACTGAAATTCCATAATGGTGAAGCAGTTTTCCAAATCAATTTGTTGAATTCATAGGTATTGTCTTTATATCCTTTTTCACCACGTTCGGTTGAAAAATAATATTGATACCACCAACCCAATTCCGCATTTGGAGAAAGAGGTTTTTTATTCGCTTCAAGATTGGTAATTAAATATCCGCTCACCGAAACCAAACCTTTTACTCTTTCCGGATAAAGAACAGCCATCACGTCTGCGGTTCTTGCGCCCCAATCGAATCCTCCGATGATGGCTTTGTCGATTTTTAAAGCATCCATTAAAGCAATAATATCATTCGCAACTGCCGTTTGTTGACCATTTCTCATTGTTTTATCGGATAGGAATCGGGTTGTCCCGAAACCTCTTAAATAGGGAGTAATTACTCTGTAACCTTTTGCTGATAATAAAGGAACCACTTCCTCATAGCTATGAATGTCATACGGCCAACCGTGAAGCAGAATCACTGGAGTTCTATTAGGTGAGCCGGCTTCTGTATAACCAATATTCAGAACACCTGCGTTGATTTGCTTTAAAGTTCCTAAGGAATTTTTCGTTTCCTGTGCATTTAATCCTATACTAAACAGTAAAATAAGAATTGCTCTGATCAAATATTTTTTAATAAAATAATGATGTTTAGGTATTGAAGTGTGAAACATATTATTTAAAATTTTAATTAATATTGATTTGAATTCGTGTTATTTACGGAATGATTTAAAAGCGGCTCTCATCTCCTCAGAGAAAAGTTGAGGTTCTTCCCAAGCTGCGAAATGACCACCTTTTTTCACCTCGTTGAAGTAGACAAGATTTTTATAACTGCGTTCTGTCCAGCTTTTCGGAGCCTGATAGATCTCTCCCGGAAAAACAGTTACCGCAACAGGAATTTTAATTTCGGATGTTCTTTGTTCTACTACATTAAAGTTATTGGTGTTATTTTCCCAGTATAATTGTGCAGAAGACGCAGCGGTATTCGTAAGCCAATACAACGTAATATCATCCAGCATTTCATCTTTGGTAAGAGATTTTTCGGCATTTCCACCGCTGTAAGTCCATTCATTGAATTTATCTAAGAAAAAAGAAGCCAACGCGGTTGGTGAATCTGTAAGTCCATAACCAAGAGTTTGCGGACGGGTTACCATCATCCCTGCATAACCGCCTCCTTTTGTATAGAGTTTGTTTAATGAAAGAAAGGCCGCTTTTTCTTTATCTGATAGTCCTGAGGGAGCAGCACCTCCTTCTTTTAAAACATCGGCAATTTCTACGGGAACAGTAGCAGGCATATTAACATGTATGGCTAGCAGACCTTTTGGAGCCTGGCGAGCCATTGCATCTGCAATCACAGAGCCCCAATCACCTCCTTGGGAAACATAATTTTTGTATCCCAAACGTTTCATTAAAATATCCCATGCATTTCCTATTTTTTCTGGGCCCCATCCTGTTGTTTTTGGCTTTTCTGAAAACCCATAACCGGGCATTGATGGGATAACGAGATCAAAAGCATCTTCTGCTTTTCCGCCATAAGCTGTAGGATCGGTAAGTGGTCCCACTACTTTTAAAAGTTCAAATACAGAACCAGGCCATCCGTGAGTGATTATTAAAGGAAGTGCATTTTTATGCTTTGATTTAATGTGAACAAATTGAATATCAAGTCCGTCAATATTAGTGATAAATTGTGGGAGAGCATTCAGTTTTGTTTCAGCCTTACGCCAATCGTAGTCGGTTCCCCAATAACTGGTTAATTTTTTGATTTGATCTAATTTTACCCCTTGAGATTGGTCTGTTACCGTTTCTTTATCCGGCCATCGTGTTGTATTGATACGTTGGCGAAGTTCATTAAGAGCATTGTCTGATACATGAATATGAAAAGGACGAATCTGTTCCGAATCTTTTTTATCTACTGAGGTAAGCTGTTGGGCAAAACCTACTGTTGAAATAAACATAAAAGCTGCTGCAGCTATTGTCTGAAAATTTCTTTTATGAGTCTGATTTGTTTTCATTGCTATGATTTTTGAGATTAAAATTATTTTGATGTTGTAAAATTTCTGAAGCAAAAGTAGAGTGTGGGTTTGCTCTTTACAATCAGCAAGAATGGCAAACGGACAAACTTCAGCGTGAAATGGACATCCTTACCCTTAAAAAGGAAGAGTAAAAGTGAGCTATACAAAATGAAAGGTCAAGGATCAATTATAAATTCAGCATAGACAATTTAACCTCCTCTTTGTTATTTGAAAACAATAGTCTACTTTTGCAATAGATTTATCGAGAAAGGTGGAGGGATTTGGCCCTGTGAAACCTTAGCAACCGACACAATTTCAGTGTGTAAAGGTGCTAATTCCAACCCAATTGGGGGAAGATAAGTGAAGCAATATTCTAAATATTCATTCCATTTCTTGACAATCTTTGTTGATGTTTGCAGGTGTTACTGTGAGCATATTATTTATTTTAAAATTTGAAAGAAACACTCGCGAAATGAAAAAGCTCAGCATAAGCGTACTCCTTTTAAGTGTAGGATTATTATCTGCACAGGAATTGGAAAAGGAAAAACAGATTGAAGACGTCATTATTGTAGGTAATCGTAATGCGAAAAGAACAAAACTCGAAACTCCGGTTCCGGTGGATGTTATTAATATTGAAAAACTACAAAAGTCGGCGCCTCAAACAACGGTTCAGGATCTTTTAAATTATGTGATTCCTTCTTTTAATGCAGTGAGGCAATCGGCTTCTGACGGAACAGAGCATATTGATCCGATGACATTGAGAGGAATGGGTCCCGATCAGGTGTTGGTTTTGGTGAACGGAAAAAGAAGACATACTACTTCTTTAGTTAACTATCAAAATACGGTCGGAAACGGTTCTGTTGGAACAGATTTAAGTACCATTCCTGTGATTGCGATTGATAGGATAGAAGTGTTAAGAGACGGAGCAGCAGCACAATATGGTTCTGATGCCATTGCAGGTGTTATTAATATTATTCTTAAAAAAGATATTGGCGCTTCTGCAAGTTTAAATTACGGATTATCAGGAAGAAATGATGGTGAAACCTATCAGGGAGCAGCTAATTACGGAACTTCTTTAGGAAAGGAGAAGAGCTATATCAATCTATCATTACAATTAAGTCAAAGAGGAAAAACAACTAGAACACAAAATCATGATTTGATTATCTATGATCAATCGAATTTAAATGTTGTTAATAATAACGGAGCAATTTCAGCGAACGGTATAGCTCTTCCTAATGTTTCTCCAATTGCATCAGGAAGTTATGGGAATTATTTCGCTTACCCTTTTGCAGATCCTGCAGATGGAGGTACGGGAAGTCAGATTTCCAGAGCTTATGACGATGCTTTGATTGCTCAAAATGGACTAACTCGTAATGATTTCAACTTTCAGATTGGTGATGCCCAAATAAAACAGGCTCAACTATTTTTCAATGCAGAATATCCTTTTAATGATCATTTTAAGCTGTATAGTTTTGGAGGCTTTAGTTTAAAAGAGGGGCAGGGTTTTGGTTTTAGAAGGCTTCCAAGTGAAAAAAATAATATTGTTTCTTCAATTTATCCAAATGGTTTTCAGGCTAATTTGAAATCTCAGGTCTACGATCTTTCTTACGCTGTCGGAACGAAGTACAATGTAAACGACTGGTTTTTTGATTTGAGTAATACTTTCGGAAGCAATACATTCAATTATAATGTTAATAATACCAATAACGCTTCCCTAGGGGCAAAATCGCCTACAAGTTTTTATGCAGGAGCGCACAGCTTTCTTCAAAATACCATTAACCTTGATGTTTCTAAGAACTTAAATAATTTCAATGTTGCATTTGGAGGAGAATTCAGATTTGAGCAATATCAAATTAAAGCAGGAGATGAGGCATCTTACGCAACATACGACATTTATGGAAATGTAGTGACGTCTACAACACCGGCTTCCGATATAATTGGTGCAGGCGGATCACAGTCTTTTATGGGTTTCTCTCCTGATAATGCGTTGAAAAAATCAAGACATTCTACGGCGGTTTACGCAGATGTTTCTTATGATTTAGATAAAAAATTAAATATTGATGCCGCTGCAAGATTTGAAAATTATTCTGATTTCGGAAATACATTGAATGGGAAATTAGCTATTCGATACGAGTTTGTAAAAAATTACGCAATTCGCGGAGCAGTAGGAACAGGATTCAGAGCACCTTCTTTGCAACAGCAGTATTTTAATAATTCTTATGCAGATATTTCAACTTCAGGAATCGGAATTGTAAGAAAAGGAATCTTTACCACAGACAGTAAAGCAGCTGAGGTTTTGGGTTTTGATAAACTAAAGCAGGAAACTTCTGTCAACGCTAGTCTAGGATTTACTTTAAAACCAGCCAAAGGGCTTTTCATTACGCTGGACGGCTATTGGATTGGGGTAAAAGACAGAATTGTTATCACCAGCAATATTACAGATAAAAGATTGTCTGATCCGGAATTGGTGGGCGAAAATAACGTTGCAGAAAGTGGCAGATTCTTTGCCAATGCCATTGATACCGAAACAAAAGGGGTCGATTTGGTTATTTCATACGATTGGAAATTAGCAGGTGGGAATTTAAATATCAATTTAGCAGGAAATTACACGGAAACAAAGATAACAGGATTCCATTTTCCTCAGAATTTGGATACGCCACAGTCAGAATTTTTCGGACCAGATCAAATCAATATTATTGAAACTCTTTCTCCTAAAGCAAAAGCAACGTTAGGACTTAATTATAGCATTAATAAATTCAATTTCTTAGTGAGAAATACGTATTTTGGTAAGGTCATCAGAGACGGATATCCTTTTGGTGGTGTTCAGGAATTTTCACCTAAAATTGTTACGGACGTAAGCGTTGGGTATGACATCACTAAAAATGTAAACCTTACCATTGGAGCCAACAATTTATTGGATGTTTTTCCTGATCTGCAGATCTATGAGAATTCTTATTACGGAGTTTTCAAATATGCGCCGGTTCAGATGGGAACATTGGGAAGTTATTTCTTCGGAAGAGTTAACTTTAATTTTTAATATTGAACTTTTTAATTTCACCACAAAAGACACAAAAGATTAATAATGTTGCTTATTTAAGTTTATAATGATCTGTAAATAAGAGCACATCAATTTTTTAAAAAATCTTTGCATATTGAGCGGAGTCGAAATATTATTCTTTTGAGGACTTTCGGTTTCAAAATAACTAAATTTTAAATCATAGCTTTTGTGCCTTTTGCGGTTAAATTTTTAATGAGTTTTTAAGTCTAAATCTAGTATCTATAAATTAAATGAGTACGACTTCACATCAAATAGGCTGGAAAACAGCAGTTGCCATCGTGGTATCCAATATGATTGGGACGGGGATTTTCACGACCTTAGGTTTTCAGTTGGTGGATGTTACCAATACGTACAGTATTTTTCTGCTTTGGATGATTGGTGGAGTATTGGCTTTATTTGGAGCATTCTGTTATGCGGAATTAGGCTCTCATTTTAAAGGAAATGGGGGGGACTTTATTTACCTTAAAGAAACCTATCATCCACTTTTAGGCTATTTGGTGAGTTGGATTTCTTTGATTATCGGGTTTTCTTCACCTGTTGCGTTGGCGGCGTTGGCCATGTCACAATATCTTTCCGCTTTTGATTTCACTTTTGGAACTTGGTTTTCTATTGTTGTCATCTTTTTGGTGGCGCTGTCTTTATCGTTTAGTTTAAAAGCATCGAGCAGATTTCATAACTTTTTTACGTTTATTAAAGTCGCTTTTATCGTTGTGCTGATTATTTTGGGTGTTGTCCTTTCTGAACCTCAAATTGGAAATAGCCTGAGTTTCACCGACAGTTGGAAAGACGAAATGATGCTTCCTGCGTTTGCAACCTCATTGGTTTTTGTAACGTATTCTTACACAGGCTGGAACTCCGCATCTTACATCGCGGGAGAAATTAAAGATGTTCAAAAAAATCTTCCTAAAGCTTTGATTGTAGGAACTGTTTTCGTGACGGTTTGCTATATTTTGATTAATTATATTATGTTGAAGCATGCTCCAATCCATCAATTGGAAGGAAAAGAAGATGTGATGAGAGAGGCAGCTAATAATATGCTTGGCCATTCTTTTGGAAAAATAGTGAATGTTTTTATTGCCTTGCAGCTAGTAGCGACGATTAGTGGATATTTATGGGTAGGTTCCAGATTAACACAGGCTTTTGCGAAAGAAAACAGACTGTGGAAATCTTTATCGGTTAATAATAAAAAAGGAATTCCTGTTCGAGCTATTTTTGCGCATGCTGTTATCGCAACTTTGATTATTCTGACAGGAAGTTTTAAAGAAATTTTTGTGTACACTTCGTTTATACTTCAACTGTTTGCAACGTTGGCCATTTCTACGGTTTTCTTTCTTAAAAAAAGTCAGCGAAAAATATTTAAATCGAATATATTCTATGTTTTCCCGACTGTTTTTATGTTGTTCAGCAGTTACATTTTATATTTTACGTTTATTCACAATCCTAAAGAGAGTCTTATCGGATTAGGAATTGTAGCCTTGGGAATTGTTTTGTATTTGATTGATAAAAAGCTTTCTAAGGATAATTCTTAACCTGTTTTTGCAAATTATTTTTGAACCATTAAGATGGATAAAGTTTTTAAGTGAAATTAAGAATAGCTTCGCTCTAAGGCTTTAAAATCAGAATGATTTATCTTAACTCAACTTAATTGCTTAAAATAACTTAATGGTTCAAACTCTCCATTCTTGAATTTTTCGTTCTTTTGTTTCAAGACAAAAGGACTCAGGTAAAAAATACGGATCTTATTTTACAACCAAAACAAGATAATATTAATTATAATACAAAATTATATATATCAAATAGTTAGAGTTTATGTAAAGACTATTGAGTATTGAATTAATAATCCTTATCTTTGCCCCCACAAAATTTCTACAATGTCTAAGTCGTTAATTCCAAAATTAGAAGCTATAAAACAAAGATATAATGAGGTGGCAGACCTTATTATACAGCCTGATATCATTTCAGATCAAAAAAAATATTCTTCATTAAATAAAGAATACAGTGATTTGGGCAAAATTGTAAGAGTTTACGATCAGTATAAAAATGCTTTAGATAATATTGCAGAATCTGAAGAGATCATTGCTGATGGTTCAGACAGAGATTTGGTTGATATGGCCAAAGAAGAAAAAGTAGAAGCTCAAGGGAAACTTCCAGGTTTGGAGGAAGAATTGAAGGTGCTTTTGATTCCTAAAGACCCAACCGATGATAAAAACGTAATCGTAGAACTTCGTGCCGGAACCGGTGGAGATGAAGCTGCTATTTTCGTGGAAGATGTGTACAGAGCGTATGCAATGTATTTCAAAACCAAAGGATGGAAACATGAGATCACAGATTCTAGTGAAGCATCTAAAGGATATAAAGAATTAATTATCAAGATTGAAGGAGACGGTGTTTACGGAATCATGAAATTTGAGTCTGGTGTTCACCGTGTACAACGTGTTCCTGAAACAGAATCTCAAGGTAGAGTGCATACTTCTGCAATTACCGTTGCTGTTTTACCGGAAGCTGAGGAAATTGATTTTGAATTAAATCCTGCCGATATTGAAATGCAGACTTCACGTTCAGGTGGAGCGGGTGGACAAAACGTAAACAAGGTTGAAACCAAAGTACAGCTAACACACAAACCTTCAGGAATGGTGGTTGTATGTCAGCAGGCACGTTCTCAGTTGGCCAACAGAGAATTGGCGATGGAAATGCTTCGTACCAAGTTATATGATATCGAAGTACAGAAATCTGTAGGAGATATTGCTGCACAACGTAAATCTATGGTTTCTACAGGTGACCGTTCTGCGAAAATTAAAACTTACAACTATCCTCAAGGAAGAGTTACAGATCATAGAATCAACAAATCGATGTATAATCTTGACGCTTACATGAATGGAGATATCTCTGAGATGATTGATGCCGTAATCATGGCAGAAAATGCAGAGAAGATGAAAGGGGAAGAAGATAATTACTAAGAAATATAAAAAGATATTCAAAACCTCTGATTTTTTCAGAGGTTTTTTGTTTTCAAATTGTCTAGTCCTGAAATAGCGATACACAAAAAAATGATCGTTATGAAAGAATACTTAGAAACGCTTTATGTCAAGCGTACACAGAAAGATTACAGTTTAAGTTTGAAACTTCAGATTGTAAAAGAAATTGAATTCGGTAAATTAGGAATTACAGAATGTCGTAAGAAATATGGTAT
>NZ_FRAV01000030.1 GCF_900142445.1 Chryseobacterium polytrichastri | reverse complement strand
GATACCACAGTAACAAGCTGGATAGGATTTAATTATCTTGCTTTTATCGTTATTGCGATTAGAAAATTTGAAAAAAGAAAGTCGAGATGACTTCATTACAAAAACAATATCAAAGCTTAAAAAAAACACATCCATTCTATATTATCTTAAAAGGTAATCTTTTTCAACAAGTATGATTATAAGATCATAAAATACCTCTTATTTCGATTCCATTTTTAGGATAAAAAGATAAAATAGGTCTTAAAAAATGGTTTATTTACCTACTGTAAATCTACTGCAAAACAAAATTAAGCATCTAAAAATCAAAACCTTAAAATTACTCAATAATTCTGAAGTAGTTCAGCTATATGAACATTCATATTAATTTTGTAATTTTATCCCTAGCTATTTACAAATAGTAAATCGTTCAAGTTTTAGAAAATATTATAATTAAAACAGTCCTCAGATTATACCTATTTATCTGAAAACATCCATAAAGTTATTCATTAGCCTTATAATTAAAATAATATAATAGTTCTAGAGATTTTAATTTCAACAATTAACATCCATAATAATTAAAATTTATTCTTACATATAACGTAACTATAAAATACAGAATTATTCATAAACAAACATTGATTTTAATTATAAATTTCAATGTTTTTAATTAGTACCTTTACAACTACATTATAACTCACTAAATAATGAATAAAGTATCGATTTTAATAGCCAATTATAACAACGGGAAATACTTTCTCGAATGTTATAATTCGATTATCAATCAGACTTATAACAATTGGGAAGTTATAATTGTTGATGATGCTTCTACAGATGACTCTATAGAAGTAATTAAAAGCATCATACAAGATGATACCAGATTCAAATTATATGAAAACTCATCAAACAAAGGTTGCGGTTTTACAAAAAGAAAATGCATGGAGCATGCAACTGGAGACATATGTGCTTATTTAGATCCAGATGATGCCCTCTACCCTATTGCCTTAGAAGAATCTATTGAAGAATATTTATTTAATAATAAAATCGTAGCGACCTATTCAAAAATGATGATGTGTGATGAAAATCTTAATCCACAGAAAACTTTTAGCGCTACAAAACAAATTTTCAACGACAAGTATTTTTTTAATTGTCCTATACAATTTGCTCATTTTTTCACTTTTAAAAAAGAAGCATATCAAGAAACCCAAGGTATCAACCCCAATTTAAAAAGTGCTGTAGATCAAGATTTATATCTTAAAATTCTTGAATTAGGAGATGTAGCATTTATTAATGAAGATTTATATTTATACAGACAGCATTCTAATGGTATTTCTCAGCAGAGCTCAAAACAAAAAGCTAAAGATTCATTCGCTAAAGTAATTCATGAAACCATGAAACGAAGGGGAATAAAAATAATCCATAATCAAGATGTTCCTGATCAATTTACAAACGCAGAAGAAATCTACCAGCTGCTACACTACCAAACAGAACCGTTATTCAGGCTAAGAAATAGACTTAAATTAACTTTTATGTAAATTCTAAAAACAAAGTTTATCTTTATTTCAATATTCTTAGTTTAAAAATACTCAACTACTTCCAAATCAACTTATCATCATAAAAAAAGGCCTCCTTTGCAGGAGACCGTAAAAACACAAATGATGAAAAAAATCTATCCGGAAATGAAAACCCGAATAGAGTATCGTAAATAGTAATATTCATTACTTTATAATATCTCTTATCGCCAAATACCACCGAGTAATAAAAAAATTTCATTACACTTAATAGTATTCTTTTTAATTTTTGAAACCCAAATTTACCACTTATTTCTATATCAAGTGAATAAAAATATAATTATCTATTACTTTTTATAAAATTATGTTTCAACTAAGGTCTTATTATTACAAATATAAACTAAATTTCCATTAATCATGAGTTTCAATTAGATTATAAATATTAAATATAATTTATTTACATCTGATAATCAGAAACTAGCATGAAAGTACCAACCTATTTTAAAAAAGATTTCAGAAGAAAATTCTGTTTACAAGTATATAAATTCTTATATAAAAATGGTGATTTATTTTATAGCATTACAATTATTCAATATCCATCAAAAATTCTTTAAAATGAAAAAATTAAAATAATAACTGAATTATAGACTATAATTTACCAAACATAAAAAGCATACGCTGATTACATTACAAAAAAAATAAAATTATTCATCATTAATAAAAAACATCATTTTATTATTTTTTTAGAACATTTAACATTACTTAACTAAAAATTGGCTTCATAATTGAAAATAATAATGAGTACATCCTTATTAAAATTTGAATTATGAAGAATATAGTGTTAACAGGGCTCTTGTCGGTTTTTATAATGACCGCCTGTAAGAAAGACGATCAAGTTGCTGAAAAATCTCTTGAACTGCAGAAAATAGAATTTCAGACAAAACAGCTTGAAATAGAGAAACAGAAATTAGCTATTGAAAAAGAGAAAATGGCTTATGAAGCACAGAAAAAAGCAGATAGCATAGTAGAATCTCAAAAAGCTAAAACTGCAGCTGCAAATAATTCAAAACCACAAATCATAAGAGAAACAAAAACCATTTATAGAGACAGACAATCCAACTCAAGTTCTAATAATGGTAATTACGCAGATAATGGAAGCAATGCTTCACAAGGCACTACAACAAAGAAAAAAGGAATGAGTAAAGCGGCAAAAGGTACAATCATAGGTACCGTAGGTGGTGCTGCTGCAGGCGCCCTTATTGCTAAGAAAAATAGAGGTCTTGGTGCCGTAATTGGTGGTGTTGTAGGAGGTGCAACAGGTTATACAATTGGTAGATCCGGTGACAGAAAAGACGGCAGAGTACAACCAAAATAATTAATATTTCACAATAAATTTAAAAGATTGCTTATTTTTAGGCAATCTTTTTTTATGATTTTAATTTTACTTTCCTCAATTCTTATTATTCCAACCCTAATTGGTTGGGGGAAAATCGTAGAGAATATATTAGGTTCCTTATTTGATAGAATTTCTGGAAAAGCTTTATCCGGAATAATAGGTATCAGCTTACTCTGGACCACCTTATCATTTTTTATTGCTTTGAATATTTATGTAGAAATAAGTACTATTTTATTCGGGCTTATCTATTTTATTAAAGATAAATTATATCAGGAGTTCTACTCATTTTCAAAAAAAGACATCATATCCATTGGTATAGTTTCTTTCATCGTTTTATTAACAAGCTCTTTTTATCCTTATATATTAGATCATTTTGGATATTATGTTCCTACTATAAAATGGCTCACAGAATATGGGTTGGTAAAGGGAATATCAAACTTGGATCTCACGTTAGGGCAAATGTCGATATGGCATATTTTTCAGGCCGGATTTTCCAATTTCTCAGATCCATTTTTAAGAATTAATGCAATCATATTAATAGTCTACTCCATTTATATTATTGAAAAGAAAAGCTGGATTCAACTCTGTTTTATTCCCATCTTACTTTTGTTTTCACAATCGCCAAGTTCGGACCTTCCTGTTATTGTTTTTTCATTAATCATTTTAAAAGAAATTCTTTCAGGAAATCAGAAAACGTCATTATTGATTGGTTTTTCAATTTTTGTTTTTGCCATAAAACCTACCATGATCTGGCTTCCCATCTTAAGCTTCCTCTACTCTATCTTTATTGTAAAGTCAAATTATAAAAATCTAATATTAGGAACCTTAATTCTTCTGTTGTTCTTTATTAAAAATATCTGGGCTTTTGGCTATCCTATCTTTCCTGTTTCTGTTGGAGATGTTGGAGTCAGCTGGAAACCCAACCCTGAAGTTTTAAGAATTTCTTCACAATATGCCATCTTAAAGACTTATGATATGCAGTATTCTTATCAGGAAATTCAACATTTCACTTCAATAGATTATATTAAAAACTGGCTCTTTTTGAATGGAATAAAATCAAAGATCAATATTCTTTTCATCCTGACATTATTAATTTTTATAGGTTTTACAATCATTAAAAAGAATAAAACTATTACGTTAATTTGTATTTCACTCCTTATAAAAAGCATTTTAGTTCTTTTATTTTCTGCACAATACAGATTCTTTATTGATGTTTTTTTTGTTATCTTTTTCGTAATGTTCATGAATCATTTTACTCAAAAGAAAGCTTTTATAATCTTTGGATCGCTAAGTTTATTTTTTATTGGGTTTTTATCATTCCCAAATATTATTCAAAAATACACCCCTAGTTTTCGATTAAGTAAATTCATGGGGAAATTTGAAAAAGAACAATTGTATAAACCATCAAGTTATATTTATAATAATTTCACAGCACATCAAGTTGGAAATCTACAATTTAATATTTCTAAAAAATATTCTTTTAGTTTTGACACTCAGCTTCCTGCTATTTCTTCAAGCTATATTTTTGATGATGTAAAGGCAAAAATATTCCCTCAGCTTATTGATAAAAATAATATCGAAAAGGGATTTATCTGGAAAAAGATGACACCACAAGAGATAAAGGAAGCCCAAAACATTATTAATACTATCGAAAACGCTGATAAATAGAACTCATACAGAAACTTTATTATCTGAAGAAAAATCGGTAATTTTGTATCATGTTCAATACTTTAGGTAATCTTCTCAGTCTTACAACATTTGGAGAAAGTCACGGTGTGGCTTATGGTGGAATCATCAATAATTTTCCGGCAGGTTTGGAAATCAATCTTGATCAAGTTCAATATGAATTAGATCGTAGAAAGCCTGGCCAATCAGCTATTGTTACACAAAGAAAAGAAAGTGACACTGTAAAATTTCTTTCAGGAATCTTTGAAGGAAAAACAACGGGAACTCCAATTGGTTTTATCATCGAAAACGAAAATCAGAAATCAAAAGATTATGATCACATCGCTAATTCTTATCGTCCGAGTCATGCAGATTTCACGTACGATCAAAAATATGGGATCAGAGATTATCGTGGCGGTGGAAAATCATCAGCAAGAGAAACAATCAACTGGGTTGTTGCAGGAGCTCTTGCAAAACAACTTTTATCAAATATAGAGATCAATGCTTACGTTTCTTCTGTAGGCGATATTTTCTGTGAAAAACCGTATCAGGCTTTAGATTTTTCTAAAACCGAAAGCAATGAAGTTCGTTGCCCGGATGCAGAAACAGCAGAAAAAATGATCTCAAGAATCAAAGAGATTAAAAAAGAAGGAAACACCATTGGCGGAACGATTACTTGTGTGATCAAAAATGTTCCTGTGGGAATTGGTGAACCTATTTTCTCTAAACTTCAGGCAGAATTAGCAAAAGCAATGTTGAATATCAATGCCTGTAAAGGTTTTGAATATGGAAGCGGATTTTGCGGAGCTAAAATGACAGGAAGCGAGCACAACGATGGTTTCAACAAAGATTTCACTACAAAATCTAACTTATCAGGAGGAATCCAAGGTGGAATTTCTAACGGAATGGATATCTATTTCCGTGTTGCTTTTAAACCTGTTGCTACTATTTTAAGACCTCAGGAAAGCGTTGATAAATATGGAAATCCTGCTATTGTGGAAGGAAAAGGAAGACACGATCCTTGTGTAGTTCCAAGAGCTGTTCCTGTAGTGGAAAGTTTAGCTGCTTTTGTATTAGCAGACTTATTTTTGATCAACAAAACAAGAAATATTAATAATTTTTAATATCAACACATCGTATGAAAAATTACTGGGATAAAGGAATTTCTTTCGAAGACTATGTAAATACAGGAAAAGAAAGATTAACAAATCCTGCCACTCAACAAGAAATAGATTACAAACAATATTACGAGCTGGGACTTCAGAGAATGGAAAGAACTTTAAAAAAGTATACTCCGGATGAAGAGCAATTAAAAGAGTTAGCATCTAAAAATTTTGACGGAAAAATTTTAATTATTTCTGAAACTTGGTGTGGCGATGCAAGCGCAACCGTTCCGGCTTTGGTGAAGTTTTTCGAAGGTCACAATGAAGTTAGAATATTCTTAAGAGACAGCGATAAAAGTTTGATCAACCAATTTTTAACCAACGGAACAGAGTCTATTCCTAAAGTCATTATCTTAGATAAAGATTTTAACTTGAAAGATTCTTGGGGCCCGCGTCCAAAATTTGGTAAAGAATTATTAATGAAACATAAAGCAGATCCTGAAACTTATACAAAAGATCAGTTTTATAATGATCTGCAATTGTATTATGCTAAAAACAGAGGAAAAGATTCTGTTCAGGAAATTTTAGAATTACTTTAATTATTAAAATTTAATTATTAGTAAATATGCACTCTCTTTGTCATTCCGTAGGAATCTCAACAAAGCATTTTTCATAATGAATCTTAAAACAGTTTAGATTCCTACGGAATGACAAAATGAGCGCTTAAATTCATAAGTTTAGCCTAATTTTTAAGCTTAAACAATTTTTATCAAAAAATGAAAAAAAATATAATTTATATAGTCTTGATCGCCATTATCGGTGTGATCGCTTTTGTTCCGGGAATAAGAAATTCTTTAAAAGACCTATTCTTCCCTATAGCGACCATTGAAAATGCAGTACATATTAATGAAGAAGATTATGATATTGAATTAAAAGGAATCAACGTTCCAAGCACGAATCTTAAAACATTTAAAGACAAGCCTATTTTCCTTAATTTTTGGGGAACATGGTGCCCTCCGTGCAGAAAAGAATGGCCTTCTATTCAAAAATTATATGATACCAGAAAAGGAAATATAGACTTTGTATTAATTGCAATGAATGATCAGGAACCGGCAATAAGAAAATTTCTACAGGAAAATAACTATAATGTTCCCGTATACATTGCTCAAAGTCCTATTTCAGAAAAGCTGTTGCCCAAAGTATTTCCAACTACTTTTCTATTGGATAAAACAGGAAGAATATTAATAAAAGAAGATGCATCAAGAGACTGGAACACAGAATCTACCCATCAATTCATTGATAATATTATTAAGTAATATTTAACTAAAATTTGTATTGAGTTTATATAAAATTTGCGAAATTTACATCGTAAAAAAATTATTTTAAAACCAAACACAAAATGAAGTACTCAAAATTAAATTTGGCAAAAGAGGCTATTAACCATAAAGGGTTTGTAAAAAAAATCCCTGATATATTCAGAATGGTGAAAATGTGGAGAAAAGGAATATACCCTGTAAGTTCCATTGATATGATTCTTCCATTATTAGGACTTCTCTATGTGATTTCACCGATAGATTTACTACCTGAGGTTGCTATACCTGTTTTAGGCGTTTTAGATGATTTAGCTGTTTTGTCATTAACTATTCCTAAGCTAATAAAAGAAGTAGATAAGTTTTTACTTTGGGAAGCAGAAAGAGAATACAGTTCTGGTGATACAAAATTAATTGACGCTCAAATTTTAAAATAAATAAAAGACATTCCTTTTCGGAATGTTTTTTTTGTTAATAGTGAATAGTCAATGAGCTTCGCTATCAATTTTAATAATCACAAATCACCCTAGATGATTGGCAATTGACTTTTCACTTGCAAAGTAAAACAGACTATTCTCCTTTCACATTTTACAATTCCCTTTCAAATCCTTAAATTTGCAACATCTAATAAAAAATAATGGAAAGTAAAAAAGAATTCTTTTTGGAGTGCTACAAACTAGGCATCATTAAATTCGGAAGATTCACTTTAAAAAGTGGTATTGAAAGTCCGTTTTATGTAGACTTAAGACCTTTAGCTTCAGATCCTAAAATTTTAAAAAATTTGGCTAACTATTTATTGGAAATGCTTCCTTTAGATAATTTTGATTTGATCTGCGGTGTTCCTTATGCAGCACTTCCAATGGCAACAGCAATGTCTTTGGAAAGTTACATTCCGTTGATTATTAAAAGAAAAGAAGCAAAAGATTATGGTACTAAAAAAATGATTGAAGGAATTTACCAAAAAGGGCAAAACTGTCTTTTGGTAGAAGATGTAATTACTTCAGGGAAATCTTTAGTAGAAACAATCGCCGAAATTGAACAGGAAGATCTTAAAGTTGCAGATATCGTTGTCGTTCTAGACAGAGAGCAAGGCGGAAAACAACTTTTAGAAAACAAAGGTTTCAGAGTTCATACCCTTTTCAATATTTCAGAAGTTTGCGAAATCCTTCAGGAAACCGGAGATCTTAGCGATGAAGAAGTGAAAAGAATTCAGGATTTTCTTCAAGGAAATCATGTTCAGTTTGAAGAAAAAACAAGATCTTCTTACGAGCAGAAATTACAAAATACTCAACATTCGGTTTCTAAAAAATTATTAGAAACAGCTTTAGCAAAACAATCAAACCTTATCGCTTCTGCAGATGTCACTACCACTCAAGAATTGTTGGAATTGGCAGAGAAAGTAGGTCCACACGTTATTGCATTAAAAACACATATCGATATTATTTCTGATTTCGATTATGAAAAAACAATTACTCCATTAAAAGCATTAGCTGAAAAACACCAGTTTTTATTAATGGAAGACAGAAAATTTGCCGACATCGGAAACACTCAGGAATTACAATTCACAAGTGGAGTTTTCAAAATTACAGATTGGGCAGATTTTGTTACTTCTCAAGTTATCGGAGGTTTTGAATCATTAGACTGTTTCAAAAATGTAGGCGTTGTTGCGATTATCGGAATGTCTTCAAAAGGAACTTTAACAACCAGTAGTTATAGAGAAGAAGCGCTTAAAGTAGCTTTGTCTCATCCTAATGTAATTGGAGCTGTTTCTCAGAATGCTATTCCTGAGGAAATCTTATTATTTACTCCAGGAGTGAATTTGGCAGATTCAGGTGACGGAAAAGGACAGCAGTATAATACTCCTGAACATGTATTTAAAACCCTTCACACCGATTTCATTATTGTAGGAAGAGGAATTTATAAATCTGACAATCCTGAACAAGCTTCTATCACTTATAAAAATGAAGGTTGGAAAGCATATTTGAATTCTTTAGAAAAAAAATCAATTCAAAACTAAAATTTTACGAAATCTATCCAAAATAAGTTATATTTGGTACTTTATCAGAATTTTGAAAAAAGTTATTAGTATTTGTCTTGTTTTGTTTTTGGGTGTTGTGGAAGTTTCTGCACAGAAAGACAGCATTTATATTGAAGCAAAATTATCTTCGGATAAAAAAACGCTGACTATCAATCAAGAACTTATTTATTACAACAATTCTGAAAAGGATTTAAATACCGTAAAACTTTTAAACTGGGTTTCTGCTTATAGAAAAAGAGGAACCTCATTAGCTTACAGAAAACTCGAAGACAGGAATAATGATTTACACTTTGCAAAACCTGAAGAACAAGGGAAGCTTTTAAACTTAACCGTTAAAAATTCCGATAATCAGGATATTTCTGTAAACAATATATCCGAAGAGAATATTTTTCTTCCTTTAGCTAAGAGTTTAAAACCCGGTGAAAGTATAAAATTACAACTGCAATATCAGATGCAGCTGCCTGATAAAAAATTTACAGGTTATGGAACATCTGATAAAAATATAGCTTTAAAATATTTCTTTATTGTTCCGGATCATTTTGATCCGGACAATATTTCTCAAAGAAATTACCATGATATTGAAGAATCTATTAGCTTCAATACCTATTGGACAATCAATTTTGATCTTCCAGTTAATTATTTTATAGAAAGTAATCTTCAACAAATTCAGATGAATTCTTTTAAAGGATATTTGGATTCTGATCCTGAATTTCTGATCTCCCAAAATGAATTTCCTTCTATAAAAATTAACACTTCCGATATTAATACCGAAATAAAATTCGGATATAATTTAAGGCCGGAAGAGAAACAGAATTTAGAATTTTATCTGCCTTTACAATTACAATTCATCAAAGAAAAAATAGGTTCTATTCCTGAAAGATTATTTATTTCTGAGAAGTTCAGAAACAAAGAAGATTTCTTTGGAAACAATGATATTCTGTTTTGGAGATTCAGATTCAAGCTTTTTGCCGATGCTGAAAATACAGATATGGATTATTTCGGAATCATTGCTAAAAAGATTCTTGATGAAAGTATCATTGCAGATAAACAAAATAATCACTGGTTTAAAAATGGATTAAAGTCTTATCTTGAAATTCAATATCTAAATAAATTCTATCCTGAAACTAACCTTTTAGGAACACTACCTGAAACTAAAGTCTTCGGAATAAAACCTTTAAAGTTATTTCATGCTTCAAAAGTGAAGTTGATTGACCGTTATGGGTTGGCTTACCAATACATTATGTCTCAAAATCTTGATCAGAAGATTGATGAAAAATTCACATCTCTCAGTAATTTTAATGACATGGCGATCAGTAGTTTTGAAACAGGAAGTTTATTTAATTTCTCTGCCAATAAAATGGGGTATGAAAAATTCAATGATTTATTAAAAAGTTATATAGCAAGAAATAGCGACAAGCAAATTAATCCAAAAGATTTCTTAAAAGAACTTGCCGAGCAGGATAAAACAACGAGCTATTTAACTGCTTTTCTAGAGAAAAAAAACAGAGTCAACTTTAAATTAAAAAGATTTAGAAAAGAAGATGATTCTTTAAATATCAATATTCATAAGAATACCCTTTCTTCAATTCCTGTAAAACTGGAAACCGAGACAAAGGAAACAAAAGAGAAAAAAGAATACTGGATAGAAACGGAGGAAAATGAAAAAACAAAAATATTTTCTATCCCTGCTTTAGATATCTATAAAATTACCTTGAATAACGATTTTATCTTCCCGGAATCTAAATATCGTGATAATTTTGTGTACGCAAAAGGTATCTTTTCAAATACAAAAAAAATTAAATTAAAACTGATAAAAGATATTCCTAATCCTGAATTCAATGAAATTTATGTAAGCCCGAGAGTTCGTTTTAATAATACATACGACAAGTTTCTTGTAGGATTTAATTTTAAAAATCAATCTTTTTTCGATCAAAAATTTTTGTATTCTGTAACACCAACTTATAGTACTGGAACAGGAAAACTAACAGGTTCAGGAGCTGTTTCTTATTCATTTTTACCTGCCGAAAGCATTATAAGAAGTTTGACTTTTGGAGTTTCAGGTTCTTACTTTCATTATGATTATAATCTTGCGTATAGAAAAGCATCTCTATTCTCTAATATCAATTTCAGAAAAAACCCTAGAAGTACCGTGAGTAGAGGTATTGGTCTTTCTTATACTTATTTCGAGAGAGATTTAAGTCCTATTATGGTTGCTAATCAGGATTATCATAAATATAATCTTTGGAGTGTTGGGTATGGATATTCCGACAGCCAAATGATTCACGAAAAAAGTTTAAGCGTAAGCACCCAAGGAATGGAAGATTTTAATAAGATTACTGCTGAAGCCTTTTATAGATGGGAGTTTGCTCCTAAACAAAAATTAAGCGTAAGATTATTTGGAGGGTATTTTGTAAGAAATGATACAAGAAACAATACTTTTAATTATGGTATTTCCAGAGTTTCAGATTATTCTTTCTCCTATAATCTTTTAGGCCAAAGCGCCAATAGTGGTATCTTATCCCAACAATTTATTTTGGCTGATGGTGGTTTCAAATCATTTCTTCCCGGAAGTGTTAATAAATGGATTACCTCTATGAATGTAGATTCCAATGTTTGGAAAATATTTCATGTATATGCAGATGCCGGTGTTTATAAAAATAAAGACCAGCCTACACAATTCATTTGGGACACAGGTGTAAAAGTAAGAGTAATTCCAGATTTTTTAGAAGTCTACTTCCCTATTCAATCTTCTTTAGGATTCGAACCTTCATTTAAAGATTACGCAAGACGTATAAGATATACATTGGTTCTTAATTTAGGATCAATTATCAATGCAGCCAGAAGAGGTTGGTATTAAAAAGAAAAACAGCTACCAATAGCAGCTGTTTGAGATGTATTTAAATGATATACCTTAATCTTTTAATATTTTTTGAGATACAGATTCATTATTAATAGTTCCTGTTACCATATAATCACCTTCTGGAAGATCAGAAACATCTAAGCTTAAAATATTTTTTGATGAAGTAGTTTTTACTATTCCTCCCACAGAGTTATAGATTTTGATATTTTTAACTTCAGTACCAAATAAAAGTTGATCTTCTTTTACAAATGCATTTTCTATAAAATTAAACTTTCTAGAATTATTACTACTATCAAAAACAGATAATGTTCCTCCGGAAGAATTCCCTGGAGAAGCTGTTGCAATGGTAAAATCAATTGCATTGTCATTGGTATCACCCGAAATTCTTGTAATAGAAGTTGTGGTTGTTGGAGATGGCGCTGGACCTGCCCCTTCAAACTGATCTGCAGATCCATATCCTACAAAGTCTAGAACGTTGGCATCTGTAGGTCCAGTAACCTGTGTTGTATTACTCGCCAAAACAACTTTACCAGAGGTCACTGCAATTCCAATTCCTATTGAAGGGTTTGAAGTTCCATTAAAATTAATAACTGTTGTTGCGATAAAGTCTGGCGTAGGTAAATTAACACTTCCTCCCCCACCTGTCGCTTCCTGAATGAGATAGACTTGCCCAGGATTTAGATTAATATTTGGCAACGTATGATATTGAGTAAAAGCTCCCACAGCAGGAGCATACTGAATGGTTGCTCCAGTTAAAGAAGCCGGTGCAGAACCAATATTTTTTAATTCTATGAAATCATTCTTCAATGTTGCCCCCGAGTTTCCGCCACCGCCGTATATTTCGTTGATAACAATCTGAGCATTCATTAATGCAACCGTCGAAACTAATCCGATAATAGTAAAAATTTTCCTCATGATAATATAATTTTGTGTGATATTATTACTAATAATGCAAAAATAATACCTAAAACTCAAATTCAAAATCCAAACATTCAGAATAAGGTAAATACAATATCAAAAGATTATCTCTTGATATTTACTATTATTAATCAATAAAAAACCGCTACTTCAAGGAAGCAGCGGTTGTATATCTAAAAAGAATATTTCAGATTAGTCTTTCAAAATTTTCTGAGAAACGGGTTGGTTGTTAACCGTTCCTGTAACGATATAGCTACCTTTAGCTAAATCAGAAACATTTAAAGTTTCATTTTCTTTTACAGAAGCAGATTTTACAACTTGTCCAAACATATTATAAACCTTTACATCTTTAGCTTGAGCTCCAAAAGTAATTCCTTCATTTTTAACAAAAGTGTTTTTAACGAAGTTTGCTTTTACTTTAGATAAATCACTTACTGCTAAAGAACCTGTAGTTCCTGTGATTGTAACATTATCAACTCGAGTAGTTCCTGTACCTGCATAATTTGCTCCTCCATTTGCAGAATAGGTAGAATTATTTGCAGGATCAAATACAGAAACAATTCTTACTGAAAAGTTGGCATTATTATTAGCTGCTGCAGGTATATTATTAGTCATTGTAACCCAGTTAGCAGGTGAAGATGTAGTACCTATTTCGGTAGCTGCACCAACATTTGTCCATGTACTACCGTTTACTGTATATTGCATTTGAAAATATTTAGAGCATGTCCCAGATCCTGCAATATCAATAGAAACAACAATGCTAGAATAATTAACTGTACTTACATCGAATTTAAATCCAGCAGTTCCCGAACCTGTACTTTGAGCTGGAAATCCAGCTGTACTCCATGCTTTACCGCTTCCTGGATTCCCTACAGGAAAAGAAGGGGTACCAGTAGCTACTATTATACTTGCTGTACCTGCACCTGTTGATGGAGCAGCAGAACTTGCATCAAAATTCCATTGAGTGATAGTCGTTTGCGCAAACATAACTGTTGCTGTTGCTAAAGCAACAAATAAAGAATAAATCTTTTTCATAATATAGAGTTTTAAATTGTATGATGTAAAACTACAAAAAAACCGCCCTTTTTTCAAAGTGGCGGTGTATAATTAACAAATTGTTAAAGTTTAGTTTTTAATAATTTTCTCTGATACTAATTGACCATTTACAGTTCCGGCTACGATATAAGTCCCTTCTTTTAAATCAGCTACATTTAGTGACTGATTTTCAGAAACTGTTGCTGTTTTTACCACTTGACCTGCAATGTTGTAAATTTTCACATCAGATTTAGTACTAAAAGTAATATCATTTTTTACAACTGTATTTTTAATGAATAAGTTCTTCTTTCCTTTTATTTCATTTGTCGAAAGTGATCCAGCGCTACTACCAACAACTTTTATATCATCAATTCTATAGTTTCCATTATTGCTTGTTACTGAAGACCATCTAAGACTTAAATTTGAAATATTTTCTGTTTGTATCGGTAATTGTATAGCAACACCACCATTTACAAGAGCCCAGCTATTCCCATTCTTAACATACGTATAAGTTACGTCATTCCATGTAGAGCCATCAGTACTCCATTGAAAAATAATATTTTGAGCAAAGCTACCAGTCCCTCTTCCTCCCCAAATAATATTAATGCTATTATAGCCAACTGTTGATAAATTAGAGTAAGTTAGTGTATGTGTAACTCCATTTGAACCAGTTCCAGCAAATACTGCATTTGCTCCTCCTGAAACTCCAGCATATCCAGTTGACCCAGAAGCTGTACTTGCATTCCATCCAGTAGAAGTATTTGTACTTACCCATCCTGCCGGTAATGTAGATGTAGTTCCAAAATTTTCTGACAAAAGAGTAGTCTGTGCAAATGCTGTTGCTGCAATCATTACGGTAGCAACTAACGAATAAAGTTTTTTCATGGTTTAAAAATTTAATTATTAATAATTTAGACGGCTAAAATACAAGTATTTTTATTTTCCTCACAATAAATTGTATAAATTTTTGTTAATAATGTTAAAACCTTAATTATAAACAATTTTTAGTTATTTTTACCAATTATTTTCCAAGAACTTGCGGAATTTCATCCTATTATTCATTATATTTTTTATGAGCATTACATTTACTAATGCTCAGGTGTTTACATGGAAAAATCCTAATCTTCCGAAAGACAGTCTAAAAAAAGATAGTATTTTAGCGGCAAGGCTTGAACAAGATATTTTCACAAAAGATACATTAGACTTTGTAAGAACAAGCAACAGGATTATTGTAGATGAGGCCGTGCTTGCTAAAAATGATAAAAAACGATTTTTAGGAGAGTTAAACTCCAAAGGTTCTATTATTAGAGGGATTACATTTGGTAATAATCAAGGGCAGTCTGTACAAAGCTCAATGGACCTTCAGATTTCAGGAAGGCTTTCAAAAGACGTTACTATTTTAGCCAGTATTTCAGATCATAACTTACCTATTCAGGCAGATGGATATACCCAAACGTTAGAAGAGTTTGATAAGATCTATATGCAGCTTAATATTAAAGATAAATCAATTCTTAGAGCTGGGCATCTGGACTTAGTTGAATCTAAAAACTATTTTGCAAAATACCAAAGACGAAGTATGGGGCTTGAGTTCCAAACAGAATTTGGAAAAGATAATAAAACCTTCGTAGATGTTTCAATGGGTGTTGCCCGAAGTGAATTCCACAGAGTACGTTTTCAAGGGGTTGAAGGTAACCAAGGACCTTATCGTTTAACAGGTAAAAATGGCGAACAGTTCATTACTTTGATATCCGGTTCTGAACAGGTTTTTATTGATGGTATCTTAATGAAGCGTGGTGAAAACCAGGATTACATTATTAACTATAATACAGGTGAGGTTACTTTTACCAGTTTCCGTCCTATTTTCCAGCAAAACTTTATCACCATTTCTTATAACTATGCCAATAGAAATTATTCCAGATATTTATTTACCGGAAAACTAGAGCATACAAGAGAGAAGCTGAAAATCGGTTTCAACTGGTTCATGGAAAATGATAATAAAAATGCACCTCTTGCTTTAAACCTTTCTAAAGAAGACGAACAAATTTTAGCCAACGCAGGAAACAATCCTAATTTAATGTACGCTCCATCAGGAGTTTTAACCGAATATGACGTTAATAAAATTTTATATCGATTAGTACAAAATCCTAATGGAAATTATTATGAATTTTCTACAGACGCAAATGAAAGTCTTTATCAGGTTTCGTACACTTATTTCGGGGTAAATCTTGGAGATTACAAAATAACACAAACAACTAATAATGGTCGTGTTTTTCAGTACGTAGGACCCAATGCAGGAGATTATAGGGCTGTTAGAAAGTTACCTTCTCCGCAAAAATCTCAAGTGTACTCTGTGAATTCTGAAGTTTTACTGAAAGACGGAAAAATAGGAGCTGATTTCTCCTTAAGTAATTATGACCTGAATTTATTCTCTTCAAAAGATTCTGATCAGAATATTGGCTATGCAGGACGTATTTTCGGAAACAAGACTTTCACAAAAAATAATTGGAAAGGAACTCCAAGTTTTGAATATCAACATATTGATAAACAATTCCATATTTTAGATAGAATCAACGATGTAGAATTCTCCAGAGACTTTAACTTAGCTCAGGAATTTAGTGGTAAAACTCAAAACAGATTTATATTCAGTTTCCTTAACAAATGGAATAATAAATCTACTTTAAACTATCGTATCAACTATCTGGACGAGCAGGATTCTTATAAAGGGATGAAAAATGATCTGGATTTTGGTTGGATCAAAGGGAAGTTTTTCACAAAAGGAAATCTATCTTATTTGAATACCAATGCTATTCAGCAAGATACTAAATTCATCAGGGGTGGTGTTTCAACCGAATTTACCGGCAAAAAAGGAAGCTGGGCAATTGGTGGAAGCATGGAACACAACGAGAAAAAATATAACGATACCCAATTAATGGATGTCACGAGTTTCAGTTGGAAAGAATTATTTGTTCAAAAGAAAATTGGTGATAGCACGAGAACAAAGTTATTGGCCAAAGTGTACATGAGAGATAATGACTCTGTGCGTGATAACAGACTTCAAAATATGAATAATATTTTAGGGGTTATGGTAGAAAGTCAACTTATCAAAACAGAGAAAACAACCTTAAATGCGCTAATTCATTACAGAAAATTCTTCTATCAAAATCAGGATATTGATGCTTCCAGAAATAATGATTTCGTGGTAGGAAATATTCTTTATAACCAACAACTTTTCAGAAATGGTATGCGTTTGCAAGCTTTCTATGAATTAGGAAACGGACAGGAAGCACAAAGAGAATTTCAATATCTAAAAGTTACAGACGGACAAGGTATTTATAAATGGACCGATTATAACGGAGATGGTGTTCAACAGCTTGATGAATTTGAAATTGCGGAATATTCAGATTTAGCACAATACATTAGGGTTTACACCAATTCTGTACGATATATTGCTTCCAATAAAAATAAGATACAGTTAGCCTTATTTGTTAATCCATCCATTGTTTTCAATTCTGAAAATAAATTTTTAAAACGTTGGAATTTTAACATCTCATTAAATTCACAAAACTCATTCTACAAAAAAGATAAAGTATTAGTACTGAATCCATTTGAAAAAAGTTCGGATCAAATTTTAAAAAATCAAAATATTTTAGCTTCTGTTCAATTCAGTCCAACAGAAAAATCGGGATGGAATGGTAACTACCGTTTTATTTCCAATGATAACTTAATCAATGCTAATTTCAGTAATGAAGAAAGGGAGCAAATCTCTCATTTCTTAAATGTTGGATATTGGTTTAATAAAGAATTTAGAGTCGATTGGGAAAACTCGGTTCATGATATTCAGAATTCTTCTCAACTATTTGCCACGAGAGATTATCGTTTAAATAACTTTGAGACCAAACCAAAAGCAACCTATAAATTTACGGATGCTATTCAGGCTGAACTTTCTTCGGCTTTCCGTCAAAAACAAAGAATTGATGGTGAAGAATTCTTAAAAGCTTTTGACATCACGGGAACCATACAATGGGATCGCAAGAAGACTTCCATTAGAGGAAACTTCTCATTTATCAATAATAATTTTAATGGTAATAATTTCAGCATCGTTGGAAACCAAATGCTAGATGGTCTAAAGCCCGGAAAGAATCAGGTTTGGAGTGTTTTCATTCAACAGGCCATCAACTCTTTCTTACAGCTTAATTTAAATTATGAGGGACGAAACTCCGGCGACAGAACCATACATATCGGAAGTATGCAGGTGAAAGCAAGTTTCTAATTAAACTAAATTTACACATTGAACTTTCCCGTTTTATAAAACAAAAAACCCGACTATAAAGCCGGGTCATAATTTTAATTCTTATTTGGTTTTATCTTTTAATAATTTTTATAGATTGTGATTCTTTGTCGGAATTAACTTTTAAGATATAAACACCAGCAGGTACTTGTCTCATATCTATGGAAGCTTTTTCTGAATTTGCATTTTCAATAATAACTCTTTGTCCAACCGCATTATATACTTCAACAGTTTTGATCTTATTCACATCATTAATTGTAACAAAGTCAACCACAGGGTTTGGATAATAATTAATTTTCTTCTTAGCAATATCCTGTACGGCTAATACTGTCGCTGTAAATTCATAGGCACCCAAATCCGGCGTTGTAGCATTTCTCGCATTACCATCAGCATCTACTGTTACCTCTGTAACCGGTGTTCCTTTATTATCAAGAGCTGTATTCCCCGATGATGCTAAATGAAAATCTGTAGCAGAAACAAAGACAGGAAGAACATTGATAGAATTAACATTTCCTCCAAAACCTGTTTGTATATCTGCCAAACTAATTCTGGCAGAACCTATAAATCCAAGATTGGCTCCCGAAGTAAAATAATCATTATAATTGATGTTAGAGAAAACTGTATTGGCAGCCCCAGAATAAATAGTATATCTATCCCCTGCCTGAGTCTGAGAATTCACAAAAACGTTATTTCGTAGGTCTATTGCTCCTGCCGCCGTCACCGCACTTAAAACATTAAGAGCAGCTGGTCTTCCAGAAACATTTTGATTAGCATTCATCACGACCGTATTATAATAAACTTTATATCCAGCGCCTGCACCTATAACAATGCCATAACCATTATCTGCAACAGCAGCACCTAATGCATATCCATACCCTGTAACCCCACTGATGATGTTATTATAAGCAATCATATTTGCAGTTGCACTCGAACAGTTAAAATACAATCCGTTAGCTCCATAACCACCTGTGTTCGTATTGCTTATATCAGATATTTTATTATTAAATACAGCACCGTTATTTCCAGCAGCCCCTACAAGAATCCCCGAAGCAGTTGATGTTGAAGACAATGTAACTCCTGTTATCGTATTACCGCTTATCTCAAAATTTTTAGCATTTTGAACTGCAATTCCTCTAAATCCCATTTTATCGGCAAGCACAGTAGATCCAATTACATTATTTTTAATCATGAACCCTTGGTCTGTATTTACTGAATTTCCTATTGCAAAAATAGCATTTTGTGCTTTATTGAATACGTTATTAATACTCATAAAATTATTGTTTGAAACCTCTGCTTCTGCTCCTAAAGTAGATCCTGAAACAATAATACCAACAACAGTTCCTGAAGAACTAGCACCAATAATATTTGTATTTTTAAAAGTTACATTTTCAGAGCCATCAGTAGCTGTACTTGCAACCCAGGCAATTACAGGTGTAGCTCCAGTGGCAACATAAGTATTGGTAAGAGTCAGATTCCTTGTAGTAGTTCCATTATTACTTCCATCTATGGTTACATTATCACCTCCATTGATTTTAATAAGAGCCGTTGTAATAGCACCAGATATTGTTGCAGTTACTCCCGTTCCTGGTTTTACTAATAGAGAGGTATAACTCGCTGCTCCAGTACTTGCATTCAACACCGCGCTAGCTGTTTCTGTTGTATTTCCGGTAATAGTAATCGTAATTGCTCCTTGATGTGTTCCTGCATTAATAGCATCGAATGCGCCTTTTAATGTAGTATAAGTTCCCGTAGTTGTGCCTGATGTTGCAGCTAAACTTACTTGTGCATTTAAGTTTATCGCTGCAGCACTTACAGCAATAAAAAATAGAATTTTTTTCATGGTATTAATATTTAGATTTGATTATAAATATATGAAAAATTTTCATTAAAAAATCATAATCAACTAAATATCAATAAATAAAACAATACTAAATGAAATATTAATTAGTCAATTAAGTATTTTTAACGCTAATTTAATTCCCAACATAAACACATCAAAAGATCTTTTTTCTACTATTTATAATTTCGTAAATTTGCAGGATGATAAAGATAGGCAATATAGAACTGCCGGAATTTCCGCTTTTATTAGCTCCAATGGAAGACGTGAGTGATCCTCCATACAGACGCTTGTGTAAATTACATGGAGCAGACCTTATGTATTCAGAGTTCATATCTTCTGAGGGGTTAATTCGTGATGCAATGAAAAGTCGAAAAAAATTAGATATTTTCGATTACGAAAGACCTGTCGGAATCCAAATCTTTGGAGGAGACGAAGAAGCAATGGCCATGTCTGCAAAAATTGTAGAGACTGTAAACCCCGATCTTGTAGATATTAATTTCGGTTGTCCCGTAAAAAAAGTAGTATGTAAAGGAGCCGGAGCCGGTGTTTTAAAAGATATTGACCTGATGGTTCGTCTTACAAAAGCTGTTGTAAGCTCTACTCACCTACCCGTAACAGTGAAAACACGTTTAGGATGGGACAGTAATTCTATCAATATTGACGAAGTAGCAGAACGTCTACAGGAAACAGGAATTAAGGCACTCACAATCCACGCAAGAACACGTGGGCAAATGTATAAAGGTGAAGCTGATTGGGAGCATATCTCAAGAATTAAACAAAATCCAAATATTGAAATTCCAATTTTCGGAAACGGTGATATTGATTCTCCTGAAAAAGCATTGGCATATAAACAAAAATATGCTTGTGACGGAATTATGATTGGCCGTGCAGCTATTGGCTATCCTTGGATCTTTAATGAAATCAAGCATTTCTTTAAAACTGGAGAACATTTGCCAGAACCTACAATTTTCGACAGATTATTAGCTGTTCGTCAACATGCAGAATGGAGTGCAGAATGGAAAGGAGAAAAATTAGGATTAATCGAAATGAGACAGCATTACAGCAACTACTTCCGTGGAATTCCTCATTTTAAAGATTTCAGAAGAAAATTTTTAGAGGTATATACTTTAGAAGAAATGGACGAGGTAATTAAACAAACCCAAGCATTTTACGAAGAATATCAAACCCAAGTATAAACAAGAAAGCCATCAAAAATTTGATGGCTTTCTTTTATCTTTTAATTGAATATTTTAATATCCTTCGGAAGCAGACTTATTTTTAATTAAGGCTATTGCTGAAGAAGTTCCTATTCTTTTCACTCCCATATTAATCATTCTCTCAGCATCTTCAGGAGTTCTTACACCACCGGCTGCTTTTACGGGAAGTTTTCCGGCATTATCCAGCATAATCTTTACACCTTCAAATGTTGCCCCGTTAGGTTTCCCATCAGCGGTTTCATAAAAACCAGTTGAAGATTTTACAAAAATTTGTGAAAGATCACTTTCAGAAAAATTCTCTTCCGCCCAATTGGAGATATGCTTCGTAAGATCCGCAATTTCTTCATCTGTTAAAGCTGCAATCTCGATAATCCATTTCGCCACTTTATGATGTTGAATACACAATTGTGTGCACTGCACGAATTCTTCTTTTACTAACTCTAAATCTCCTTTTTGATAGGCATTGTAATTAATTACAAAATCTAATTCGTCAGCTCCGTTTTCTATTGCCGTGGTAGCTTCTGCTAGTTTTTCATCAACAGAATATGTTCCTTCATGAAAACCAATCACAGTGCCTACAATAACATTTGCATTCCTTTCCTGAATATACTTTTTAATCTCGGATACATAATCCGGACGTATCATTACTGCAAGAATACCATTATCAATAGCTTCCTGTGTAAGTTCTTTATTTTTTTGTAAAGTTTCTTCGTTTGAAATACCCGACTGTGCAGGTGTCTTCAAATATGTTGAATCCAAATATTGAGCAATATTCATAATCTATTATACTTTCAATTGTCTGTAAATACCTTGTTCCAAAGATATGAAAGTTTCTGTTCTTGTCACTCCTTTTAGCTTCTGAAGTTTGTTAAGAATTGTCATTAAATGATCATTATCCTTACAAAGAACTTTCAAGAAGATGGTATAATTTCCTGTGGTATAATGAGCTTCCACCACTTCATTAATTTCCTTTAAAGCTTTTACCACTTCAGGATAATGACTTGGCTGATCTAAAAATACTCCGATATAAGAAATAACTTTATAACCAATTTTTTTAGGGTTCAGAAATGAAATTGAATTTTCAATAACTCCTGCATGCTCCAGCTTTTTTATTCTCTGATGCACAGCTGTTGTTGAAATTCCAACATTTTTTGAAATGTGAGCTAAAGAAGTTTTAGCATTATCCATCAACATATAGATGATCTCTTTGTCGATTGAATCTAGATGGTAGTTTGCACTTGTTGAATTTTTCATTTTTTCTACTTTTTAAATTATTTATGTTTTTACATTGTGTTATAAATCTTTAAATTTTACAAAAACCGGAAAATGATCACTGTATCCGCCTAAATACCTTGTGCCAGCATACGTTCGAAAAGGTCTGCCTTCAAAATTCCTGTTCCTACTGCTTATTTTTTCAGGGTTGAACACTTCAGCATTTTGAAATGATAAACCTACATTGTCAAATAATGATTTCGACAATATAATCTGATCAAACAGCAATCCGGATTTATAATGAAAAGTAGAATAATTTCTTGTGGAAAACAATTGCTGGAAAGGGTTTTCTAATACCTTTTCGTTCGCATTGTCGTAGAGAATTTTTACTAAATTTTCATCATCTGGGTTTTCGTTAAAATCACCACACAAGATTACATGCTCCTTTTCATTTATAATATTCAAAATCCGCCCCCGGACTTCGTTCAATATAAAGGTCCTCTTTGGTTTATTAATATCTTTTTCTCGCTTTGAGGGAAGGTGAGCGACAAATACATTAATAATCTCTCCTCTATACTTCACTTTAGAATATAATACATCTCTTGTTGTGTCGTAGTTTTCTGTGTTTTTATCTATAATTTCAAAGAAGAAAGTAATGGTTTCTGAATCTATTACTTCTACTTTATTTTTATCATATAACAGGGCAACATCTACTTTTCTTTCGTCCATAGAATTGTAGTGAATGATGCCATATTCTGAATTAAAAGGTTCCATCTCAACAAGATCTTCCAATACTTTCCTTCCGGATACCTCAGACAGACCTATCATTAATGGCAATACTCCATTCTCCTCCTTCATCAACTGAAAAACATGCGCTATTTTAAAAAGCTTGTTTTTATATCTCCTATCATCCCAATTTCTTAACCCTGATTTTGTTGGATCCAATTTATGAATTGGCTTAGGATCAGGTAAAAATAAATTTTCTACATTATAAAAACTAAACAGCTCCATTACCTCGCATTTCTTATTCTTTATTTTTTTACATTTTAGTTCTAGCTTGTAAATTTATTATTTTTTTTCAAATATGGTTAATTTATTTACAATGTATTTATCTTAAATTAATATATTGAACAACCATAATTAAATAATATCAACAACCAAAACGTAAATATATAATTAAAAATTTTAATTACATTCTACTTTTTTAATGAAAAAAAAATCAAAAAAAAATATGAAATTTAAATTAACAAGAATAAAAACCTATTATAAATAGGATTATATGCCCATATTTAAATCTTACTTGCTCTTATTACAATTATTATTCCATTTTTTAAATTAATTACTTAAAAAACAAAAAAAAAATAATTTTCACTAATGAATTTTGGTTCCTTTTTTTAAAGTAAATCAGGGCGTTTTTCTGTAGTAATTCTCACAGCTTCATCATGACGCCATTCTTCAATTTTAGCAAAATTTCCACTTAATAAAATCTTAGGAACATCTAAACCTTTATAACTTTCAGGTCTTGTATAAATTGGCGGCGATAAAAGATCATCCTGGAAGCTATCTGTTAAAGCACTTTGTTCGTCATTTAAAACACCAGGAACCAAACGGATTATAGAATCTGCAAGCACACATGCAGCCAATTCTCCACCTGTAAGCACGTAATCACCTATTGAAATTTCTTTTGTAATATGAAGATCTCTAACCCTTTGGTCAATACCTTTATAATGCCCACATAAAAAGATCAGGTTATTTTTTATAGAAAGCGTATTAGCTATCTTCTGATTTAAAGTAACACCGTCTGGAGTCAAATAGATTACCTCATCATATTCTCTTTGAGATTTAAGCTCTGAAATACATTTATCTATTGGCTCAATCATCATTACCATTCCAGCTCCGCCTCCATATGGTTCATCATCTATTTGTCGGTGCTTATTTATCGCCCAATCTCTTAACTGATGAAAATGCACTTCTACTAATCCTTTATCAACTGCTCTTTTCAAAATAGAAGCTTGAAACGGACTTTCCATCAACTCAGGAAGTACGCTTATGATATCAATTCTCATTGTTCTGTTTCATTTTTTTTGTTCGGTAAAATAATTAATCTTAAAGATGAATCTTTGTTAAAATAGCTCCACATCCAGTTAAAGAATATAGCAAGTTTATTTCTTACACTTAAAATCAACATTAAGTGTAAAAACATCCAAAAATACCATGCAAAAAAGCCCTGGAATTTTATAAATGGTAAATCTACAACTGCTCTGTGTTTTCCAATGGTTGCTAAAGATCCTTGATCCTTGTATTCATATTCCTGCCAATCACTGGAGTTTTTCTTTAAGAAATTCTTACCTAAATTTTTCGCTTGATTAATTGCCACATTGGCAACCTGAGGATGCCCTTGCGGATATTTTGGAGTTTCCATATAGGAAATATCTCCTATTGCATAAATATTATCGTATCCTTTTATTTTATTAAAACGATCAACAATATATCTGTTCCTGTTTAATGTATCTTGAGGAAAACCATCCACAACATTTCCGGTAACTCCGGCTGCCCAGATCACGTTATTGGACGGGATTTCTTTTCCACTTTTCATGATGACTTTAGCCCCATCATAATCCGTTACATACTCATCACTCAGAAAGGTAACTCCAAGTTCTTTAAGATATTTCTCAGATTGGGTCTGTGCTTCAACGCTCATCACTGCAAGCGGTTTTTCCGTAGAACTTATCAATATGATCTTTAAATTTTCAAAACTCATATGAGGATAATCTCTCGGTAGAATTTCTTTTTTCATTTCCGCAAAAGCTCCGGCTAATTCTACTCCGGTTGGGCCACTTCCTACAATTACAATGTTCCAGTTTCCATCATCGCTTCTGCTTTTTTCAATAATCAGTTTTTCAAAAGTCATCAAAACATGATTTCTGATCCCTATTGCTTCCTGAGTATTTTTCATCCCAAATGCTCTGCCTTCAAGATCTTTATTACCGAAGAAATTAGTTTTACAACCTGTTGCAATAATTAATTTATCATATGTAAATTCTGCCTCATCGGTAATAACTTTATTATTGGCAGCATCAATTTCTCTAACCTCCGTTAGACGAAACTGTGTATTTCTGGATTGCTGAAAAATTTTCCTGAATGGGAAAGAAATATTGGAGGGTTCTATCCTTCCACACGCTACTTGGTAAAAAAGCGGCTGAAACATATGATGATTAACTCTATCCAGAACAATTACCTTTTTGTTCTTGTTATTCAACGTCTTTGCAAGTTGTAATCCCGCAAATCCTCCTCCTATAATGATGATCTTTTCGCGTGTTTCCATATCATACAAATTTACTGATTTTATTTAGCATTTTAGTTGTTAAAAAGTTAGTTTTGTAAAACTTTATGACACAAAAGAAGTACACAAAAAAAACTACTAGAAAGATACATAACAACAGGCGAAGAAATTATTTTTTACGCCGAAAGGTTGTATTAGCCATTCTAATTGTTGCTTTATTGGGAACCGGATTATATTTAAAGCAATCAGTAAGTTACTATTACGCTTTGTATTTTAATAAATTCGTTCATAAAAAACTTCATAATAACGAAACCGAAACGTTAAGAATTCAAAAGATTCTCAGTAACAATCTGAATAAAACATACGGCTTTGACATTTCTCATTATCAAAACAGAGAAGACATTAAATGGGATAGCCTGAGCATCGGAAATAAAACAATTCCACTGGAATTTGTTGTGATGAGAGCTACCATGGGAAACAGAAATGCAGATAAACATTTTGATGAATTTTGGCAACAGGCAAAAAAACATACCTTAGTGCGTGGGGCTTATCATTTTTATCGTGCTGATGAAGATCCCGTAATTCAAGCCAATAACTTTTTAGCCAATGTAAAATTGGAAAGCGGAGATCTTCCTCCAATTTTAGATATCGAAAAAATACCGAAACGTAAGACCAATAAAAAATTAATTGAAGACTTAAAGGTTTGGTGTAAAATCATTGAAGAAACATATGGTAAAAAACCTATTATTTACACCTATTATCATTATTATAAAGACTTTTTAAAAGGTGAATTTGATGATTATCCACTCTGGTTGGCCAATTACAACGATGTTCCTACTCCATCCCCTGACAGTAATTGGGATTTCTGGCAGTTTACAGAAAATGGAATTGTGAATGGAATCAACACCAAAGTAGATCTGAACATCTACAATGGGAGTGCCTGGTCTTTGGAAAGACTGACTTTAGACTAAATTATTTTTTCAGAAATTCTAAAATATCCTTGTTGAGTTCTTCCGGATTTTCGAAAGGAATGAAATGCGTGGCATTTTTATAAATTTTAAGTTGAGCATTCGGAATCTGCTTAGCCATCATTTCTGTATGTTCTTTTTTAATCACATCATTTTCACCGGCAATAACCAAAACAGGATTCTGAATTTTACGCAAAGAACTATTGCTAATATTTGGTTCTTTCAACATAATTTTCACCAGTCTCATTTCATTAAATTTTTCAGGATTATTTTCAGCCTGCAACACTTGAAGTTGGGTTTTCATATTATTGAAAAGACGTCCATCCACTCCTTCAGGAAAAGCATTCGCTCCAATAGTAACCAATTTATTCAAATGATCTGGATACTTTAGTGCAAACTCAAGCCCCGTATTGCCGCCATCACTCCATCCGACTATATTCACTTTTCCCAAACCTAATTCATCAACCAAAGCTTTTACATCATCGGCAAAAATCTTATACGTGAAATCTGATTTTGATGTATCAATACTTTTCCCTTGCCCCCTTGTATCTATTGCAATTACTTTATATTGCTGAGAAAGCGCCGGGATTTGTTGATAAAATTCTTTAATGCTTCCACTATTTCCATGAAGCAAAATCAAAGGCTCACCCTCTCCATATATTTCATAATAGAGGTCTGTATTTTTTAGTTTTAAAAACTTCCCTACAGAAGCATTTTTACCGTAAATAGAATTTGCTGCTTCCATCTTATATTTGCTTATATCCGGAATAAGACCTTCAAGATTTTCCTCAGAAGCACTCGTTTCGTCTTTTACATTCTTTCCGTTCTTATCTACTTTTACATCAATATTTATTGCTGGAGCCGCCAATGTTACCTTCTCCCAATCTCCATAGAATTTTCTTAAAAAACCAGTTCTGAATAATGCTGCACTTATATTTATCTTACCTTCAAATTCTTTTAAAAATTGAATTCCGATGAAGAATTTTCCTTGAACCCAAATATTATAGTGATTAACATCCAAAGTAAAAGTTCCATCTTTAATCATAGCTTCCGTTAATTCAACCGTAATTTCTTCCTCTAAAATATTCTTATCCGGAAATCCGTTTTTCTCCGTATAAATACTGTAACGCATTAAAACAGGTTTATCAGAGGTATAACTTGCAATATTTAAATTAATATTTTTAATCTTGGATCTTTTGCTTGCATTAAATTCCAAAGCGGTTTCTCCCAAAAAATCTTCTTTCCTAAATTGAGGATTTACAGAATACATCACATGTTTTGTTTTTGTATTAACGCCCCAGTTTTTATCGACTAATTTCTTAGGTACCAATTTTACTTCCTGAATATTTTTAATTTTCTCATTTAAAAATATTTTTTGAGAATTTTGTTTTGAAAACTCCTGAACAGACACTGAATAATTTTCATAACATGGAACTTCTATTTTCACTTTATGAGCCGCATCAATTCCTGAAAGATCAATTGAAAAGCTCCCTTTTTCATCTGAGATCACTCCTATTTTTTCTTTTTATACCCCAATCTTAACATACGGAATCGGTTTACTATCTTCTTTGGAGAAAACAGTCCCGGAAACGACCTGTGCATTACAATAAAAAGTGAAAAGTATAAGAAATAGGGTATTGAGTTTTTTCATGATAAAAGTTTGATGCAAAAATCTTTATTTCTTTCATTAAAATCTCCCAATAGGCTATTAATTTTAATATCAATTTAGTTAAATTTATCGTAAAACATTATATATCAAACTTAATACTATAATATATTCATAATCTCTTCCCATGAATTCACTCTTTTATAGTCTTCATCCTCTACATGGTGATTATGAGGTTGCGTGAAAATGATTTTCTCTCCAGAAAAGTGTTTTAGATTCTTAGGATAATCATCTATCATGATATCTCCCGAAACTACTTTCTTGCTTCCGCACAAAACAATCTGCTCCAAGGTAATGAAAGGAAAATACTCAGCCAGCCAATCATATTTCTCTCTTAAGCTATTTGGAAATTCCATTCCTGCCGAAACGATGTACAAATCGTATTTGTTATTCAAATATTCCATTGCTTCACGACTTCCTTTCATTAAAGGTAAAGTTCGGAAAAAGCCAATTTCATTTACATGTTTTTTACCATTAGGAAATGCTTCCAGTTCAGAAACTCCTACTACATCATGAATGTTAATATCCTTTCCCGAATCTCTCTTTTCAAATGCTATAAGCTGATGGTAGACATCTGCCATAACACCATCCATGTCAACAATTACTTTTTTCATCTTTTATTTTTATAGATTACTGATGCTCAAACTTACAATAGGTTTAAAAATATTAAAAGTATCTTATCTATAAAAATCAAACCCCTATAATTTACATTAATTTAATCCTGCTTTACTGAAAGGCTTTCTTTGTATCCATTCTTTTGTAGGATTCAATAATGCAAACATTTTTTTCATAAATAGATTAATCAAAGGATTATTATGTTTTATCAATCCGAATATTTCAAACGGTTCTGCACCAATCGTAGACTTTATTTCCAACGCTGTTCTTCCGAAAATTATTCTTTTAAACTTGTTAGTAATTCCAAACTCTACCATATCCAAAAGCATATTCAGATACAATTGTTTTTCTTTTTGAATGTTTTTATCATAGCCTAAAAAATACGTATCAATATCTTCGCTATTCAGGATTAAAGTATAAAATCCGATTAGTTTTTGATTTGAAAAATATCCAAATACTTTAAAATTTTGATTTAAATTTTTCTTCATGTTTTCAAAATGATTTTCCGCAAGAAAAAAAGTATTGAATGGTGCATTTTCCGCCACATTCTGATAAAGAATATTCATTTCTTTTTGATACTTTTTTATTTCATCAAGGTTCATTTCACATCTCTCTATTCCCTCAAATTTCTTTCTGGCTGAGCGAGCTCTCGTCCTATATTTTTTAGAAAAATCATTTATATAATCATCAAAGGCAATCCAGTTATTTTTTATTTTCAACATCATATTGGGTTGTACAGAAAACCTGAAATAAGACTGATACTTTTTACCCTGAAAATAGGTAACGAAATTAGATTGATAATCTTTATAAATGATTAAAGATGTTTTTCTGATTTCTTTCTGCATCTTTTGAACAGCAGCATCCAAAAGCGGAACTACTTGCTCTAAAACAATTTTGGATGAATCAAAGTAAAATCCGTTTTGTCCTGTAAGCATATTGTTTCCCAGAATCATGAGGTCTTTACTCATTTTTCGGGAAAAGAAATTTCTGATGCTACACCAAATTTCATTTTTTTGAAAAGTTTCATGTTTCTGAAAACTTAAATATTGAAACAAAGCACCTCCAATTAATATATTATGATCAAAAAATCCCACATAATAACATTCCATATTATCTGGTCTGGAAGATTCTAACACATAGAAATATTCTTTAGAAAGCATGACATTATGATTTCCAATCACATCATTCCAGTCTAAAGGCAAGTCCGAAACGCTATTATATATTTTTAAATCGTACGGCACCCGTTGTGTATTTTGAAAATAAAATTAAATATCTGATAATCCATAGTTGTTATTTTTCAGTCCATCTTTATTTATGCTTGCCATAATTAAAAGCAAAATAAAAGCTACTATTATAATATACTAGATTAACCTGAACATAGATGTTTGACTTATATTTAAAAACAAAGTATTCAACTGCACAGAAAGCTATATAACATAAAAAAGGCCACTGATGTAGCCTTGTAATCTTAAATCGTTAAAATTTTATTTTTGGGTAACCCAATTAAAACCATCCGGCGCATACCAACCACAAACAATTCCACCCATAATGGTAATCGTGACTGTCCAATACGCCGTGTTGATAAATGTATACTTCCAGGACTTTCTTTCAAACATCGCATTAATTGCCGTTAAAGGAAATACAAATAAAACCCCAGCCATAAAAGAATGTAAAGCACCATGACCAAAAGAGCGGTATGCCGCTCCATAATCACTCATAAAAGCAATGAACGAAGGCTTAGCATTCAGATGATTTCCGCCCACCATACTTAATGCTCCAAGTTGGTGTATGGTAACAGTCTGCAAGAAAAAAGCAATCAAAAGAGATAGGATAAATGCAAAAACAAAAGCAAATCCCATATTTGATCCTTTCATCTTCTCTTCAGTTAATCCGACTTCCTGCATCCAAATCTTTCCTAAAAACTTTGGATGATACCAGATAAAAACCATAATAAGTGGCACTACAGCGGCTACTGTAATAGCCCAAAAGTTAAGTTGCATCATATGTTTGTATTTCAATTAATAATATCAAATCTACATCAAAAATCAACATACTTAACATTTAAATCAAAATTAAAATACATTAATTAAAGTTAAATCAATAAAATAAACAATACAACATAAAATACTAAAATAAAATATTCAAAATATGTTTGATGGATTCAATGCTTTTAGCGGGCTCAGTAATACAATAGAAAAGTAACTGTGGAATACTCGGTAAAATTTCCAACACCAACGCAAATACAGGTACTAATACATATAATACTATTGGAAACTTACGCTTCATTGAGAATTTTTTAATAACTGCATTCCAGATAATCTTCACTCTCTCTTTATCATTCCATAATATGAGAAAGCATAAGATAAAATACCAAATGAATCTTTTTGTAAAACCCATTGCTAATCCTTCAGGCATAAAACTAATATCCATGAGTAAAATATTAGCCGCAATCGGAATAAAAAATAATACGCCCAATATGGCAGTTCTATGAAAAAGAAGTAAAATTCCGGTCATCATTTGAAGAATCCCGATTGTAGTTTTAAAAGGTTCATGATCAAACAAATACCACATTACCCTAAATAAATGCAAATCCTTAATGGGAGTTGCCAGCTCCTGAGGTGAAATTCCAAATTGCCCATTTTCAGTAATTTTGCTATATCCATAGCTGAAAAATGTAGCAGCCAGTAAAAATCTTGCTACTAAAATAAAATACTCCCAATATCTGTTTTTGGGGATAGTGCGTAATTTTGCAATCATAATTATATGTTTTATGTGTTTCGGTTTAATTTTATTTTAAAAGTTTTTGTTGTTTCATTTTCGTATTTTTGCGGCTCAATTGAAAATTTCAAATCAAACCATTACATTCCAATGAATTACGTTTCTGTCGAAAACCTTACCAAATCTTATGGCATCAAAGTTTTGTTCGAAAATATCTCTTTTCATGTAAATGAAGGAGACAAAATTGCCATTGTTGCCAAAAATGGCAGTGGAAAGTCTACTCTTCTTAAAATTTTAATGGGTAAAGAAATTGCAGACAGCGGAACTGTAACTATTAATAAAGACATTCAGGTGGTTTTATTTGATCAGGAAATCGAGTTTGATTCTGATCTTACCATTGATGAGTTTATGATGACGCTGGATTCTGCGCCTATTCAGGCACTGAAAAATTATCATAAATCACTCCTTTCAACAGACTATGATTTCATTGAAAAAGCTTTAGCTGAAATGGAAATTCATAAAGCCTGGGATCTGGAAAATGACATGGCGCAAATTCTGTCTCAGTTGAAGATCACAGATCTGGATGCTAAAATGGGAACTCTTTCCGGAGGTCAGATCAAACGTGTTGCTTTGGCAAAACTACTGACTGAAACCAGAGCAGAGCACCGCCACACATTACTTATCATGGATGAGCCTACCAACCACCTTGATGTGGAAATGGTAGAATGGTTAGAAAGCTATTTAAGTAAAGCTAAGATTACTTTGATACTCGTAACCCACGACAGATATTTCTTAGATGCTGTTTGCGGAATTATCTGGGAAATGGAAGATAAAAATCTTTATTTCCACAATGGTTCTTATGCAACGTATCTTGAAAATAAAATGATTCGTGAGGATAATATGAATTCTACCATCGACAAAGCCAATAATCTTTATAGAAAAGAATTGGAGTGGATGAGAAGACAACCTAAGGCGAGAACCACAAAATCAAAATCTAGACAAGAGGATTTTTACGAAACTGAAAAAATAGCTAAAACCGATACAAGAAAAGAATCTCTGGAGCTTGATTTCGAAATGAAAAGGCTTGGAAATAAAATTTTAGAACTTAGAGATATTTCTAAAAGTTATGGAGATAAATTATTATTAAAAGATTTCAGTTATCAGTTCCAGCGAGGTGAAAAAGTAGGAATTGTAGGAAAAAATGGTGCCGGAAAATCTACCTTATTAAATATCATCCAAGGGCTTGAGCCTAGAGATTCCGGAGAAATTGAAACCGGAGAAACAATTAAATTCGGTTACTTTTCACAAAAAGGACTTAAATATAAAGAAGACGAAAGAGTTATTGATTTCATCAAAGAAATTTCTGAAAACTTTCCTCTAGCTAACGGAAGAACAATCTCGGCATCACAGTTTTTGAGATTATTTTTATTTGATGATCAAACCCAATATTCACCCATTTCAAAACTTTCAGGAGGTGAAAAAAGAAGATTGCATTTGATGTATATTTTATATCAAAATCCAAACTTCCTAATATTTGATGAGCCTACCAACGATCTTGACCTTCCAACGTTAACGGTATTAGAAAATTTCTTATTGAATTTCCAAGGAAGTTTAATCATTGTTTCTCACGACAGATATTTTATGGACAGAATTGTTGACCATATTTTAGCGTTTGAAGGAGAAGGAAAAATTAGAGATTTCATTGGGAACTTCTCAGAATACAGAGAGAATTTAAAATTAGAAGAAAAAGCACCAAAAGCAGTTGTTGCCAAAAAAGTGGAAACGCCTGTTCCCGCTCCTACTCCTGCTGCTGTTTCAACGTCACCATCACAGGCTCCAAAAAGAAAACTTTCTTTTAAGGAACAAAGAGAACTGGAAACCATTGATAAAGAAATTCCTCAATTAGAAGCACAACGTGCAAAGATTTTGGATCAATTGAATAATGAAAGTGAGTATGATAAAATTGCTAAGCTTTCTGCAGAATTAGAATCAATTTCTGAAAAATTAGAGAACCATGAAATGAGATGGTTGGAACTTCAGGAAATGTAATTGAGTTATAAGTTAAGATGCTTCGACTACGTTCAGCATGACATTTCTAATACTAACTGTCTAATTTTAGCAGTAAATTTTTAGCGATGTCATGCTGAGCATAATCGAAGCATCTCTTTTATATAAAATTCAACTTATTCTTTAAGCCAAATTTATAATCTTACCTTCTTTCGAGCTTTCCCAAGCGGCATCGATAATTTTCATATTCTGAATAATTTCTCCCGCCGGCGATGGTAAATAATATCCGAAAACAATGTGCTCATAGATATTCTGGTAATAATTCATATAATTCCCAGACTCACTTAAAGTAAGCGTTCTTTCTGTTTCTGAATTTTCATTTAAAACATTTAAAATTCCATCAGTTTCTTTTAAAGGAATGGTCCAGTCTTTTCCGTAAACAGGAATTGATCCGGCAACCAATTCATTTTCCTGATTATCTGTTCTTTCTTGTAGGAAACTTCCTTTTTCACCGTGAATCATATAAGCATAATGTGCTTCTTTACTGAAAACAGAAGATTTCAATCGTACTCTTAAACCATTTTTATAATATAAAAGAATTTCAAAATAATCATTAGCAAACTCTTCTCCTTTCATAGAAAATACATCTGCAAATAATTTTTCAGGAAACCCAAAATATTGCACCGCCTGATCTACCAAATGCGAACCTAAGTCATGAAGTGATCCGGAACCCATTTGCTCTGGATTTTCTTTATGAGCTTTGCCGCTTGCTGTTGTACGAAAACGGTCAAAACGAATTTCAACTTCTTTAATCGTTCCTAATTTTTCTTCGCTCATTATTTTTTGAACCTGGAGAAAATCACGATCAAATCTTCTGTTTTGATAAACACTTAGAAATAATCCTTTTTCTTCGGCTAACCTTACTAATTCTTCAGCTTCAGAAACATTTACAGTAAAAGGTTTTTCTACTATTACATTTTTCCCTGCTTCAAGAGCCATTTTAACATATTCAAAATGAGTCTGAACGGGAGTATTCACTACAACCAATTCAATGTCAGCATGAGCCAACATCTCTTCTACCGAACGATAGATGGTAGCGTCCGGATATTTTTCTTTTGAATCTTCCTTACTTCTTTCTACAACAGCCGACATAAAAAATCCCGGATGTTCTTTTAAAAAGGGAGCATGAAAAATTTTTCCGCTCATTCCGAAAGCACAAAGGCCTACTTTTACCAATTGCATAATTTTATTTTTAACAAATATATTTATAAAAAAAACGTTTCGTTACATAGTCTATCATTTTTATAGGAATAATTCATCAGGAATTAAATAATATGATATAAATCACAATATTATTTTAAATTAGTCTAAATAATAGATCACTAATCCTTACATTTGCGCGTTATTTAAAAGCACTCTAAATAAAGTAAAATGAAAAGACAAATTACTACTTTAGGCTTCATTATCTTGGCTGCAACAGCCAGTGCACAAACTAAGCACAAACATGAATCCGACACCATTAGAATACAAACTATAGAGGATGTAAATCTTCATAAAACAGGAAATCCAAATAAAGCAAAACCATTATCTACTAAGTCTAATCTTACGATAATGGAAACGCCACAGCCCATTGCCATTGTTACTCACGAAATTATTGAACAGCAACAGGCGAAGCAATTAAGTGATGTTCTTCAAAACGTAAATGGGGTTTATCTTACTTCTTCAAGAGGTGGTTCACAGGATAGTTTTGGTGGACGTGGTTTTATTTTTGGGAATGATAATATTTTCAAAAATGGTTCAAGAATCAACAGTGGTGTTTTCCCTGAAGTAAGTGGTCTGGAAAGAGTTGAAGTTTTAAAAGGAGCTAATGCCATGTTATATGGAAATGCTGCTGCCGGAGGTATTATTAATTTAGTTACGAAAAAGCCTAAATTTAATTTTGGAGGAAGTGTAGGTTTAAATGCCGGAAGCTGGAACTCTTACAAACCAACCGTTGACGTTTATGGACCAATATCCAAAAACATCGCATTTAGAATGAATGGCGCATATGAATATGCTGAAAGTTTTAGAGATGTTGTAAAGTCTACAAAATACTATTTTAATCCTTCGTTCTTATTTAATATCAGTCCAAAATCACAATTGATTGTTGAGGCCGATTATCTTAAAAATGATTTGACACCTGATTTCGGAGTTGGTTCAATTGAAAATAAAGATAAAAGCTATTCTTTAAATACTGGTGTAAGCAGAAATGTCTTTTTTGGAACAGATTGGCAGTATCAAAATGTACAGCAACTTTCAACAAATGTTACTTTCAATCATCAGTTTAATGATAGGTGGTCATTAAATACTACAGCTTCGTATTCTAATTATACTAAAGATTATTTTTCTTCAGAAAGAGTACAGTGGGCTTTTGACAAAGTGCAAACCAATCGTCTTTCATGGGCAAGACCTTTTGGTAAAACTTATAACGAACAGAGCTATACTTCTGCACAGGTGAATTTGAATGGTGAGTTTAATACCGGAAAAATTAATCATAAAGTATTATTTGGTACAGATGCTGATTACAACCAAGCAGATGCTTATGCATATAATGTAACTGCTCCAACGAATGTATTATTCTTAGATGATCCTTCAACATGGGGAAATGTAGCAATGCCAAATAGTAGTAAAAACTCTAAGACCAGAGTAAATACTAGAAGAATAGGTATTTACGCTCAAGATTTTATCAGCTTAACGAAAGAGTTTAAAGTGATTGCAGGATTACGTTGGTCATATATTCAAAATATGCCTTCTATAAAAGAAACTGAAGCTACTAACACTAAACCTTATGATAAGAGTTTTGTTAGCAATTCTTCTACTTCAGACCAAGCCTTTTCTCCAAAAGTAGGTTTAGTTTATACACCAAATGAAAATCTTTCGGTGTTCGCAACCTATACTAATTCTTTCATAGCGAATACAGGACAAACAATATTTAATGAAGCTTTGAAGCCAACAACTGTTGATCAGTATGAAATTGGGGCTAAGAAAAATATTTGGAACAACGCTGTTGCCATTAACTTATCTGTATATCAAATCATTAATCAAAATTCTTATCAAACTGCTTTATTTAAAGCAGATGGATCAATAAATGTTGATAGTAACTTTAAAGAATTTGTAGGTAAAATGCGTAGCCGAGGTGTAGAATTGGATATTACAGGTAATCCAATGCCAAACCTTTCTATTATTGGAGGTATTTCTTATAATAATTCAGTGTATTTAGATACGCCGGACAAAGTGGGATATATAGAAAATCAAAGATTGGTAAGAACTCCTGCTACAACAGCAAATGCTTCTGTATTCTATACCTTTACTAAAGGAATTAAAGGCTTGAAAGTAGGGGCTAGTGCTTATTATATCGGTGATAGATTAGCAGGATGGAATGATACAAAAACGGGAAGCACGACAAGTTTAGAAGCAAGAAATGGAGTGAGCAGAACTTTTGAATTAAAAGATTACACTACAGTTGCCTTATCTCTAGGTTACGAATGGAGCAAATTCTCTATCCAAGGAAGAGTGGGTAATTTATTTGATGTTGTAAACTACAATGTTCATGAAAACTACTCTGTAAACCCTATTACACCAAGAAATTACTATTTCACACTAACATACAAATTGTAATAATTTAATATTATAATAATTTTTTCATTCAAAGTGGAAGTTGCATTTTTGCAGTTTCCACTTTTGAGATTTAATAAACAAAGCTATTTAAGATATGGATAAGATTAAGGATACAAGAACTTTCATGAGAATTACCCACCGTTATTTAGGATTTTTCCTTGCAGGAATTATGGCGGTTTATGCAGTAAGTGGTGTTTTATTAGTATACAGAGATACCGATTTCTTGAAAAAAGAGAAAAAATATGACAAAACAGTTGCTAAAAATCTTAACGAAAAAGAACTGGGTAAGGAATTAAAAATAAAAAACCTTGAAATAGAAAAAACAGAAGGAGGTATTTCAACATTTAAACAAGGAACCTACAACGCTGCCAGCGGTGAAGCAAAATATTCAAAAAAAGAGCTTCCTTTAATTCTCGATAAGATGACAAAACTTCATAAATCTCAATCTAAAGAGACTTTGTCACCACTTAATACCTTTTTTGGCATATCCTTATTCTTTTTTGTCATATCAAGTTTCTGGATGTTCAATCCAAAAACAAAAGCTTTTAAAAGAGGAATGCTTTTCACCATTGTAGGGCTCGTGGTTTCCATCATTCTTCTATTGATCTAAAATTGCAAATATTTTCCTCAAAGTGTTAAAAAAATAAGATATAAAATTAAATAATTCACGCCAAAAAGTTAAAAAAAGACCTGACATTGAGGAGTATGGCACATTTGTTGTTTATTCCTTACTTTAAGAATAATAAACATTAATTATTAAAAATTATAAATTATGAAAAAACTAATTTTAGGAGGAATATTAGCTGTAGCAGGTTTAGCTACTACTATGAATGCTCAAATTCAAAAAGGTAACTGGATGGTAGGAAGTAGCTTGGCAACAAGTAATTTCGGATTAAACACTGGTGGTGGATACCAAATCGGAATTCAACCTAAAGGAGCTTATTTTATTAAAGATAATATAGCAGTTGGAGGATATGTAAATTTAGGAATCAGTAAATCTGCTAAAACTTCACCTACAAGATTTGATTATGGTGTTGGTGCTTTAGGACGTTACTATGTATCTCCGGGTGAGAAAGGAGTTGATAACTTATTGAAACACGGAAGATGGTTCCTAGAAGGTAACTTAGGTGTTGGTGGTTACTCTATCAGTGATGGTGGTAACTCTACAACAGGTCTTGACTTCGGTGTAGGTCCTGGTTATTCTTACTTCATTACTCCAAACATTGGATTAGAGGGATTAGTAAAATATGCAGGTGTAACTGGCTTTGGTAACCAGGGTTTAACATCTAATATTACATTCAATTTAGGATTTACTATTTATTTACCAACATCTAAAGGTCAGCAGATCATAAAAGATGTAAAATAATCACACACTTCACATATACATATAGTATACAAATGAAATCGCCTTGGAAATTTTCCAAGGCGATTTTCGTACAAATTAAAACTAAACTATAAAAAATCAAATAAATCATGTATTCGGTTGTGGCGTATATCTTAGATACGGCTTAATCTCTGTCACTCCTTTTGTAAATATCTTCCTAGCTTCTTCTGTTGAAGTACTTGGTGGAATAATTACATCATCACCTTGTTTCCAATTCACAGGTGTTGCTATTTTATGAGAGTCCACTAACTGGAGAGAATCTAAAACTCTTAAAATTTCATCAAAATTTCTTCCAGTTGAAGCAGGGTAAGTAATTATTAACCTTACTTTTTTAGCAGGATCAATAATTAATAAAGAACGAACTGTAGCAGTTGCTGAAGCATTGGGATGAATAAAATCATACAATTCAGAAACCTTTCTGTCTTTATCGGCAATAATAGGAAACTGTACTTCTGTATTCTGGGTTTCATTAATATCTTTGATCCAGTTCTGATGGTCTTCTACCCCATCTACACTTAATGCAATTACCTGCGTCTTTCTTTTATCAAACTCAGATTTAAGTTTTGAAGTGTATCCAAGTTCCGTAGTACATACAGGTGTATAGTCTGCAGGATGTGAAAACAAAATCCCCCAAGAATCTCCAAGATAATTGTAAAAATCTACATCTCCTAAAGACGATTCTGCCTGAAAGTTGGGTGCGATATCTCCTAGTTTGATTGACATAATATTCTGTTTTATTAGTCTACAAATTTAGTAGACTTTTTGGAACTGGCAAAATTTTTGTTAAGAATTTATATCTTTATTCAATAAAATTTTCAATTCATGCAGAAAAATGGTTTAAACTATATCAACATTATCTATAATGTTCTAGAAAGCTGGTATTTAAAGCTGGCTCAATTTACTCCCAAACTCATTGTAGGGATCATGGTTTTTACCTTCTTTCTTATTACAAGTAAATATTTAAGCAAGGCTTCAGTAAAAATTTTTCACAAACTTTTTCCAAAAAGCAAAAAAGAAAGTTCTTTAGTTACCTTAATTGGTGTTTTTAGATTTATGATCATGATGATGGGGACCTTCATTTCATTAGAAATTATGGGCTTCAGTACTTTCCTTTGGAAATTCATCGGAAGTTTAGGAGTTGCGGGGGTTATTGCAGGGGTTGCTTTAAAAGATCTTGTTTCCAGTATGTTCTCAGGAATGCTTATTGGAATCGACAAAGCATTTAAAGTAGGCGATTATATTACCCTTGGAAACCATTCCGGAACTGTACAGGAAATTGGTTTTTTAACAACAAAACTCATCACGGATGACGGAAAGAAAGCTTACATTCCTAACCAAGTTGTTTTTAATGCTCCATTTTATAATATTACTGCTTCACCGCAAAGAAGAATTATATTAAATTTTGAAATTCCGGCAGATGAAGATATCACTAAAGCTCAGAAAGGTATTTTAGAGGTTATAAAAAGTTTAGATTGTATTGATAGACCTGATACTGCTGAGGTGGTATTCACAGATTTAAAACAAGGTATTTTCACCCTCCAGGTGAAATTCTGGCTAACCATTGGCGCTAATATTACCCATGTAAAAAGTGATACTATTATCAAAATAAAACAGCGACTGGATGCAGACCAAATACAATTGGTAACCCCAACCAGCATAAGTATAAACCCGCAGCCACAAGCTGTATAAAAAAAGAGTAACCAAAAATGGTTACTCTTTTTTTTGTTTATTTTTTAATAATTAATTTTTCAGTATGCTTTTCACCATTATCTAATATTACATTAATCAAGTAATTTCCGGTGCTTACTTCATTCAGTCGAATTTTCGTTTGCCCTTTAAAACTTCCTTTTTTAACTAATCTTCCAGCAGGATCAAAAAGTAAATAGTCTGCATCTTGAGAATCATTTTTCAATAAAACATTAACCTCATCATGAGAAGGGTTAGGATAAATTGCAAAACTTTTTACTTCACTCTCAACGGTTGATAAGGATCTTGAAATTGAAAAATTAGAAGAATTCACAGCAAAATAAATATTATTAACCGCTTTTACCATAATCCTTGCAGATGGAATATCTTCATTCGGTAGATTTACCACCGCAGTGCCATTATTTGGTACGCTTGCTGCCAATACAGTTGTAAAGTTAGCACCACCATCCTTAGAAAGTAAAATAGTCACATTTTGGGTATTTATTACTCCTGTATTTGTTCCTGCCACATTCCAAGTTACTGTTGCAGGTACGGCAGCATTATATGAGGTATTAGTAGGCTGTGAAGTGACTGTAAAAGGCCCGTCATCCGTTACTGTTACTACCATTGCATCTCTTGCCGCCTGATTCCCTGTAGATCTGTTATCATTTACCAATAAAGAAAAATTCAATGTTCTGGCTACATTGGGTGTAACTTCCCATTTTGGAACTAAATTATTCGCCAAAACAGAAACCATCGCAGGAAAATATCTTGTAGGAACTGTTTTCGGAGTTAAAGAACGATAAACCGGACCTACTGTACTGGTATTAACCGGAGGTTGGGTACTTGTTTGATTATCATACTGTTCCCACAAATACGTCAACGGATCATTATCAGGATCTGTTCCCTGCCCTGTCAAAACAAATGCTGTCCCTTTAGGAATAATATAATCAGCTCCTGCATCTGCCGTAGGAACCCCGTTATTATTAGTAATCTTTACCGCGCAATCTGAAGACCTTTTTAAAACATTGTACATTTCATTAACGCTTGCTGCATGAAAATAGGCATCACTATTATTTTGAACATTATTACTTGCTCCACAAATTCCTGCATAGGCCATAATTGTACTTCCGCTTCCAGGCTCATAGGCTGTTGCATTATTGGCATTACCACTACAAGATGAAGTTGCCGCTCTAAAGGTATGGTTAGCCCCAAACTGATGTCCCATTTCATGAGCTACATAATCAATATCAAAAGGGTCTCCGACAGGAGCTCCAGATCCGGTAACCCCTCTCGCTTTACTTCCGGATACACAAACCACTCCTAAACCAGCCAATCCACCACTATTTGTTCCAAAAACATGTCCTATGTCATAATTTGCAGAACCAATCACAGTGGTTGTATTTGTTTGATTCTGGTTAATCATTGTCCCCGGAGTTCCATTAGTATAAGGGTCTGTTGTAGCATCTGTATAAACCAGAAGGTTATTATTAGCTACCATTACCATTGTTGTTGAAATGGTTTTTTCGTAAATTCCATTCACCCTGCTCATTGTTGTTGCCATAGCAGCCATTGCTAAAGGAACTGTTCCACCTTGAAAAGCAGTATATTCTCCTGTTGCCGATAATGCTAATCGATAGGTTCTGAACTGACCGTCCGAAACCAACGGAGCCTTCATTGTTGAAGCGTTCTTCTGTAAATCATCTAACTGATCTTCAACATGGCATTCAAAAAGTCTGTCATTTTTAGGAAGATCTTTTCTTTTATAAAGGATAAAAGAGGAATTATCTTTCGCATAACTATCAAGATAACTAATTTCGTAGCCATCAAAATACATTACATTCATCCCTGTAGAAGGGGTAACACTAAAGCGGATCGTATTTAACGGATTGTTTTTCTGCACTCCCACATAAGAACGAATCTCAGGAAACTTTTCCTGTAAAGCAGGTTCCATTACAGAGGCTTCCTGAATAATGTAATCCCTATAATTTCCATCAGCATCAGGAAATTTCATCACGAGGCTTTCATCTTTAGAAAAGCGCTGCGGAGCTTTTGCCAACTCTTTTTTAACTTTTTCTAAATCTAATTGATATAAAGAAAAAGTAGCCGGGGTAGTCCACCTTGGTTTTAGATCTCCCCTATCAATCTTCCTATCTTTGAGCTTAGCCCAATAATTCTGCTGCCCAAAAGCACTTGAAGCAATCAGGAGGCACGAGACAATAAATGTTTTACTTTTCATAATACGTATTTCTTTTATATTAATATTGAATGATGGTTTTTGTAATCTTGGTCTGTTCTAATAATTTTAAAAGGATATTGGGAGAACTACGATTCGTTTTCTCAGCATCAGGATTATTGAATTCCTTTACCTTAACATACAGTGTATTTTTACTTAGACTGATGTTGTCAATTAAAACATCGTTGGCATTTTTTAATTGAGGTTTTATAATAATATAGGTTTCACCTTCTACAATGGCAGGAATAGGAGAAAATCGGTTTCCCTCATTATTTTGATGAATGATCTTGAAAATTTCATCCATCTTTTCCTGAGAATCAATGACGAGAAAATCTTTTTGAGTTAAAGAAAAAGGATAATGGTACTTGTCTTCGAATGAGATTTCTTTTTTAGGAGATACCGGTTTATTACCTTGATACTGAGATTGACAGTTAAGGAATAAAAAGAGGAAAAAGTATAAAAATAATTTCATTTCAAAGGTGTTACTTGTAAAAATAACAATTTTAAAATAAATTGATAAATTTTTAACAAAAAAAACCGTTTCAAAAAATGAAACGGTTTTAATTATATCTGAAAATTTTAGGCTTATGCTAAAACTTCTTTTACTTTGTTTGCAGCTTCTTCTAAAGTAATTGCAGAGTGTACAGGAAGACCTGACTCATCAATTAATTTTTTAGCTTCAACAGCGTTAGTTCCTTGTAATCTTACGATCAATGGAACCGGAAGGCTACCCATCGCTCTGTAAGCATCTACAACACCTTGAGCAACTCTGTCACATCTTACGATACCTCCGAAGATGTTGATCAAGATTGCTTTTACGTTTGGATCTCTTAAGATGATTCCGAAAGCAGTTTGTACTCTCTGAGCATCAGCAGTACCTCCAACGTCCAAGAAGTTAGCAGGGCTACCACCAGATAATTTAATGATATCCATAGTTGCCATTGCAAGACCAGCACCGTTTACCATACAAGCAACGTTACCGTCTAGTTTTACGAAGTTAAGACCAGCTTCACCAGCTTCAACATCCATAGGATCTTCTTCTCTTGTATCTCTCAACGCTTCAAGATCTTTGTGACGGAACAATGCGTTACCATCCAAAGTTACTTTAGCATCTACAGCGATAATTTTGTTGTCAGAAGTTTTCAACACAGGGTTGATTTCAAAAAGAGATGCATCAATTCCTGTATAAGCATTGTAAAGAGATGCAATGAATTTTGTGAATTCTTTAAATGCATTTCCTTCAAGACCTAAGTTGAAAGCAATTTTTCTAGCCTGGAAACCTTGAAGACCTAAAGCAGGATCAATAATTTCTTTGTGGATCAAATGAGGAGTTACTTCAGCAACGTGCTCAATATCCATACCACCTTCAGTAGAATATACGATTGTATTTTTACCTTCAGCTCTATCTAAAAGAATAGAAACATAAAATTCTTTAGTTTCAGTTTCTCCCGGATAATAAACATCTTCTGCAACCAAAACAGAGTGTACTTTTTTACCTTCAGCAGAAGTTTGTGGAGTTACCAACTGCATTCCGATAATGTTCTGAGCGTTTTCTTTAAGCTTATCCATGTTTGGAGAGAACTTTACACCACCACCTTTACCACGACCACCTGCGTGAATTTGTGCTTTTACAACCCAAGCCTGAGCTCCAGTTTCAGCAGTCAATTTTTCAGCAGCTGCTACAGCTTCTTCTACATTGTTCGCTACGAAACCACGTTGGATAGCAACTCCGTATTTTGATAAAATCTCTTTTGATTGATACTCGTGAAGATTCATATTATTTTTATTATTTTATTTTAAACTTTAAAGGTTGACAAATTTACTAAAAATGAACAAGCTTAAAAAGAAATTTATAGAACTTTTAACGCTTTGGGCAAGTTTCATGTTGATCTTCTTAAAATTTTACACAGCGAATGTATGAATAACGAGCTCATCATCATAAAAAATCTGAATGTATCTCTGATATTCTAATCACATTTTAATACCATTCTAATGTAGATAAGAACATTAACAAATCCCATATATTATCTTTGAATCCCCGAAATAATATATAAAACTCCATGAATTTTCAACCAAAATTCAAAGTCTATGAAGGACTTTCGTTAAAAGATTCTACAAAAAATAAAATCAGTAATTCCATACTGAAAAAATATCGGCACTGATCTTCGATAACAGATTTGAAATTATCATTCAAAAAATAGTCCTCAAATCAATCTCATTGATTCTACTCTATTTGAAAAAGTTTACCAATGAACAATTTCTAAAATCCGTCGACAGCCGTAACGAAAAATATCAACTAAAAATTTAGAATTATTTAAAAACATTAACCTTACTAAATAAGAAAAATGGAAATAACAGCTAATGAACAGGGTAAAAGGCTCATCCGCTACATTACAAAAGAAAAAAAAGATGTTACCAATATTTATTTTTATGCAATTCTTAACGGTCTCGTTCTCCTAAGTATTCCTTTGGGAATCCAGTCTATTGTGAGTTTTGTGATGGGAGCAACGATGACGACTTCCATTTATATCCTCATCTTTTTTGTGGTGATCGGAACCTGGCTTGCAGGATACTTCAGATTAAAGGTCATCCAGATCATCGAGAAAATACAGCAAAAGATATTTGTAGAATTCTCCATAGAAATTGCAGATAAAATCCCAAAAGTAGATCTTTCCTACACCCGAAAATATTATCTTCCAGAGCTTGTCAATCGTTTTTTTGACATTCAAAATCTACAAAAGGGAATCTCAAAAATTCTTTTAGAAATTCCTACTGCACTGATACAAATCTTTTTTGGAATCCTTTTACTTTCGTTTTATCATCTTTGGTTTTTAGCCTTTGCAGCATTGGTTGTGATTTCTGTGGTTATTATATTTCGATACACGATGGAAAGCGGAATAAAATCTAGCATTGAAGAAAGCAACAAAAAATATGACACCGCAGCATGGATCGAGGATATTGCAGGTTCTGTAAAAACTTTTAAAATGCATTCTGAAAGCGCTGTTCATTTAAAAGGAACCGATGACAGAGTGGTAGAATATCTTCATCACAGAACTTCTCATTTTAGAGTACTTGTCTTTCAATACAAAACCATTATCGCTTTTAAAGTCATCATTACGTTGGCTATGCTTGCGATCGGCACCTATCTTTTAATCAATCAAAAACTTAATATTGGCGCTTTCATTGCTACTGAAATTGTGGTTTTAAGCATCATGTCGGCAGTAGAAAAACTGATTGTGAGTCTTGAAAGCTATTATGACCTCATCGCTTCTTTCGCAAAACTTTCTAAAATAACAGGGCTTAAAGAAGAGCAAAATGGCGAGATCGTGCTCTCTCAGAAAGACAAAGGAACAGAGATAGAATTTAAAAATGTACAATTTTCATTTAATGATAATATTCCCATTCTTTCTGATTTAAATTTTAAAATTCCGGAAAACAGCATTACGGTTTTAACAGGAAAACTGGGAACCGGGAAATCTCTTCTTCTCAATATGATCACCGGTTTTTTTGAACCTAGCTCGGGAACGATACTTTTTGATAAAACTCCATTAAAAAATATTGATAAGAAACAGCTGAGAAACACAATCAGCCTATATCTGGAGAATATGAAAATCATACAGGGAACGGTAAAAGAAAATATATTATTAGGCAACAACCAAAGCAATACAGAAGATATTCTTGAGCTTTCTGAAAAGCTGGGAATAGAAAATATTTCAAGCCTCTTCAGCAACGGTTTCTTCACCGAAGTAAGCGAAACAGATTCTGAAATCACCTTTAGTTCAAAGAAAAAAATATTGTTGCTCCGTGCTCTTTTAGGTGAAAAAAGACTCATTATTCTTGAAAATCCTTTTGCAGGCATCCGTGAAGAATATCAGGATAAAATGATAGAATATCTGCTGCAGATCAAAGAAAGAACAACCATTATCATTGTTTCGCAGAGTGAAGACGTATTGCAGTTTGCAGATCAGCATCTTCATATGGAAGAAGGCACCTTAAAAGTTATATCATAAAAATTGAGCACAATGAAACTACAGTCATTTGACAAAATATATCATATTCATAAAAAATCAAGGGTAAAAAGATGGTTTCTTTTTATTTTTATTGGAGGCATCATTACCTTATTTCTCCCATGGACACAGAATATAAAAGTAAAGGGAAGCGTGACCTCTCTTTATCAGGAACAGCGTCCTCAACAGCTGAACTCTCCTATTCCGGGTAAAATCATCAAGTGGAATATTAAAAATGGAGATTACGTAAAAAAAGGAGATACTCTGCTACAGCTTTCAGAAATAAAAGATGACTACCTAGATCCTCTTTTGGTACAGAGAACCCAAGATCAGGTAAATGCTAAAAAAGGAGTAAGAGAATATTATGAAGCTAAGGTAGGAACGGTTAACAATCAGTTTCAGGCATTGCATGCGGCAAGAGATCTTAAACTGAATCAGTTAAAAATAAAGATCAGCCAGCTCAACAATAAACTTACAGGCGAAGAAGCCGAATTAGCTGCTGCAATCAATGAACTCAGCCTTTCTGAAGATCAGTTTTCGAGACAGAAAAAAATGTATGATGAAGGATTGGTTTCTCTTACCCAGTTTCAACAGAGAAGTATTTCGTATCAAAATGCGGTGGCAAAAAAATCAGCATCAGAAAATAAAGTCGCCCAAACCCGTCAGGAAATTTCGAATATAGGAATTGAACAAAACTCAGTGATACAGGATTACACAGAAAAGTTAAGTAAGACAGAGGGAGACCGTTTTCAGAATATGGGCCAGATTGAAGGAAGTGATGGTGATATTGCCAAACTTGAAAATCAGGTAGCCAACTATAAAGCCAGGCAAGGTTTATATTTTATCATTGCATCACAGGACGGACAAGTGGTACAACTCAATAAAGCCGGTATTGGCGAAGTGCTGAAAGATGGAGAAAACATAGGAACGATTGTCCCTACCAATGTAAATTATGCGGTAGAAATTTACATCAAACCTGTAGACCTCCCATTGGTAAAAGAAGGACAACGGGTGATGTGCATCTTCGACGGTTTTCCTGCCATCGTATTTTCAGGTTGGCCTAATTCAAGCTATGGAACATTTGCGGGGAAAGTAGTGGCTGTAGAAAATAACATTAGCGCAAACGGACTTTTTAAAGCATTCGTGATTGAGGATAAAAATGAAAAACAATGGCCACCAAAAATTAAAATGGGAGCCGGAGTACAGGGAATTGCCATTCTTAACGATGTTCCTGTATGGTATGAACTATGGAGAAATATCAATGGGTTTCCTCCTGATTATTATGAAATAAAAAACGACCAATCTATTAAATATGAAAAAGCAAAATAAAATTCTTTTCATTATCATCTTGTCTTTTTTTCAAAATGGTTGGGCACAGGATTCCCTTAAAATTTCTGCACAGGAATTTATTGCGGTCGTAAAAAATTATCATCCGCTAGCATTAAAATATCAGCTTCAAAATACAATGGCTCAATCTGAAATTACAAAAGCAAGAGGCAGCTTTGATCCCATATTAGGAGGAAAGATTGGAGAAAAAAATATTGACGGAACCCAATATTACGAACAAAAAAATATAGAACTTGGAATTCCAACATGGTATGGAATTGATCTTACCGCAAGCTATAATTATTTGGATGGTCAAAAACTGAATTCCAGTGATACCAAGGGCGGACTTTATCAGATGGGAATTACAATTCCTTTAGCGAAGAATCTTCTGTACGACAAACGAAGAGCAATGCTGGATCAGGCAAAATTTGCCTTGAAAATGACAGAAGCAGAACAAACAGTTTTAACCAATGATCTTCTTCTGAATGCAGAAAATACGTATTGGGAATGGGTACAAAGTTTTGAGGTTTACCGATTACAAACCAAAGCCGTTGAGATTAATAAAAATCGTTTAGACCTTACCCAAAAGACTTTTGAATACGGAGAAAGAGCAGCCATAGATACTGTAGAGGCTCTATCGCAATTGCAGAGTTTTGAACTTCAACAAAGAGAAGCGTATTTAAATTTTGTAAAAAACACTCAGCAGCTCCAATTATTTTTATGGAAAGATAAGCAAGAATTATATGAAATTTCACAGCTCATTTATCCAGCAGATAATCTTTCGGAACATACTGCTTATTCAGATTTTGAATTTCTTCTTGACGAACTTCAAACCAAAACAACAGACAATCATTTGTCTATTTTGTATTACACCCAGAAACATTCTATTTTAGAAAGTGAACGTAAATTGAAGTGGCAGAGCTTACTTCCTAAAGCAGATTTTACCTATAATTTTTTTAACAAAGAAAACTACAGCGCTGATTACCTTCCCCTCTTTGACAATAATTTCCAATATGGATTAAAGCTTGAAATTCCGGTTTTTCAAAGAGAAGCGAGAGCCAATCATCAAATAGCTAAGATCAAAATAGAACAGAATCAGCTCGACACGCAGCTTAAAAAGAGAGAACTCGACACCAAGATTGAGACCTATAAAAATGAAGTATTGAATTACCATGCACAAATTGATCTTTCACAAAACAATCTCGTTAACTATCAAAAACTTCTTGCTGCAGAAGAAACCAAATACAGCAATGGGGAAAGTTCTCTTTTCCTCATCAATTCAAGAGAAAATAAAGTCATCGATGCTCAGGAAAAGTTTATTTCCATTAAAACAAAATTCCTGAAAAGCTTTAATAAGCTGAAATGGATGAAAGAAAATTTCTCTCTATAAAACTAAAAAGTTCAGAAATACATCTGAACTTTTTTATTTGTATTCTGATTTCAAATTTGAACTGAAAAATAATGTTAAGTCTGTTTAAGCTAATTAAAAATTTAAACACAAAAGGTACAAAAGCTACTATTAAACTATTTAAAGCTTAGCTATCTTGAAAACATAAGCTTACAAAAGAAGAAAAATCAAAGATTTTTTTTAAAACTCATGTGTACTTATTTACAGTTTATGATTAACTTAAATAATGCTTAATTCTTTTGACTCTTTTGTGGTTAAAAGAAAAACTGTAAACAAGTTTATTATTCTAATTTGTTAAAACAACGCTTTATTCCTCAGCCAGTTTTTCAGACTGAGAACCAATAAATGGAATTCTTGGTGCTAAGAAATATCCTGTTAAACTCGCAAAAAGAATAGGAACGAAATAGGTAAATCCTGTTAAGGTTCCTAAAATAATCGTTGTACTCATGGGAGTTCTTGTTACACAGGCATTAATCGCAGCCATACAACTTACAATCGCCAGCGTAGTATCAACGGTTGGAAATAAGTTATGGATAATTAATCCCAACGTTGTTCCCACAAAGAAAAGCGGAATAATAAAACCTCCTCTCCAACCCGAAGTTACGGTAATGGCAATGGCTAATATTTTAAAAATTAAGATTAAAATTAAAAAGTTTAAAGCAAAATTTCCATTGATGATTTGGTTGATCTCGTTGTGTCCAAAATATCTTGTAATGGGAAAATAAAAAGCGATAATTCCTAAAATAACGCCGCCTACAAACGTTTTAATATAAATGGGTAAATTTCTGTATTCAAAAACTTTCTTGAAAAATTTAACCACAAAAATAAAAATCCAACCAAACAACGTTCCTACAATTCCAAAAGCCGTTGCATAGGCAAAATCATAAACTCCTGTGTAATGATAGGCCTTCAAATCCCAAGTCGCCCCGATTCCTAAATGGATGATCAAAGCAAACATCAGATAACTGAAACAACTCGCTACCAACGCAGGAATAATGGCTTTATAATATTCAACCGCATGTTTGTGATGTAGAATTTCTAAAGAGAAAAGACTTCCCCCAAGCGGAGCGCCGAACAGCGCCGTAAAACCGGATGCCATTCCGGCAATACTTAAAGAACGTAATTCTTCTCCTTTCAATCTGAAAATTTTCCCCAGCCAAGTTCCTGTAGAACCTGTCACCTGCACCAAAGGCGCTTCAGGCCCTAAACTTCCTCCTGATGCCACACAAAAAAGAGATGACAAAATCATGGAAGGATTATTTTTCGGTTCTAATTTTCCTTTATTAAATCTAATATTATTGACGATCAAATGAATTTCTCCCGGATCTCCGATAAAGTGAATGACTAATCCTGCCAGTAATCCACAAATCGCCATCGTAGGAATAACCATCCAACCCTGAAATTGAGCTAAAAATTCGGTAAAATATTCAAGCACGATCCAATATAATCCGGCAATAATTCCACCTACCAAGCCTGTAAAAGCCCACATAAAAAAAGTCCGGCTAAACACAAACGGATTAAACCTAATGGGTTGATCCAAAAGATCAAATGTTTTGATAATTCGCCTTCTTCTGTTGATTTTCATTTTAATTTATTTTAAATACTAAAAGAATATCATCATTTGCCTTTACTGAATATTTCAGCTTTTATAATACGTGTTTTATTTATTCGAATCTTAACACAATGGGTTGTGCAAAGTTTTGTACAATCGGTTTTTTATGATACAGTAAAGGTTTTCCCAAGCCTCCAATGGCGTACAGGAACAATGCACTGATGATACCGAATTCTGTATCGGAAGCTCCTTTATATTTTACGTTTTTGAATTTCCCATCGATATCAATCATAAAATTCAAATGACAACGATACGTTCCTCCATCATAATCATTTACTAAGTAAACAGGAAATTCAGCTGTTAAGCGTTTTTGCAACTCTGCAAGCAGTTGGAAATTTTCAACTTCGCTAATATCAATAGGAGCATTTTTCACTTGCTCCGGAGGGTTGCTTCCTGTTTGAGGAACATTATTTTCGGTCTGTATTCCGCCCGTTGCTTTAAACGAAATATTAGGATCTATTTTTCCGATCATCACCTCTTTGTCATAGATCTTTTGATACAGATTTTTTAGATTGTCTAATTTTTCACCATAAAAAGCTTTGTACTTTTGGCCATATAAAACCTGATCTTTTTTATAATCATATCGTTGAACGCTATCAGAAAAACGTTTTTGTATATTTTTTACTTCAGTTAAAATATTTCCATTCATTAATGGTTTCTTCTCCTGTGCATTCATTTTCTGAACACTTACAGAAGAGATGATAACAGCAATAAAAAATAATAAAAAACGATGGTTCATGGTTTGATTTTTCGGTAAACAATCTACACAAAATATCGCAGATTTATTTTTTTTGATAAGATCATGATGATTAAATTCTATTCTTAGCGAAATAAACAATCAGCATTCCCCAGCTGATAATCATCAACAAACCTCCAAGTGGTGTGATAGGTCCTAAAAATTTCAAGTTTGCCCCTAAATAATCCTGTAGACTCAAGAAATAAATACTGAACGAAAATAGCATCGTTCCCGCAATCATTAAAATAGAAACCCATTTCTCTGATGAAGTTTCAAACTTTAAAATGTATCCTACAATCAATAAAAAGAAAGCAGCATACATCTGATATCTTACTCCTGTTTCAAAACTTTCCAGTCTTTCCACAGATAATATTTTCTTTAAAGCGTGCGCGCCGAATGCACCTAAAATTACTGACAACATGCCGTAAACAGCACCAAAGACTAAAGTTATTGTTTTCATTTTTATAATTCTTCTAATTCTAGATTTAAATATTTTTTCGTTTTATAATCCTGCCAGGTTCCTGTTATTTTATTTCCTTTCAAATCTGCTTCTATGAAAGCTCTCGGAATCCAGGCTTTTAATTCTTCACTATGGTAATCGTTTTCTGTGATCGAGATATGATTATTTTTAAGTGTTCCACTCCATTCTATGAATTTTTTATTTTTATCATACCAATACACAGCAGAAAAAACGCCATCATCATATATTCGTTTGACCAAAAGGGTAATAGGATATTTATTATCAATCTTTCCTTTATACAATCTGTTTTGTATTGTGGGCTGGGCAACAATTTGTTCAGAACCAAGAAGTAAATTTTGAGCATAGGAACTCCAATACTTTTCCAATTCCTTATACGGAAAGGCTATTTCATGACTTCCCAAATCATCCAACGCTCTCGAAGCATGATTAGAACATCTTCCTGCAACCACCGTGAGTTTATCTTTTCCAAAAAAGTATTCCAAATATTCAAGTGTATTGTCTGTAAAACAGTTTTCATAGATTTCGATTTGTTCTTTTCCATCCTCAGAATTATCCTTATGAGATTTAAGTTCCGTAAGAAAATCACTGATCCTTTTTTTAACCCTTTGATTAATTAAATTTTCAACGGTCTTCATTGAATTGGGTTGAAACAGATCTTGAAGATTAATATAATTCCCCGTTCTCAAATCAAAATTCTTCCAATTAGAAAAACTTTCAGGATAAGCTCCTGTTGCTTCGCCATCCATGGCAATACTCAATATATTTTTAGGTGTTTCCAATTGCTCCCAACTGTAAAACTGAACATAATTTGTATAAGAATTGGTAGCTGTAGAAGCCAGCTTAAAAGGATTCCCTCCCGAGTTTGGAATATATTCTAATCCATCTACCTGTAAATACGTATTGATCTTATCCTCTACCGAAGGTTTTTCGCTGTAAGAAACTACCGGAAAAACATAGTCCTCAGATTTGGGTTGCAGATTATTGATCTTCACATTTTTTTGTTGTGAAAAACTTAAACCTGAAATCAAGATAAAGAATAAAATTTTACTTCTCACTATTTTGAGTTTAAATAGAGCGTAATAAATCTGGCAACTAATGTAGAGATTCCCAAAATGATAAACATAATGCCAAATTTCTTTGAGCTTTGAAAGCCTCTTAGTTTTGTTACTTTTAAAAAGATCCCAAATATCAGGAATATGATGGGTAAAATTATCTGAATCATTATTGTCCTCTTAATCTGTTAAATTCATTGATAACTTCGTGGTGCGTAACCGTTTTATCTTTAAAGTATGTCACAAAATGCTGCTTTTCTTCTTCCGTTGCTCCCATTTGGTTCAGAATATTGAATAAATGCATTTTCATATGACCTTTCTGAATTCCTGTTGTCACCAAAGAACGTAAAGCTCCAAAGTTTTGAGCCAAACCGGAAACCGCCAAAATACTCATCAATTCCTGAGCAGAAGGCTTACCAAGTAAAGCTAAAGAGAATTTTACCAAAGGATGAAGATTCGTTAAACCACCTACAACTCCTACAGAAATCGGAAGATCAATCCAGAATCTGAAAACTCCGTTATCGGTTGTACAATGCGTTAATGATCTGTATTGTCCGTCTCTAGCAGCATATGCATGGGCGCAAGCTTCTGTTGCTCTGAAGTCATTTCCTGTTGCAATTACCACAGCATCTACTCCATTCATCACGCCTTTATTATGAGTTGTCGCACGGAAAGGTTCAATCTCAGCAATCGTAACTGCCTGTTTGAATTTTCTGGCAAACTCTTCATTGGAAATTCCGCTGTCGTCTTTCAAGTCTTCAATTTTGCAAGAAACCTCAGCTCTTACAATACAGTCAGGCGTGAAATTAGAAAGAATGTTCATCACAACCTGTAAAGAATCTTTTTCTTCCTGTGTGAAATCTTCATCTTTTGCAACCTCTTCTTTCAGTGTTTTACCGAACTGCTCAAGACATGAATTAATAAAATTCGCGCCCATAGAATCTACGGTATCAAAACTTGCTTTAAGCTGATAGTAATGCGCCATTTCAGAAGTTTTATCAACTAATTTAATGTCTAAAATTCCACCGCCACGATTTCTCATGTTCGCCGTAATACTTTCTGTAGCCTCAAATAATTTTTTCTTTAATTTAAAATTAAAAAAATGCTGCAGTTTATGAGATTCTACGTTAAATATAAAGTGGGTGTGACCTAATTTTTCAGTATTGATAATGGTTGTCTTAAAACCTCCTTTATCAATCCAGAATTTGGCTGCCTTGGAAGCTGCCGCCACCACAGAACTTTCCTCAACCGCCATCGGAAGAGCCAATAGTTTTCCGTCGATTAAAAAGTTGGGAGCAATCCCGTAAGGCATATAAAAATTGGAGATCGTGTTTTCAGAAAACTCTTCATGAAGCTTCTGGAGATCAGCATTATCATTCCAATATTGTTTTAATATATTTTGATATTCTTCGTTTCCTTCAAGATATTCAGTGACAAGCCACTCGATTTTCCCTTGTTTTGTCAGTTTGGAAAAACCTTCTACGGGTTTATGGTTCATATGGATCTTTTTTATGATGAGTGAGATATAATCGTAAGTTTACGATTTCACGCATAAATTAATGACCGTAAATATAGTAATTTTGTCTCTGCCAATTGTGGATAACTTCCATCAAAAAAGATTGATATTTATCAATTTTGGAACTACATTTGAACAGAAAACACCAGCTAATATTAATATTTTCAATTTAAAAAATGAATTTTGAACGTCTGAAAGAAAAACTCGAAATTCTTGCCGATGCAGCGAAATATGATGTTTCGTGCTCATCCAGCGGAGGTTCGAGAAAGAATAAAAAAGGCGCTTTGGGAGACAGTTCTGCAAGCGGGATTTGCCATACCTATACCGAAGACGGGCGATGTGTGTCTCTTCTCAAAATTCTATTGACCAATCATTGTATTTACGATTGTGCTTACTGTGTTTCCAGAAGTTCAAATGATATTAAAAGAGCCGGATTTACGGTAGAAGAAGTCGTAGACCTAACCATTAATTTTTACCGAAGAAATTATATTGAAGGCTTATTTTTAAGCTCAGGTATTTTTAAAAATGCCGACACTACAATGGAACGTTTGGTTCGTGTGGCGAAAAAATTACGTTTGGAAGAAAATTTTAATGGATATATTCATTTAAAATCAATTCCCGGAGCGAGTGATGAATTGATGCAGGAAGCCGCTTTGTACGCCGACAGATTATCTATTAATATTGAAATTCCCACAGAAAGTGGATTGAAATTATTAGCTCCTGAAAAAAACAGACAGGATATGCTCAATCCAATGAAATACATTCAAAAAGGAATTACGCAATACCAAGACGAAAAGAAAATTTTCAGAAAAGTTCCGAAGTTTGCGCCTGCCGGACAATCTACCCAAATGATTGTTGGAGCAACGAATGAAAATGACCTCCAAATCATCAAAGTGGCTGATCATTTTTATAAAAACTTTAATCTGAAAAGGGTTTATTATTCCGGTTATGTTCCCGTTTTGGAAGATAAAAGATTACCTTCTTTAACGACAGAAGTTCCCATGCTCCGTGAAAACCGTCTCTACCAATCAGATTGGCTAATGAGATTTTATGGTTTTAAAGCAGAAGAAATTTTAGATCCAACGATGCCATTTCTGGATTTGGAAGTTGACCCCAAATTAAGCTGGGCGTTGAGAAATCTTCATCAATTCCCCATTAATTTACAAACCGCAGAGTATCAACTTATTTTAAGAATCCCAGGAATCGGCGTAAAAACAGCTCAAAAAATTGTGAGTGCAAGACGTTTTCAGGTGTTGACAATAGATCATCTTAAAAAGTTGGGAGCAGCGGTAAACAGAGCCAAATATTTTATTGATTTTGCTTCTGGAAATATTCATTTGAGACATTTGACTGATATTAATCTCAGAAAATTATTGGTTGGCGGAAGTACTTCTAAATTTCAGAATCAGTTTTCGCAGCAGTTGACTTTATTTTAAATATGAGAACAAAAAAAGCCTTAAGATATAGTGAACAGAAAATCAAAGATATTGAGAAAGCTGTTTCAAGATTTTCTCAACAATTTATGTCAAATTCAAAATGGATAAGATTGATTGAAGCAATTGTGGACAATACTCAAGAAATCAAGAAAATTCAAAACAATAGAATTGGGCATTTATATTTAAATGAGGATAGCATTTTTGAGTTTGATTATTGGCAAACAGGATTTGAAGGAAATAATTCTTTCAATGATTGGCTTGAATACAAAGAAATTGAATATCTAATTTTCCCTAAACTCATTGATTCTACTAATATCCAAGATTTAGAAAACATTCAATTAATAATTGAAAAAATTGGTCAGTTTCACCTTGAAATGGATGAAAATGAACTAAAATTGATTTGTTATAAAATTTAATTTCAAACACAAATTGCACAAATATTTTTCACGAATTTCACTAATAATTCTAAGGCTTAAATATCAATTCACTCTAAAACTCCTAAACTCTATAACTCTCCAACTCAACAACCCTCCAACTCAACATGACCACTCTACTCTACGACGGAAGTTTCGACGGCCTTTTCACAGCAATATTTGAAGTTTTCGAATATCGTTATAAAGAGGTGGAGATTGCAAGTAAAGAAAGATTTTATCAGGAGAATATTTTTGCGGAAATTCATGAAGTTATTACTCAGACTGAGAAAGCGGAAAGGGTTTTAAATAAATTAGAACAAAATATTGGCAAGGCAGGAATTCATGAATTGGTAAAAGTTTATCTATCCGAAGATATAGCATTGGAGCAGCTTATATTATCCGCCGTAAAGCAATCTATAAAAAATCCCTCCGAAAACATTCTGCAAAACTATGCAGACAACGATATCCTGAAAATATCTAAGATTTGCAAATCTGTTAGTAGAGAAAGACACCGAATGACCGCTTTTGTTCGTTTTGAAAAAATGCAGGATGATGTTTTCTTTGCTAAAATAGATCCCGACTTTAATGTACTTCCTTTAATCCGGAAACATTTTAAAGACCGTTATCAGGATCAAAAATGGATGATCTACGACCTCAGAAGAAACTACGGAGTCTTGTTCGATCTTGAAAATTGCGATTTCTTTTATCCTGATGAAAAATTAGATTTCCATAAGTATCAGCAAAAGTTTCATGATGAAGAAAATCAGTATCAAACACTTTGGCAGCGGTATTTTACGAAGACTAATATTGTTGAAAGGAAGAATTTAAAATTACACATCCAGCATGTTCCGAAAAGATATTGGAAGTATTTAACCGAAAAGAGGTGATCTGATTATTTTATTTCTGAATGGTTCGTAATGCTCTTTTAACAATATATCTTGTTTCTTTTGTCAGGCTTTCTTCCATCCACTTTTCACATAGATTTCTCACAAAATCCGGTTGTGATTTACTGGCATCATTCAGCCAATTCCCAACACTGTCCTGAACATATTTTGAAGAATCAGATTTCATACACTCCAAAATCACCAACCCTAATTCAGGATTTTGTTTTAATGCATCAATATGACTACACCAAACTCCACGTGGCCGTGTTGATTCGCTGGCAAAACGTCTTACATTTTCGTCTTGGTTATTCGTCCAAGTTGATAAAATCGACAAAGCTTCATGAAGGTGAGTTGAAATATCTGGCCTAACAGCCATCCAACAAATTTCACGAACACCAAAATGTTGATCTGCAGCAAAAACTTTAATCCTTTCTAACTTTTCACCAATCGTCACATTAGGATCTTCACCAATCGCATAAGTTGCCCAACAACGCACTAAATCTGACGAATGTGTTGAAATAATAGCTAAAAATTCATCATCTTTATTTTTCAAAATCAAATTTAAAATTTCTGTTCCGATTGCTTCATTGATGGTATTCACGGTTTGTTTTTTCAAACCATTTACCTGTGCTAGAATCTCTTTCAGGTATTCTAATCTATTATTCTGTTTCAATAAATTTTCAAGCAATATTTTTTGATCTACTGCCAACCATTCCGTAAGATTTGCCGTTTCTATTTCGCCACGATTTAATTGGTCTAAAATATCTTTGGGAATATCTTTTGTGGAACGAGCGCCTTTTCGTTTTTCCATTATTTTTATTTTTAAGCCTGTTTAAACTAATTCTAAATTTAACCGCATTAAAGGCTAATGTTTTCTTTTTTTCAGTTTAATGATAAGCTTTATATTAAGCCTGTTTAAACTAATTAAAAAATTTAACCACAAAAGATACAAAAGCTATTATTGACTCATTTAAAGTTGAACTATTTGAAAACAAAGCTTACAAAAGAATAAAAATCAAAGATTTTTTTAAACTTATGTGTTCTTGTTTGCAGTTCATTATGAACTTAAATAAATAATATGCTAATCTTTTATCTCTTTTGTGGTTAAAATAAAAAGTTTAAACAAGTTTTTTATCTATTGTAAAGAAAGAGCCCTTCTTTAAAATTTTATATTTTTACAAAGGTCGAAAAGCTTTACATCATAAGCAATACCGCATATTTTTCACCCATAGGGATAAAAAAGTCAATTTTATGAATACAAAAGAATCTGTTGAAGAAAATAAAATTTGTCCATTGGAAGTTGCCGTCAATACCATTAGTGGAAAATGGAAAATCCCTATTGTCTGGCAAATCAATGAAGGCAAAAAGCGTCCGAGTGAATTTCTTCGCGGAATTGCTAAAGTTGACCGAAGAGTTCTGAATCAACAACTGAATGAAATGGTTGCTGATGGAATTTTAATGAAAGAATCTTTTCACGAGCTTCCTCCCAGAGTTGAATACAGCCTAACTGAACTGGGAGAAAAACTGGTTAAAATTCTTTGGCAGCTGAATGATTGGGGGAAATTGTTGATTCCTGAAGATGTTGTTTAAATCCTTTTTGAATATCCACTTATACCATTAACATTGTAATAATTTGCATCTTACATTTTATCATAGATAAAATCCTTGCGTCTTAAAGCATATTGTTATTAAAAGAAATTGCGCCTTAGCGATTTTCCAACAAAACTTTTTATCTTTCAATAAATTACATACACATGAAAAAAATATCATTTCTCATTACTCTCCTATTACTTTCAAGTTGTAACAGCGATAAAACCTCATCACAAATAAAAACAGACTCAAATGAAAATTTAATTTCTGAAACGTTAGTTACAATCAAGAAAGATAAAAATACCATCAAAGAAAGATTCTCTCCACCAAAAGACTATGAATGGGTTGACGAAAAACCAGATTCCTTCGGATACTTTATTGAGAACTTTAAGCTGAAACCGTACGGAAGCCCCATCTTAAAATATGATGGTACTCCCATTGCAACACAAAACGTTCATGAGGCCATCTTTGATATTGATACCGGAACTAAAGATCTACAACAATGTGCCGACGCTGCTATTCGTCTGAGAGCTGAGTATTTATTTAAAGCTAAGAAATTTGATGAGATAAAATTTCATTTTACAAACGGAGATCTGGTCAGCTGGAATGATTATAAAAATGGTATCAGAGCTTTTGTTAACGATAATTCGGTAAGCTTTAGAAAAACATCAGCCTTCGATGATTCCTATAAAAGCTTTCGAAATTATTTAGATTTGATTTTCAATTATGCCGGAACCATATCCTTAAATAAGGAAACAAAACCTGTTATAAAAAATTCTGATTTAAAAACAGGAGATATTTTAATCAATCCGGGAAGTCCGGGACATGTTGTATTTATTGCCGGAGTAGCTAAAAACAAAGCAGGGCAAAAGTTATTTTTATTAGCCGAAGGATTCACTCCTGCTCAATCGATTCACCTACTTTCCAATCCTTTTAGTAAAAATACCTCGCCTTGGTATGATTTGGATGTAAATGCTTCCGAAACCAAAACTGCGAGATATATCTTTAAACCCACTAATTTTAGACATTTTTAATAATTTATATTCAAAAGTCTTATAAACTTACTACCATTATCTGAACTTGTTTTTGTAGATTTGTGTTCGAAATTTTTTACTAGATGAAAGAGAGTGCTGTAAAAAAAATTGCCGTTCTTACTTCAGGAGGTGATGCTCCGGGTATGAATGCTGCATTAAGAGCGGTGGTAAGAACCGCAAATTATTATAATATCGAATGCTACGGAGTAAGAGAAGGCTATAATGGCCTTATCCACGATGAATTCCTGAAAATGGGAGCTCGTTCCGTAAAAAATATAATCAACCAAGGGGGAACCATTCTGAAATCCGCCAGATCCATGGAATTCAAAACCAAAGAAGGTCGTCAGAAAGCCTATGACAACTGTGTAAAACACGGTGTTGATGCATTGGTTTGTATTGGTGGAGACGGAACTTTCACTGGGGCTAAAATCTTTAATGAAGAATTCGGAATCAAAGTTTTGGGTGTACCCGGAACCATTGATAACGATATTTTCGGAACTGATAATACCATTGGTTACGATACTGCTTTGAATACCGCCATGGAAGCGATTGATAAGATCCGTGATACCGCAACCTCTCACAACAGAGTTTTCTTTGTAGAAGTAATGGGTCGTGATGCCGGTTTTATTGCTTTAAATAGCGGGTTGGCAACTGGTGCTTTGGATATTTTGATTCCTGAAAAGAAAGACAGTATTGATGAGCTTTTTGCTAATTTCAGAAGTGCCGAGAAAACGGGAAAAGCTTCAAGCATCGTTGTTGTGGCTGAAGGTGAAAAATTAGCCAACGTTTACGAATTAGCAGAAAAAACAAAAAAGGAATTCCCGGATTATGACATTCGTGTAGCAATCTTGGGACACATGCAGAGAGGAGGTTCTCCAAGCTGTGCAGACAGAGTATTGGCAAGCAGACTGGGTTATGGAGCCGTAACAGGATTAATGGAAGGACAAACAAATGTGATGGCAGGAATGCGTTCCAATGACGTTGTGTATACTCCTATTGAAGAAGCCATTAAAAAACACAATGAAATCAATCAGGATCTTTTATTGATTTCAGAAATTTTAGCAATCTAATATTTTTAATATAAATTAAAACAAACTATTATGTCAACAATTAAAGTAGGTATCAACGGGTTTGGTAGAATTGGACGTCTTGTTTTCAGAGCAATGACTGAAAGAGACAACATCGAAGTAGTAGGAATTAATGACCTTATCGATGCTACATACATGGCTTATATGCTTAAATATGATTCAGTTCACGGGATTTTTCCAGGTGAAGTTTCTGTAGAAGGTAATGACCTTGTAGTAAACGGAAAAAGAATCAGAGTAACTGCTGAAAGAGACCCGAACAACCTAAAGTGGAATGAAATTGGAGCTGATTATATCGTAGAATCTACAGGTTTATTCTTGTCTAAAGATTCTGCTCAGGCTCACATCAACGCTGGTGCAAAAAAAGTAATTCTTTCTGCTCCTTCTAAAGATGATACTCCAATGTATGTAATGGGTGTAAACCACACTGAACTTACTGACGATATCAAAATCTTATCAAACGCATCTTGTACAACTAACTGTTTAGCTCCTTTAGCTAAAGTTATCCACGATAACTTCGGAATCGTAGAAGGTTTGATGACAACTGTACACGCTACAACTGCAACTCAAAAAACTGTTGATGGTCCTTCTGCGAAAGACTGGAGAGGTGGTAGAGCTGCTCTAAACAATATTATTCCTTCTTCTACAGGTGCTGCTAAAGCAGTAGGAAAAGTAATCCCTTCATTGAACGGAAAATTAACAGGTATGTCTTTCAGAGTACCAACTGTTGACGTTTCTGTAGTAGATTTAACAGTGAGAATTGAAAAGGCTGCTTCTTACGAAGAGATCTGTTCAGTAATCAAAGCTGCTTCTGAAGGTGAATTGAAAGGTATCCTTGGATATACTGAAGATGCTGTAGTTTCTCAAGACTTCATCGGAGATAAGAGAACTTCAATCTTTGATAAAGACGCTGGTATCATGCTTTCTCCTAACTTCGTAAAACTTGTTTCTTGGTATGACAACGAAATGGGTTATTCAAACAAGTTAGTTGATATGCTTGTACACGCTTCTTCTTTATCTAACTAATAAAGTAATTTAGCTGTCTGGTCCTAAAAATGCGATACAGATTATAGGTCAAAAATAGATAATTAAACCAAAGCAAAAACATTTTTGCTTTGGTTTTTTGTTTTGTATGTTTTCATTTTCAATTCAGACTGGTTGTGCATTTGGTTTGGCGTAAGATAATGATTCGAAAAATGTGG
>NZ_FRAV01000098.1 GCF_900142445.1 Chryseobacterium polytrichastri | reverse complement strand
GCCATAAGTGTTCGAAACCTCAAAATTATTATATTTGAGTCTAAAACAGATTTATGAAATTAGAAGAAGTTTTAGGCTATATTCCAAAAGAAGAATTAGAAAAACTATCGCTTACTTACAATGTGGATCATCAAGTAAAGAAACTTCATGGACAAACGATGTTTCAATTATTACTTTTTTCTATGCTGAATATCAAACATAATAGTTTGAGAGTAATGGAAGAATTTTATCATTCCTTGGCATTCAAAAGTATTGCGAATACTAGTTATCAAGGGGTAAAATATAATTCGATTAGGGATCGATTAGTAAATATAAATCCTGATTATTTTGAAGCGATATTCAATAGTTGCCTAAAAAAATATCAAGATAAGTATTTAAAGAAAAAGCATAATATTATTTCTTTTGATTCAACGCTGGTTAGTATTTCTTCTAAATTATTAAAAGAAGGGATGGTTATTAATCAGAATAGCACGAAGAAATCAGTAAAATTTAGCATGGCATTTTCAAATATCCCGATTCATTCAAAAATCTTCACAGAACAGTCATTTGTTTCAGAGGATTTTGCTCTAAAAGAATTGATAAAAGAATGTCCATTAAATGCAGATAATATTTTAGTTTTTGATAGAGGAGTTCAAGCAAGAGCAACGTTTGAAGAGTTCAGCGAGGATGATTTAACCTTTGTCACGCGATTGAATAACTACACTCGTTTTGAAACAATCAAAGAGTTTGAACTCGTTGAGAATGAAGCGGGAAGATTAATGTTAGAACAAGATTTAGAAGTAAAATTATACGACAAACGAAATAAAAAAACGCAAAGATTCCTACGTTTAATCATTGCAAAGGAAAAGGAAAGTGAGGAAGTATTTTATTTCTTGACTAATAGTAAAACCTTAACGGCAAAAGATGTTGCAGATATTTATAAACAGCGTTGGGAGATAGAAGTATTTTTTAAATTTATAAAACAGAATCTGAATTTCAGTCATTTGTTAAGCAGAAATATCAATGGTGTAAAAGTAGTAATGTACATGACTTTGATAACTGCTATTTTATTGATTGTTTATAAAAAACTCAATAATCTCAAAGGATATAAAATACCCAAATTGAAGTTTGCCCAAGAGTTAGAAGTGCTAATTATTAAAGATATTGTGGAAAGATGCGGTGGGGATCCTAATAAAGTGAATGAAATTTTAAATCCAGAATGAGGTTTCGAACACTTATGGC
>NZ_FRAV01000073.1 GCF_900142445.1 Chryseobacterium polytrichastri | reverse complement strand
ACTTGAGCGAAAGCAGAACAGCTTAATGATGTAGCCACTAAGAAAATAATTGTTTTTTTATAATATTTAAGTTTTTGAGTAAAAAATATTTAATATATAGGTTACAAAGTTGTTAAAATTAATTAATGTCTTGTGATTGATTGCGTCTTTTAAAGGCATGGAATGGAAAGGTGAGAAAAGACAAAGTATCTTTCTTTCAATATTTCATTCGTTGTTTTAATCTATTAGCATATAGGTTTTCCATTGAATTATCTGTAAATTATAAAGGGGAAAAAATTAATTTGTTTATCATTTATTAAAAAAAATAAGTTTGACTATAGTTTTTTCGAATAATTCTATAAGTATAGAAATAATTTAAATGTTCTTATAAATTTTATAGAAATATTTTATAGCTGATAATTTGACCATGTTTTCAGAGGATTCCATTAGTATATCCAAAGAACTTCACCGAATATTATTCAATAAAAAGTGACTTGATAAGGTATTAAATTTCTAAATTTGATATAAACTTAACACAATGAAAAGACAAAAAATTCTTGGAATTAAAAAATCTATTGCCCTTCTTGCCCATGATAACAAAAAGAATGAGCTGATTAAATGGACATGCCTTAACAGGGATAGGCTTATTTATCACCGACTTATTGCAACAGAAACAACCGGAAAACTAATTGAAGAACAACTTCAGACCAAAATAAAGAAAGTAATGAGCGGCCCCCTTGGGGGAGATCAACAGTTGGGAGCTATGCTCTCTCAAGGAAAAATAGATATTATTATTTTCTTTTGGGACCCCATGGAAACCCAACCGCATGATAGTGATGTAAAAGCCCTTCTCAGGCTTTGTGTTGTCTGGAACATTCCTATGGCGTGTGATACTGCTACTGCTGACTTCATTATTACCTCTCCTCTGATGACGGAACAATATATTGCAGATCACCCTACTTACAAAACATATGTCAACCGAAATATAACCAAGTAGTTGAATGCTATTAGATATACAAAAATAAAAGATACGGAAAGTCTTGTGTTAGAAACCGCAATAAATATTTATAAACACTCAGATTATTTTTTTATTTTAAATTTCTCAATACCAAAAAATAAGAACTCAATAAAAGTAATTAACCCGTTGTGTATTATGATTGAATAGCAAAAAGCTGTTCATTCGACTGGAAATCAGTAAATTGTTTTTACCACAAAATATTTACAATGAACAACTTAAGTGGAAATTACGAAAGAATTTTGGAAGTTTTGAGAAACTTTCCAATGAAACACTTTTATCTTACCAAAGACGTGTTCCCCGAATGAAAGATTTGGAGGTTATAAGCCTCGCCTTGACAGCTGAATATATGGGAATTGATAGTGAGAATAATTTATTCCGCCAGCTTCCCATTTTTTTGAGCAATAAAATAGAGCGCAGTGTTTACAATCGAAGAAAGCGAAAATTATCTATTCAGATTAATGAGATACGTTTAAAAATGTCACAAAGTTTTAATGAGTTTGAAGATTACTTTATCGTCGATAGTATGTCTTTGGAAATTTGTAAAATCTCCAGAAGTATGGGTTCTAAAATATGTAAGGAAGAGCAATATTGCTATTCCAACAGAGGTTTTTGTGCATCACAGCAAATGTCTTTTTACGGTTACGAACTACATGTGGTTTGCTCTTTGAACGGTATTTTTCAAAGCATAGATTTAAGTCTTGCATCAATTCATGACATTCATTTTTTAAAAGATATTAAAGAGCAGTTATCTGATTGTGTTTTGCTTGGTGATAAAGGTTATCTCTCATCAGAGATACAGATTGATTTGTTTAATTATGCGAATATTACTTTAGCCCCCCCCAAAAAAAAAGAATCAATCAAAAAAAACTACAAACCCCAATTTTATTTATTCAAAAAGCATAGGAAAAGGATTGAAACCTTATTTTCACAACTATGCGACCAATTTATGATTAGACGAAATTACGCTAAAACTTTTGAAGGGTTCAAAACCAGAGTGTTAGCAAAAATTACAGCTTTGATAACAGTTCAGTTCATTAATAAAAACTATTTCAACAGAAATATAAACAGTTTAAAATCAAATATAATTTAAAATGCACAACGGGTTAAATTTAATAATTTTAATTGGTCTGAAAAACAGGGAAGTTTACCTCAAGACATTGAAAAACCAGTTGCTATGTTAAAGTTAGCACATTGGTTTAAAGAAGTGGAAGAATCTGGATTTAAATTCTTCAATACCTTAACGAGAACAATCATATTAGACTATAATGATATTCTCAATTATTTTAATGCTCATAGTACGAATGCTTCAGTTGAATCTTTCAATGCAAAAATAAAAAACTCTAGATTACAACTTAGAGGAGTACGAGATAAATCTTTTTTCTATTTAGACTATCTAAACTTTTTGCGTAGTCCCCAACTTTTGGAATTGATCCATAAAAAGGGAATTAGCTCTTTACAGCTTGCTAAGGAATGATGTAACTCAAAAAACAGTGTGGTTTCTATTACAAAGAATACGTGTTTGTATTAGTATTGAGAACAGCAACGAACTTAGTGGTATTGTAGAATGTGATGAAACTTTTATAGGCGGTAAAAATAAGGAAGTAAAAAAGGATCAGGGAAGAAATTTTAAAAACAAGACTCCTGCTATGGGTATGCTTCAAAAAGGAGGGAAAATGAATACTTATGTTATAAATGATACAAAGATACAAAGCGACAAGTGTTCAGCCATAAATTTATAGGTATGTAGCTGTAGCTCCGGAAATAACGAGAATAAACTCTCAAAAATGAGAGTTTACAAGTAAAAGTGAATATTTAAAAGATAATATATTTTATACTATTATTCTTAATTAGAAAAATAGGTTACATCAACCGAATTTAAATACGTCCTACTATAATTGATGGCCTCAACATTTAATGTATTTACTGTTGGATCTACAAATCTTGTCAAAAATATAACTTTATCTCCTGCATTCATAAAAATAATACCACTAACATGCATTGGTAACGGCGTTCCACCATCAATATTATACGTTTGCATTGATAAAAAAGCAACATTTGCATTACTGAGTGAAGTAGGTTTAGGACCAGTATAAGGCCTTGACACCCCAAATCTCAAAGTTCCATTATATGGACCTCTGGCTACTAAGTTAACTTGAAAATCATAGTAACCTGCCTTATTAGCTATAAACTCACTGGTTGTTGTATCATAAGTAGCTATAGTCGACTGAACTCTTATGTCATCATAAAGTACTTGTCGAATACTTGAACCTAAATCAGCACTTAGATATGTAGTATCATTACCTGTTGTTTTAAAACCTATTATACTAGCAATACTTGGTATACTTAATGCAGCTAAAGAATTTTCGTCTACCATTAGTTCCCACCTACTTTTTGTAGTGTTATACTTATAGTAACTGTTAGCTAAAACCTGATTGGGAACTACTCCTGATAAAGTAGTATTGAAAATCAATAATCCGTTCGCTGGACTAGGAATTGTACTAACATCTATTGCACTATTCAAGGCAACTTTTGGTATTAATAATCCTTTTTTTGCATTTACAGCTAAATTATCAACATTGACATCTAATATAGCTGAACTATTAGGAGTAGATGTTCCTATTCCTACTTGCCCAAAAATTATCAGACCATAAGGAAAAAGAGCAATAATCATAAATTTTTTCATAATGTTATGTATATGTGTTTACAAGTATCAAATATATTAAAAAAAATGATTTTAAAATTTTATTTTTAATATATTTAATATATTTTATCTTTCAAAGAAACAAAATAGTGAATGCTCAAAAATTCAGGTGCTTTTAAAAACCTTTTGATGAGTACTCATCAAAAGGTTTTTAAAAAAAAGTAACAATTTTATTATTCATTTTATTTCTAATGAGTTTGAAATGAATTGCAACCTGCTAATTAGTTAAATTATTTTTATTTTGACACTCTAGCTTATACATGAAGTATCTTTATCACAAGCCTTATATCGCTGGTTATAATTGTAACCCTCCCAAAATTTCGGACTGTATAAAAGACGAAAATTCGTAACTTTAAAACAGTAAGATGAAAAAGTCAGTAATCAGTGAAAGCCAGATTGTAGCCGCCATCAAGGCACAAGAGTCAGGTAAAAAGGTGGCAGATATTTGCCGTGAACTAGGTGTACAACTAGCCACATTTTATAATTGGAAGAAAAAATACGCCGGGATGGAGAATCAGGAGCTCCTGCGTTTGAAAGAACTGGAAGAAGAAAATGGCAGACTTAAGCACATGTATGCTGAACTGGCTCTGGATAACAAGATACTTAAAGATGTACTTTCAAAAAAGTTCTAAAACCCTGCCAGCGTAAAAACATGGTTGCTTATGTGGTGGAGCATCACCAGATCAGTATGAGTAGGGCTTGTCGGGTAGCTTCGCTGCCGAATCCATGTATTTATCAAAAGCTAAAGGATGATTCAGAAACCATTGCCAAGCTTCAAGAACTAGCTTTGGCTTATCCTACTGAAGGACAGGATTTATATTATGGAAGAATCCGTACATAAGGCTATAAATGGAATTATAAAAGAGTCAGACGTGTTTATATCTATTGCTGGGGTTAAATCAACGCAGGAAAATACGCAAACGTTTACCAGCGCGGGTAAAAACTCCGCCGTTACGACCAGATAATCCTGGAGAAATGTGGTCTATAGACTTTATGAATGATGTGCTGACCAATCAAAGAAAGTTCAGGACATTGAATGTCATAGATGATTTTAACCGGGAAGCGATTGCCATTGAGGCAGCCCATTCGATGCCGGCGGTAAGAGTGACCAGGATATTGGAACAGGTCATTTGCGAGCAAGGAAAGCCAAAATGTATCAGAGTTGATAATGGACCTGAATTTATCAGTAATGAATTCAGTACCTGGTGCAAGAATAATCATATTGAAATTCGATATACACAGCCTAGGAGGCCAATGCAAAATGGATACATAGAACGTTTTAATCGCAGCTTCAGGGAAAGTGTTCTGGATGCATATTTATTTGATGATATAACGCAGGTACAACTAATAGCGGAGGAATGGGTAAACGATTATAATTCAAAGAGACCACACGAAGCATTGGAGGGCAAAACACCGCTGGAATATAGCGCAAAATGGAGCCTCAGCATGCAGTCAACTCCTGCGGCGGCGACTGTATGCTGAGGGATAAGAAATAATATATAAATTTGAATTCTCGCCCCCTAAAACGGTTCGAAAAAAGGGAGGGTTACATAATCTAATATTTTTCTTTTCAAATATTATAGAATTCAACTCTGATATATCTAATAATGAAATATCCTCTTTATTCAATATACCATAATACTATTCTTTTTTATGTAGGTATTTAATTTCAATGATATCATTGAAATTTTTTTATAAAAGCTGTTTGAACTTTTATTTTTCTAAGGAACAAAATAGATAAAGCTAAATAATGTAGATTTATCCAAGTGATATTTAATGTTTCAAATCTCACCAATAGTGCTTTGAAACTATCTAACCAAGCATTTGCTTTCTCTATTTTAAATCTTCTTTTATATAATTTTTCATCGAAATAATACTCAGTTTCCACATTAC
>NZ_FRAV01000050.1 GCF_900142445.1 Chryseobacterium polytrichastri | reverse complement strand
ATACCATATTTCTTACGACATTCTGTAATTCCTAATTTACCGAATTCAATTTCTTTTACAATCTGAAGTTTCAAACTTAAACTGTAATCTTTCTGTGTACGCTTGACATAAAGCGTTTCTAAGTATTCTTTCATAACGATCATTTTTTTGTGTATCGCTATTTCAGGACTAGACAATGTAATAATAAAAAATCTGCGTGAAGTCTTCTTCACGCAGATTTTTTAATTAGTTGCTTTTGAATTGAGGTTCTTTATCTTTTTCAATATAGATGTAACGGTTTTTTATCCCATTTTGAAGCATTCCTCTTTTTTTATTAAGGTCTTCAATAGATTCTATACTTTCATTCTTAAATGTAGTTTTCTGTCCGTTTTTTATACCTTCTGAAAGCATTCTTGTTGGATTCTCGTAAATATCTTCAATGTAAGTGTTGAACTTTTGGTTGGAAATAGGAATCGCGGGTTTACCATAATGAGTTTCTAAAAATTGATGGGTATCATAATTGGTGTCTAGCTTTTTATTGCTAACCAGTTTATAGATGAAATTCTTATCAGTGTCTTCCAGAATAAAAATAAGTCCGGGAAGTCCTCGGAATTTATAAGGACCTTCTTTGATATTAACCTCATTGGAAAACCATGCATCCCATGTTCTTCCACCAAAATCGGTTGTTGCCTTTTGCAGTTTGTATCCGTTATATTCTTGGGTTTCCTGAAGAAGTTTCCACTTCATTTCATCGTTACTTTTTACAACGAAATATTCGAAAAAATCTCTGTACCAATTATTTTGAAACGAATTGGGAGCTCTTTCGATAACCTGATCTGTTTTTGTACTATAATGAGAAATTTCTTGGTTTCTTGCTTTGTTTACGGAATCATATTCTGCGAATTTCGTGTCGTAAAATTTTACTGATTTCGGGCTAATATCAAGATTCATGGAGGTTTTTCTGTAGTCTTCCGAACTATTTTTTCGAGACTGAAGCTCATAGATAAATCTGTTGGTTTGAGATTGGTAGAATGAACCTGCATATAAAGCCAGCAGGAATATCAATTTTTTCATGTTTTATTAATTATAATAAGTGCGCAAAAATAAAAAAGCTACGGAAAGTCCTAGACCTTTCGTAGCTTTTTTAGCAATTTATTGTTATTTATTTATGCATTCTGCTGCACTCTTTTCGCAGACATATTTAAAAATCGTTTAACAAGCATCACCGCAGAGATTGTTAATCCCAATCCTAATGCAATCCACATTCCAAATGCTCCCATTTCCATCGTTACACAAAGGAAATACCCTAAAGGAATGGTAATCACCCAATACGCAATAAAGGTATAAATAGAAGGAATTTTAACATCCTGTAAACCTCTCAACATTCCTAATGCTGTTACCTGAACACCATCTGAAAGTTGGAATAAAGCAGCAATAATCATTAATTTTGATGCCAGTTGAATTACTTCCACTTCTTCTTTTTTCGTGAAGAAAGTAGGAAGGATATCTTTACCAATGATGAAAACAATTCCACAAATACACATGAAAATAAAGGCAATTTTCAGGTTATTGATACCTACTTTTCTGAGTTCAACAAAGTTTTGTTCTCCCAGTTTTTTACCAACCATCACCGTTGAAGCAACACTAAATCCGATACATAAATTAAAGGTAAACGAAGCCATACTTAAGGCAATCTGGTGAGAAGCAATATCATGGGCAGAAATTAATCCACAAATAAAAGCTGCTCCAGCAAAAGCGGTTACCTCAAAGAACATTTGTAGAGCAGTAGGGAAACCTAGTCTCACCATTTTTTCAAACATTGCTTTTGTAAAAACCTGAATTTTTAACGAAAAGTCTTTGATATATTGTCTTGTTTTCTTCTCTTTTAAAAGCACATAGTATAAGAAAACGACCATGAAAATTCTGGCAATTAAACTAGCTAATGCGGAACCTTTTACGCCCATTTCAGGGAAGATCCAAAGTCCTTTAATGAAAACATAATTTAAAACAATGTTAATGACGTTTGCGATGATGGTAGCTTTGGTAACTCCAATGGTATAGGATAATCCTTCAGAAACTTCTCTTAACGTCTGAAAAGCCATGAAAGGTACAATGCTTACCGCCATAATTCCTAAAAAATGGACTGTATCAGGAACTATCTTTGCCGGTTGTCCCGAATGATAGAGGAGTGGAAGCCCTAAAAGCAGAACAGCCATTAAAATAATCCCTACCGTCATGTTAATAACGAATCCGTGACTGAAAACGGAATTAATTGTTTTGTGATCACCTCTGGACTGCGCTTCTGAAACCAATGGTGGAATCGCAAAAGAAAATCCCAACGCTAATACAAACATTGAGAAAAATACTGCATTCCCTAAAGAAACAGAGGCTAATGCATCAGCTCCTAATAATTTGCCGACAATAATATTGTCGAACAAATTCACCGAGACTTGCCCCACCTGTGTCAACATGACAGGAAGAGCCAGCGTCAGGCATTCTTTTGTATATTTTTTATCTAAAAATTTCATAATAGTTTATAGTTCATATAGTTTTAATCAAATTGGTCTTGTGCTTAAAAACAAAAAAATTGCAGTAACAAATGATACTGCAATTTTTAATATATTTAAAATAATAATTAAATTATTTCCTTACAAAACTTGCAACATCCTCTGCGGAAACAGTATTTCCACCAAGAATAATTAATCTTTCTACAACATTTCTTAATTCTCTGATATTTCCAGTCCAAGAAAGTACTTTCAATGCTTCAATAGCTTTATCATCAAATTTTTTCACGGCAGTACCATGTTCGTCAGCAATCATGTTCGAAAAATGGTCTACCAATAATTTGATATCCTCTTTTCTTTCATCCAATGGTGGAACATAGATTTCAATCACAGAAAGTCTGTGGTAAAGATCTTCTCTGAATTTTCCTTCTTCAATTTCCTTCTGCATGTTTTTATTCGTTGCTGCAAGAACTCTTACATCAACTTTAATTTCCTTGTCGCTTCCAACAGGAGATACTTTACTTTCCTGCAAAGCTCTTAAAACCTTAGCCTGAGCAATTAAACTCATATCTCCAATTTCATCTAAGAAAATTGTACCTCCGGTAGCTTGCTCAAATTTCCCTTGCTTATCTTTAATGGCTCCTGTAAAAGAACCTTTAACGTGTCCGAAAAGTTCAGATTCAATTAATTCAGAAGGTATTGCAGCACAGTTAACTTCAATCATTGGGCCTCTAGCTCTCTCACTTTGGTTGTGAATAGCATGAGCTACCAATTCTTTTCCTGCACCATTAGGTCCTGTGATTAATACTCTCGCATCAGATACAGCCACCTTTTCGATCATATCCTGAATCTTCTGTAATCCTGCAGATTCACCGATCATTTGGTACTTTTTATTAACTTTTTTCTTTAAAGTCTTATTTTCAGTCTGAAGATTTTTATTTTCTTTCTTCAATGTTTCTTTCACCAAAGCATTTTTTACGCTTGTAATCAAACGGTTGATGTCTATGGGTTTAGAAATGAAGTCGTATGCACCATCCCTTAAACAAGAAACAGCAGAATCAATGTCTGCGTGTCCTGAGATCATGATAAAAGTAGTTTCAGGTTTCAAAGCCAAACTTTGCTTTAAAAGCTCTGTGCCTGAAAGCTTAGGCATTTTAATATCGGAGATCACCAATGCGAAATCTTCTTTTTCTATTTGTTTATAGCCTTCTAAACCATCTTCGGCGATTACAAATTCGTAATTGGTAAGCTCGTCCGAAAGAATACTGTGAAGTACTCCGGAGATTGCTTTTTCGTCTTCTACAATAAGGATTTTTTGCATAGTTGCAAATTTAATTTTTTTGATTGAATTATTAGCAAAAACTATACCTAAATATTCTATTTTGAATAATCTCTTCTTCCGAAAATTGCCGATCCAACTCGTACGGAATTGGCACCACATTCAATAGCTGTCGGGAAATCATCACTCATTCCCATTGATAATGTTTCTAGTTTTTTTAGTTGATTTAATTCATCAAAAACTTTTTTCAAGATTAAAAATTCCTTTTTTACCTGATCTTCGTCATCTGTGAAAGTTGCCATTCCCATTAAACCGGTAATTTCGATATGAGGGAAATTGCCACTGATGTATTTTTGAAACAGATTTTTAGCCTCATTAATTTCAAGTCCGAACTTGCTATCTTCTGCAGCAATTTTTACCTGTAACAATATTTTGATAGAGCGGTTATGCTTTGCTGCTTCTTTATTGATTTCTGCTAATAGTTTCTCAGAATCAACACTTTGAATTGTGTCAATGAATTCCGCAATATATTTTACTTTATTGGTTTGTAGATGCCCAATCAGATGCCATTGGATATCTTTTGGAAGTAGAGGATATTTCTCTAATAACTCCTGAACTTTATTCTCTCCAAACACTTTTTGTCCCAACTCGTAAACTTCCTGAATAGATGAAACAGGGTGGGTTTTAGAAACTGCAACCAACTGCACATTTTCTGGAAGTTTATTTTTTATAGTATAATAGTTTTCTGTAATGCTCATAATTGCAAATTTCTGAATTTTAAAAGCAAAAAACTAATGAATTTGCAAAATTTTAGTCATAAAATATAATGTTGTAATTGTCATTGCGAACCGAAGGTGAAGCGATCTCTTACTATTCTCAATTTCTAAAACGAACATTAATGGTAAAAGTAAAACCTTGAAACATTAAGTTATAATAAGTTGTTAAGATGATTAAGCTTACATTGTTCCTTGATCAGAATGAGAATTATACTGCCTAAGTTTCGTTAATTCAAAATTTCATTGATCTTAGGATAAGCTGATATTTTTCTGAAAACAAATCTATTGGTTTTTTGAAGCTTTTCAATAAAGAGATCCAATTCATCAATAGAATCCGAGTCGGTTAAATATTGATCATGCGTAAGAAATACCAAATGTCTTGACGTTTTTTCTAAGTCATTATAGAAAATACTGTCTACTTTTTTCAACATTACCTGATGGTTTCCTTTCAGGGCCATTCTGTTGGTAGGTTTCCATTCCAAATCCCAACCGATTACTTTGTATCCCGCTTTTTTCAGGCTGTTTGCTGCAAGAGTTGAACTTTTGATATCCGTAGCGGTAATATTGTTAAGCCTCCAGATGTTTCTTCCGGGAGTTCTTGCAATTTTATCGGTTAGTTTTAAACTGTCTTTTGCAATGTCAAAATCACGAACTACAGCCTCAGGGTTTTTATAGAAATCTGTGTATTTATTGTGAGCGTGGGTATAGCTGTGATTGGCCAATTCCACTAAAGGATCTTTTTTTAAGAGTTCAATACCTTCTTTTTGCTTTTTACTTCCATAAGCATGTTGACCCACTAAAAAAGCGGTTGCGCATACATTTCTTTTGTTCAAAATCCTCAAAAGATTTTCGGTTCCCTGATTAGGGCCATCATCGAAAGTAAGGTAAATGACTCTTTTGTCTGAAGAAACATTTTCGTCATCAATAGTAGGAACTGTTTTTGCGACGGGATGGGCGTTGGAAATTATCTTATCAGATTCTTTCTTGTCTTTTTTCTGATCACAGCTGTTAAAGAAAATTGAAGTTGCACTCATCAATGCAAACATCCCAAGAAAAGTCTTGTTTATAGACTTTCCCGCAAAATTTTTTTTCATAAATGTTAATGGGAATTTAATTGTTAAAAATAGTTAAATTTTATGGTGTAATCCTAACAAATTATGTGCCACTATAGACTAAGATTTCACTTTTTAAGGATATTTTAATTAATTTATTTTTAGAGAGTTTTACTTTCTAATTCTTTGTATTATTATGTCTTTTTAGATAAAGATTTTATCATTTAAAATTAACACTAAAAGCCTTTAAGTAATATTGAATTTGTTGAATAGAATGGTTTATATTATTGATTTGAAAAGAGTGTGTTGTTTTGAAAATTCACGCTTTTAATTGATTAAAAAAAGAGGAAGGATTTGTATATTTGAAATAATAGAAAATAGGTAATTAGCTGATGAGTTTAGAACTAAGAAAGCATTTAGAAGAATTAATATCTCTTACAGACGAAGAGTTTGAGCATATTCATTCTTTCTTCAAATTTAAGAAACTTAAAAAGCACCAATACTTAATTCAGGAAAATGAATTGGTAACCACTATTTACTTTGTCACGAAAGGTCTGTTGAAAGCTTCTTTCATTGATAAAGAGGGCAAGGAGCACATTATTCAGTTTGCAATGGAGAATTGGTGGATATCAGATTTTCAGTCTTTTTATAATGGTATGCCATCAGTTATAAATATTGATTGTTTGGAAGAGGTGGAATTATGCTCTATCTCTAAAGAAAATTTAGAAAAGATGTGCTCAGAAAACCATAAGATGGAGCATTTCTTTAGGGTTAAAAATAGTTTTGGTTATGTTGCTTTACAACAGAGAATTTTATCTCTGTTAACTACCAACGCGAAAGAACGATTTGAGCAGTTTTCTCATCAATATCCTCAATTGATTCAAAGAATTCCCAAAGCTGTTATTGCATCTTATCTAGGAGTTTCAAGAGAGACGTTGAGTAGGATTTCAAATAAACTGTGACATTCATCACACGAAATACGTGATGTAAGTCCTGTTTTCAAAAGACAAATAAGGCCAACTTTGTATTATTAATTATTAAAAATAACAAAATGAACAAGAAAGTTTTATTCGTGCTTACGAGCCACGACCAATTAGGAAATACAGGTTTGAAAACCGGATTTTGGACAGAAGAATTAGCTGCTCCATATTATGCTTTATCAGATAAAGGAGTAGATATCACGATTGCATCTCCAAAGGGTGGTTTACCGCCTATCGATCCTAAGAGCGAAGATCCTTCATCTCAAACGGATGCTACCCGTAGAATGGATAAAGATGCTGTTTTAATGGATAAATTAAAAAATACAACTCCATTATCTGAGGTGAAAATCGAAGATTTTGATGCTGTATTTTATCCTGGAGGTCATGGTCCTTTATGGGATTTGGCTGAAGATAAAATTTCGCAGCAGCTAATTGTTGATTTTTATACAAGCGATAAACCTGTAGGATTTGTATGTCATGCTCCCGGAGTTTTGAAAGACGTAAAAATAAACGGGGAATATTTGGTTAAAGGTAAAAATGTTACCGGATTTACCAATACAGAAGAAGATGCTGTGCAACTTACGGATATAGTTCCTTTTTTAGTAGAAGATATGCTGAAAAAGAATGGTGGGATTTATAGTAAAATAGAAGATTGGAATCCTTATGCGGTGGTAGATGGAACATTGGTGACAGGTCAAAATCCTGCTTCTTCTGAAAAAGTTGCCGAAGAATTATTGAAGCTTTTATAAGGAAGATATATTCAATACGATTTAATACAAATAATTCCCCAAGATAATCTTCTTGGGGAATTATTGTTTTTCTCTCGAAGGTTATTCTGACCTTTTTATTATGCTTAAAAGATTAAGACACAATCATCTGCCAAATCAACTAGATCAGCGAGAGATAATTTATTTAATATTCAAATCAACCGAATTCAATCGTAATGAATTTAATATCACTGATAATGAACTGAAGCTCATCGCTGCAGCAGCAATCATTGGTGATAATAGAATTCCAAAAAATGGATATAATAATCCTGCCGCAATCGGAACTCCCAACACATTGTAAATGAAAGCAAAGAATAGATTTTCTTTGATGTTTTTCAGTAGTTTTTCACTTAATAATTTGGCTTGGGCAACACCAAGAAGATCTCCTTTTAATAAAGTGATTTCAGAGCTTTCAATCGCAACATCCGTTCCGGTTCCCATAGCAATCCCGATATTAGCTTGTGCTAAAGCAGGGGAGTCGTTGATTCCGTCACCAGTCATGGCTACGATTTTGCCTTCTTTTTGAAGCTTCTTGACTTCATTTAATTTATCTTCAGGAAGACAGTTAGCTTTAAAATGTTTGATTCCCAATTCATCAGCTACAGCTTTTGCAGTGTGTTCGTTATCGCCTGTCATCATCATAACATCAATGCCTTCGCTGATTAACTGATGAACCGCTTTTTTAGAACTCTCTTTAATTTTATCCGTAAAACTAATGAAACCTAATACCGAATTGCCTTCAGCAACATAAGAAATCGTATGAGCTTTTGATTGAACTTCAATCGCTTTTTGTTTAAGATTTTCTGGAATTGAAATTTGATTGGAGGTTAACAGCGTTTCATTTCCTAAATAAACTGTTTTTCCATTGATGCTTCCTTTCACTCCTTTTCCTGAAATGTTTTCAAATTGTTGTACTTTTTCAGCCGCAATATTTTGTTCTTTTGCTTTCTTAATTACTGCATTAGAAAGAGGATGTTCTGAATTCTGATTCAATGAAAAAGCCAATTGTAAAAGCTGATTTTTATCTTCATTATTCACTGTTTCAATATATTCTACAGAAGGTTTTCCTTCTGTTAAAGTTCCTGTTTTATCCGTAATTAAAACGTTTACTTTATTCATGTGTTCAAGTGCTTCGGCATTTTTAATTAAAATACCATTCTTAGCACCTTTTCCAATTCCTACCATTAAAGACATTGGCGTTGCGAGGCCTAAAGCACACGGACAGGCCACAATTAAAACTGCCACGGCATTTACAAAAGCAAACAGAGTTTTTTGTCCTTCCGGGCCGAAAAACTGCCACAGAATGAACGTAAGAACGGCGATCAAAATAACAGCAGGTACAAATACTTTAGCTACCTTATCAGTCAATTTCTGAATGGGGGCTTTGCTTCGGCTGGCATCATTCACCATTTTAATGATCTGTGAAAGTAAGGTTTCATCGCCCACTTTTTCAGCTTTCATAATGAAAACCTGATTTCCGTTAATGGTTCCTGAAGATACTCTGTCATTGATTGTTTTCTCAACAGGAATTGGTTCTCCCGTGATCATGCTTTCGTCTACAATAGAATTTCCTTCTGTAATTTTTCCGTCAACAGGAATTTTTTCGCCCGGTTTTACTTTTAATAAATCTCCGATTTTCACTTGAGAAAGCAAAACTTTTTTATCTTCTCCATTAACCATCAAATTGGCTTCATCAGGAGAAAGACTCATTAATTCCCGGATGGCATTTCCTGTTTTTTTATGGGCAGCAGCTTCCATTAACTGACCTAAAATAACAAGTGTTAAAATAACAGTAACCGCCTCGAAATATAACGGGATTTCATGATTGTGACCTCGGATTTCATGCGGCATAATATCAGGAAATACTAAAGCGACAATACTGAAAATAAATGCTGCGGCAACCCCCAAAACAATTAAGCTGAACATATTTAAGTTCCATGTTTTGAATGAGACCCAGCCTCTTTTCATTAAAAACCATCCTGAATAAAACAGAACAGGCAGCGTTAAAATCAATTCAATAATGCCTTGAATCTGATGAGAAAAAGGAAAATTAATAAACATCCCACCCATCGAAAGAATGAAAACAGGAATGGTAAAAGCCAGAGAAATAATGAATTTACGTTTTAAAATATTGTAAGTTTCATCCTCTTCTTCATCTCCACTGTCGGGCATTCTTACCAGATCCATTCCGCAGATCGGGCAGTCCCCAGGTTCATCATGAATTACTTCAGGATGCATAGGGCAGGTGTATTTTGCGACCTTCTTTTCGGGATATTTTACTAAATCCATTCCACAAACAGGGCATCCAACGTTACTGTCGTACACCTTGTCTCCTTCACAATACATGGGACAGAAATATTTCCCTGCCATTTCATCTGTAACTTTTGGAGCTTCATGATGGTGACTGTGGCTGTGGGAATGAGCATGTGTATGCGAGGCTGAATTTTTAACCAAATCTTCTGTAATCTCCTCCAAGTGCATATGACAAACGGGGCAATCGTCTTTTTCGTCATACACTTTATCACTTTCGCAGAACATTGGGCAATAGTATTTCCCTATATTGTCTTTAAAGTTTTCCGGTAAATGGGAAGAAGAATAAGTAGGCTTGTGATTGGGGTCTTTTGCTAATTTTTCCTCGATGGGAACAAGATACATATTGCAATCAGGGCATCTTTCTCCTTGCTTGAAATATACTTTATCGCCTTCACATTCCATTGGGCAGTAATATACCGAAGATGGGGAAACTCGGTCTTGAGGCTTTACAAAAGCTTTGTCAGGGGTGTTTGGATCTTCTAATCTATATTTTCCAATTTCTTCTAAGGCTGTATTTAAAGTAGAAAGTTTAATGTCTTTATCAGAAGTGATTGTTGCTGTATTGTTTTCCAGATTGATGTCAGCTTTTATATCTTCGAGGCTATTCAGCTTTTCGGATATTTTTTTCTGACAACCGGAACACGTCATTCCGAGTATTTTATATTGTTGTTCCATGATCCTAAATTTATAGTACAAATTTCCAAAATGAAAGTGGAAGCTTGTTATAAATTTAAGGATAATGTTTATAAAATTAGGTTGGGGCTTTTGAGTTGTAGAGTTTGAGCGTGGGAGAGTTTTTAAGTTATAGGGTTTCAGTATGGGAGAGTTTGAAAGTATATGAATGTTTTGTATTTTTACTCTAATACTCTAATACTCTAATACTCTAATACTCTAATACTCTAATACTCTAATACTCTAAACACAATCAAGCGGTTTTCTATTATGAACCTTCAGTTTTTTGAACTCAGTAGGAGTGAAGCCTGTGCTGTTGCGGAACTGTGAAGATAAATGCTGAACACTTTTATAGCCTAGCTTTCCTGCAATTTCTGTTAAAGTACATTCATTATAAAGAAGAAGTTCTTTCACCTTTTCAATTTTTTGAAGAATGAAAAATTGTTCCAGCGTAATGTTTTCATTTTGTGAAAAAGCTTTAGAAAGCGAACTGTAATCTTTATGTAGTGTTGAGCTAAGAAACTCTGATACTAGAAAGTTTTCATCAATATCAAGTTCACTTATCTTTTCGATAATCAGCGTTTTAATTTTATCAATAAGTTGGTGTGCAGAATCTTTTATCCTTTCAAAACCAGTTACTGCTAATTTTTTTTCAAGCAAATCCAGCGTATGGTTTGAAACTTCAGATTCAGTTTCAACTTCGCCAAGGTTTATAGATTTGATTTTGATATCAGCATCATTAAAAATATTTTCTACGGCAGAAATACATCTGCCGCAAACCATATTTTTTATAAAGATTTTCATAATTGACTGTTTAATCTGTCTTGCACAAACTCAACCTTGGTTTTGCCGTGCGGTAAAGGGTTTCCATCTTCCCCAAGATTTACCATAACAATCTTGTCTACGGTGATGATGGTTTGGTGGGTCATTTTATTCCTTACATCGCACTGTAGCGTGATTGATGAGGAACCAAATGATGAAACTTCAATTCCAATCTCGATGATATCTCCTTGTTTAGCAGAGCTTACAAAATTGATTTCAGAAATAAACTTGGTAACTACTTTTGTATTTTCTAATTGAATAATGGCGTAAAGTGCTGCTTCTTCATCAATCCATTGCAATAATCTTCCTCCAAAAAGTGAATGATTAGGATTTAGATCTTCTGGTTTTACCCATTTTCTAGTATGGTAATTCATATTTCATTTATTTGTGCTGCAAATTTAGCGTTAAAAACTGGCTTTATCAAAGGAATGAGATTTAGTTATTAAAAGAGAATTATTTATTTTCTCAATCATTTTCTTGGATAATGGTGAATATTATTTAATGAGTATTACTCTTTGTATTCTAAGATATCGCCGGGTTGACAATCTAAAGCTTTGCAAATTGCTTCAAGTGTACTAAAGCGTATGGCTTTTGCTTTACCGGTTTTTAAAATTGAAAGATTAGACAAAGTAAGATCTACTTTTTCTGAGAGTTCGTTTAATGACATTTTTCTTTTGGCCATCATTACATCTAGGTTTACGATTATGGGCATATCTTATATTGTTAATTCGTTTTCAGCTTGTATTTCAATTCCTCTTTTAAAGATTTGTGCAATGACAAATATGATAGCTGCCATGAAAAGAAATTCTGATTTTCCGCCGATATATTGTTCTAGATTAAGCATAGGAAGATGAATATTTTCATTGAGCAACCATTCGCAATATTTTTCACCTATAATTGCCAGAATTCCTATCGTTAATGCAACAGCACTTATTTTAATGATTAAAGAATAAATTTCTTTACTAAATGGATTTACAAGATTAATTTTCATAAATATTTTAATGATAAAATAAAAGATATAAGCTTTTAAGCCTGAAATTAAAACCATTAATAAGATCAAAATACTATAATATGGTATGCTGTTTTTATAAAGCTCAGATAAATTAAGCCCCAAATTAATATTTTCAGAACCTATTGGGTTCATAAAAATGCTTACTAAATAGGAGAAAGATATAGCTCCTGTCTGTATACAAAGGCCAATAAATATAATCCAGGATAATATATTGGTGATTTTTAAGACTGTTTGTGTATTTGTTTTCATGTTAAATTATTCTTAAATTCAATACAAATATCAGTAAGTATTTATTGAAAAACAATAAATATTTGTTCTTTTTTAATATTTAATTTTGAACGCCTTCAAAATGTAATAAATACAGGTAAAAAAAGCTTTGATTTGAAATTTTAAATTGTATCTTGCATACGTTTATATTTGGAATCAATATTTGTTCATTAATTTATGTTGCTTTTCTTTTATATACCAAATTTTTATTAATTTTTTAATTTTATTCAAAATGAACATTTTTGTTTCAAACATCAATTACGCAACTAAAGAATATGAGTTGCACGATTTATTTGCAGGGTATGGAGAAGTATCTTCTGCTAAAATAGTTACAGACAGAGAAACTGGTCGTTCTAGAGGTTTCGGTTTCGTAGAAATGGGTGATGCAGAAGGGCAACAAGCAATTGAAGACCTTAACGGAAAAGAATTTAACGGAAAAGAACTTAACGTATCTGAAGCTAAGCCAAGAGAAGAGAAGCCAAGAAGAAGCTTTGACAACAACCGTGGAGGAAACGGTGGTGGTTACGGTGGTGGAAACAACAGAAGCGGTGGCGGTGGCTACGGTGGAGGTGGAAACAGCCGTGGTGGAAATGGCGGTGGAAATCGTTGGTAAAAAATATAAGCGGCTTTTAAGCCGCTTTTTTTATGCATTATTTCCTGATCTTGTAGTGAAATAATCATATTTTTAATATTCTTATTGGTTTTGTGTTTTTTTTTCTGAGTACTTTAGATTTTATTTTGACGATTCATATTAATAATGTAAGTTAACATCTAATTTAAAAACTAATATGAAAAAACAATTACTCCTGGGATTATTTGCAATTCCATTGATTGTCAATGCTCAATTTTTTCAAAACTTTGATTCGTCTACTTCTATTCCTGCAGGATGGGCAGCTCTCAATGGAGGAGATGGGAATACTTGGGAGATTATTGAGTATACAACAAGTGATATTTTGGCATACAGTGGTACTCGTACAGCTTCGTTGAGGTATGGATCCTCTGCTCACGATGATTATTTGGTTACGCCAGCTATAACGGTTACTGCAGGGCTCAGTGATTTTCTTTCTTTTTATGCAAGAAGTAGAGATTCAGATTATCCTGAAACAATCAGCTTAAAAATTTCTACAACAACGCCTACTGCTGATGCATTTACAAATACATTAGCAGCTTCTATAGCTCCGGCAAGTGGAGCTGAATTTTACAGGTATTCATATGATCTTTCCGCTTATATAGGACAAACGATTTATATTGGATTCTATTCCTCAACTACGGATCTTTTTTACATGGACATTGATGATGTTTTTAATGGAGCAATACCTGCTTGTGATATTCCATCTTCTATAGTCGTCAATGGTGTGACATCAAATTCAGCAAACATAAGTTGGATGCCATCATTTACCGGAAGTGCATCTTATCAGATAGAATATGGGCCAACCGGATTTGCTCAAGGAACGGGAACTATTGTGAACAGTGGAAGCATGTCTGCTACGATCTCTAATCTTAATCCTTCAATGGCTTATCAGTTTTATGTAAGATCAAATTGTACAACAAATGGTTTTAGTGAATGGTCTCCCGCTCAATCATTTACAACAACATGTATTCCTATCGCTTCATTTCCTTATATACAAAACTTTGATAATACAACGCTTCCTTCATGTTGGAGTAATGAATCTGTTGCAGGGGCTGGTAATGCTGTTTGGAAGTATGTTGCTACGAATGGAAACTCATCAATTAACCCTAAATCTGCACCACGAATGGCAGAGTTCAGAACTGAATCAGCGGGTGAAAGAGCAAAATTATTAATGCCTCCATTGAATATTTCAGGACTTACCAATCCGGAACTTAGATTTAGCTTAGCTAATGTCAACTGGCTTGGAGAAGTTGATGAATTAAGGATTTATTATAAATCTAATCCTAATGATGACTGGGTTCAGGTAGGAAGTTCATATATGACTGAAAATTCATCATGGCTGGATGTAAGTATTCCGCTTCCGAATAAATCTGCAAACTATTCCATTGCTTTTGAAGGGGCTTCAAATTGGTCAAGAGGAATGAATATTGATAATGTGATGATTTTGGATACTTCAGCAACGTTAGGAGTTGGTGATATTGCTAAAAATAATGAAATTAAATTGTATCCAAATCCTGTAAAAGATGTTTTAAATATAAACTCAAATAAAAAATTAAGGAGTATTGAGGTCTTTTCTTTAACAGGTCAGTTATTACAAAAAGTCGATAATGATTCTAAACAAATAAATCTGTCTGGTCTGGAAAAAGGAGTGTACTTATTACGAGTGAAATCTGAAGGAAAAGATGAGTCGTTTAAAATTATAAAAGATTAAATACAATGAAAGCGGCTTAAAAACCGCTTTTTTACTTTCTTTTTATTAGATTAGGATAGTGACATTATCATTATGATGTTAAATACGAAGAGCCTACAATATATAAGCTGTTCGAAATGAAATTTATATTTGATTTGTCTAATTCCTGTTTATTTTTTCTTTTTCTTCTCTTTTTCCTTTTTCTTTTCTTTTTTCTCTTTTTTAGGATTCAAAATCTCGTTAGCGATTTCCAATTTAGGAGCTTTTACTCTCGTGGGCTTTATTTCTATTTTAAGATCGAAATAACCTCTGAGATCATCTTGTGAAATTAAATTTTCACTCATTAAAAATTCTAAAATCTCTTTTCCTGAATCGTGAAAAAAATTATGAAAAAGTTCTGTTAATAAGAATTTTTTGTAATTTTGAAAAGGCATGATGACCGTGTATTTGAATATTCTTCCTTCTTTTTCAGTAGATAAATATCCTTTCTCAACCAAGATTTTCAGGTATGTAGAAACGGTGTTTTGGTGGGGTTTTGGTTCAGGGTGCTGCTCCATAACATCCTTTAAATAAAAGGAATCCAGTTTCCAAAAAAGTTTCATTAAGTTTTCTTCGGCAGAGGTAAGATGATTTATTTTCATAGGGTAGTCTTAATGTTGAAATTGTATATTGCAATAAAGATAAATAAAAGATACCAGAAAAGCTATTCCTGCACCCATAAATACTTCTTTTACGGTGTGTCTTTTTAAAATAATTCTTGTGATTCCTACCAAAGCTGCGATTCCCAACCAAAGAATTCCCATTGTGCAACTGAGTACAAAAAATAGGGCAGCAACAAATACATTAAAGGCTGTATGCATTGAACTTTTAATGAAAAAATTACTGATCTGTAATGCAAAAAGAAGGATTAAAATAAACAGCATTACAAAATCAATATAGCCATTTTTAATATAATTAAATGACAAATAAATTCCCACGCATGCTGCAATAAAAATATATAAAGTTTTTCTCTGTATACGGTTTGAAACATCCATATTGGTATATCTTCCGGTTTTCACATTCCAAACCAGCCAAATCACCACAGGAATTATTACCATTAATAATATGGGAAGAAAATAGGATAAAGAATCCTGTAAAGAATATTTTTGAATACTCATGTAAACAAAAAATATAATTAGCGAAACCAGAGGATTAAAAAAATCTGAGATGATTTTTGAGACAGTATGTATAAAAGAGGGCTGTTTTTCTTCCATAATCAAGTTTAAAAATCAAATATAACACTATACGCAAAAAAACAATTGGTATGTATACAATAAAAACAAAGTTTTTTTTATAATTTTGCTCAACTATTTCATAATAAATAAGCAAGAGCTAACACATGAAAGAATTTTCTAAAGAGGTATACCTGAAGTGGTATGAAGATATGACAATGTGGAGAAGGTTTGAAGACAAATGCCGTTCTCTTTATTTAAAACAAAAAATCAGAGGTTTTTTACATTTGTATAATGGTCAGGAGGCTATACCTGCTGGTTTCACGCATGCAATGGATTTAACTAAAGATAGTATGATCACTGCTTACAGATGTCACATCCATCCAATGGCAATGGGAGTAGACCCTAAGAGAATCATGGCAGAACTTTGTGGTAAAGCTACAGGTACGTCAGGAGGTATGGGAGGTTCTATGCACATTTTTAGTAAAGAACACCGTTTTTATGGTGGACACGGTATTGTAGGAGGTCAAATTCCTTTAGGTGCTGGTATTGCTTTCGCGGATAAGTTTTTTGACAGAAAAGCTGTGAATATTTGTTTCTTCGGAGATGGAGCAGCAAGACAGGGTTCATTACATGAAACGTTTAACATGGCGATGAACTGGAAACTTCCGGTAGTGTTCGTTGTAGAAAACAACCAGTATGCAATGGGAACTTCTGTTAAAAGAACAGCTAACCACGAAGATATCTATAAATTAGGTTTAGGTTACGAAATGCCTTGTCTTCCTGTAGATGCAATGGACCCTGTAAAAGTAGCTGAAGCTGCTTACGAGGCTATTGAAAGAGCAAGAAGAGGTGACGGACCAACTTTCATCGAAGCAAGAACTTACCGTTACAGAGGTCACTCTATGTCTGACGCTGAGCCTTATAGATCTAAGGATGAAGTGGCAATTCATAAAAATGATGACCCTATCGAATTGGTAAGATCAAGAATTTTAGCTAACAATTGGGCTACTGAACAAGAATTGGAAGTGATCGATAATAAATCAAGAGATTTTGTTGATGAGTGTATCGAGTTTATGGAAAATTCTCCATACCCGGATGCTGATAAAGTGTATGAGTATGTTTATTCTCAGGAAAACTATCCGTTCTTAGACAAATTAGAAAACTAAAATAATTTGCTGATACGATGATATGCTGATGTGTAAATATATTTTCACGATTAAGTTATCATCCTTATCATCACATTAACAAATTAACAAATTAAATTATGGCAGAAGTTATTACAATGCCTCGTCTTTCCGATACAATGACGGAAGGTAAAGTGGCGAAGTGGCATAAAAAAGTAGGAGATAAAGTAAAAGAAGGGGATATTTTAGCTGAAATTGAAACAGATAAAGCAGTTCAGGATTTCGAATCTGAATTAAATGGTACTCTTTTATACGTTGGTGTAGAAGAAGGAAATGCTGCTGCTGTAGACTCTATTTTAGCAATTATTGGTAATGAAGGAGAGGATATTTCTGCTTTGAAAGGAGGTAGTACTCCTGCTGCTGGAGGTTCTGAAGAGAAAAAATCTGAAGAACCATCTAAAACAGAAAACAATACTGCAAGCGTAGAACCAACTACTGCTGAAGTTCCTGCCGGTGTAGAAATTATTACAATGCCAAGACTTTCTGATACAATGACAGAAGGTAAAGTGGCTAAATGGCATAAAAATGTAGGCGATACAGTAAAAGAAGGTGATCTTCTTGCTGAGATTGAAACAGATAAAGCAGTTCAGGATTTTGAATCTGAATTCAATGGAGTATTATTGAAGCAAGGTGTTGAAGAAGGTGGTGCTGCTCCTGTAGATTCAGTATTGGCCATTATCGGACCTGAAGGAACTGATGTTTCTGGTGTTGGTGCTCCGAAAGCTGCTACTCAATCTTCAGAAAAACCTGCAGAACAAAAAGCAGAGGCTAAGACTGAAGAAAAACCTGCTGCTGAGGCGGTAAGTTCTTCATCTACTGACAGAGTTGCAATTTCTCCTTTAGCTAAAAAAATGGCTCAGGATAAAGGAGTTGACATTCACGGTATTCAGGGTTCTGGAGAAAACGGAAGAATCGTTAAAAAAGATATTGAAAATTATCAGCCATCTCAGGCAAAACCAGCTGCTTCTGCGCCGACTGCAAGTCCGGCTGCTCAGGTTGCATTGAGTTTTGTACAAGGGGAAGATACAGAGACTCCAAACTCTCAGGTAAGAAATATTATTGCAAAACGTCTTGCTGAAAGTAAATTCTCTGCTCCTCATTATTACCTGATGGTAGAGATTAATATGGATAAAGCAATTGAGGCTAGAAAAGAAATCAATTCTTTACCTGATACTAAAATTTCTTTCAATGATATGATTATTAAGGCGACTGCAGTTGCTTTAAGAAAACATCCACAAGTTAATTCTAGCTGGGCTGGAGATAAAGTGATCCACAGAGGAAATATCAATATTGGTGTAGCAGTAGCTATTCCTGACGGATTGGTAGTTCCTGTTCTTAAAAACACAGATCAGATGACGTATACTCAGATTTCTGCTGGTGTTAAGGATATGGCTGGAAGAGCTAAATCTAAAGGTCTTAAGGCAAACGAAATGGAAGGTTCTACTTTCTCTGTTTCTAACTTAGGAATGTTCGGAATTGAAACATTTACAAGTATCATTAACCAACCTAACTCTGCAATCCTTTCAGTAGGAGCAATCATCGAGAAACCAATTGTGAAAAATGGTCAGATTGTAGTGGGGAATATCATGAAGCTTTCATTAGCTTGTGACCACAGAGTGGTAGACGGTGCTACAGGTGCTCAGTTCTTACAAACATTAAAAACGTATCTAGAAAGCCCTTTAACTTTGTTACTGTAATCTTCTAGTATGTAATATATTAAAACCTCTCACTTCGAGAGGTTTTTTTGTATTTGAAATTCACGATTTGTTTGTAGCCCGTAGATCTAGACTCTAATCTTTCCATACTATAAACTTAAACCTAACAGGTTTCGAAAACCTGTTAGGTTTGTTTTAACATAAATTGGAGGAAAGAATATCAATGATCTTTTTATATAGTATTGGAAAATAGTTTTGGAAGATTCTTGTTGAGATCCCTACAGGATGACAAAGTGGATGGTAATAATTTCTAAATATTCGTCTTTGCTGAGTGTTAACGCCTTTGCGAATAAAAAAATAGATAGATTGAATTTCAAAAACCCTTGCGAACCTTACGTTTAAAATTTAACTTAAAAAAAATGATAAACGAAGTGAATTAACCATTCACAATTCACCTTGAATTTCTCTCATATTTCAAATCAAATCACTATTTTTGACTCATGATTAAAGCAAGGAATATCCATAAATCTTATGGGAATTTAGAAGTATTAAAAGGGGTTGATATTCATATCAAAACGGGTGAGGTTGTTTCTATTGTTGGAGAATCAGGGGCAGGGAAATCTACTTTGCTGCAGATCTTAGGAACATTGGATCTTCCTTCGAACTCTAATAAATATGATACGGAAATCTCAATAGCAGGAGAATCATTTATTAATATGAATGATAAGCAACTTTCTAAATTCAGAAATCAAAATATTGGTTTTGTATTTCAGTTTCATCAGTTATTGCCGGAATTTACGGCATTAGAAAATGTATTGTTGCCGACAAAAATTGCCGGAGCTAACGAAAAGGAAGCGTTGGAGAAAGCGTATGCTTTGTTTGAAGATCTAAAGATCGAACAGAGATTGCAGCATAAACCTAACCAGTTATCTGGGGGGGAAGCACAAAGAGTAGCGGTTGCCAGAGCGTTAATAAACTCTCCTAAAATTATCTTTGCAGACGAACCAACGGGTAATCTGGATTCAAAAAATGCGGATGATTTGCACCGATTGTTTTTTGATTTAAGAGAAAAATACAATCAGACATTTGTTATTGTAACACACAACCCGAATCTTGCAGAAATTACGGATAGGAAATTGGTCATGAAAGACGGGATGATTATCGAGTAAACCTCTCCTAAATGATGAAATGCTTTATTTTCCTATTTCTTTTTATTATTTCCTGTTCAAAGTTTGAATCTCAGGCTGGAAATATAATTAACGATTTACCAAAATCAAAGATTTCGGAAATTAAAAATTTTATTAAAGGGAAAAATTACAGTCAGGATTTGGCAGTCTTCATCAATTTTAGAGTTCATTCAGGAAAGTACAGGTATTTCGTTTACGACTTGAAGAATAATAAAATTTTGCAGAAAGCGATTGTTGCCCATGGCGAAGGTTCTGTAGTTTCTCATTCGAGTAATTTACAATTCAGTAATGTTGATGGTTCTCACCAATCGTCTTTAGGAAAGTATGAGATCCGTGAAAGTTATAACGGCAAATTTGGGAAGGCATATCGTTTAGATGGGCTTGATGAAACCAACAGCAATGCAAGACCGAGAGCGATTGTTCTTCATTCTTACAATTGTGTTTCAGATAAAGAATCAACCGCCCAAGCTTGTTTAAGTTTTGGATGTCCGATGCTTTCAAAAAATGCGTTTAATGAAACAGCAAAATATATAGATGAATCTAAATTGCCTATTATTTTATATGCTTTTTATTAACCGAATGCTATAATCCTAATTTCTAGTATTTAAAAAATATGTCCATAAAATTCCTTGCAGAAGATGATAGACCCAGAGAAAAATTTTTGCTTAAAGGCAAGGGCTCACTTTCTGATTCCGAGTTGCTGGCAATTATTATGGGCAGTGGAAGTAGAAATGAAACCGCAGTAGAATTGGCGCGAAAAATACTGGCTTCTGTTGATAATAATTGGCATCAGTTGAGCTTACTTTCGGTGAAAGATTTAATTAAGTTCAAAGGAATAGGAGAGGCGAAAGCCATTTCCATTGCTACAGCTTTAGAGATTGGAAAGAGAAGAGCAAGCCAGGAAATCCCTGAAAAACCTGTGATTTCCAATAGCAATGATGCCTATCAGATTCTTAAAAACGAATTGTCAGATCTTAGAACAGAAGAATTTTGGGCTGTTTTTCTGAATCAAAGCAATAAAGTTCTTCATACTTCTCAATTAACTCAAGGTGGAATCAATCAATCTATTGTAGATGTAAGGATTTTGTTTAAAATTGCGTTGGATCATTTTTCGACAGGAATTATCATTGCTCACAACCATCCATCCGGAAATTTGAAACCCAGTAAAGAAGATATAGATATTACACAAAAAATAAAAGAAGGGGGAGCGCTTTTAAATATCCAGCTTTTGGATCATTTAATTGTTACACAGAATTCATATTTGAGTTTCTCAGACGAAGGATTATTATGATTAGAAGATTAAAATATCAAGAAATTGATTTTAAAAAATATACTGAATGTTTAGAAAATTCTGAACAACAAAAATATTCTGCAACACTAGATTTTTTGAATGTTGTTTCAGGTAAACAATGGGAAATATTGGTTTATAATGATTATGAAGCCGTAATGCCTGTTCCTTACATGAAGAAGTTTGGACTTAAAATCGTTATTAATCCTAAGCTTTGCCAGCAGTTAGGTATTTTTTCAAAAACGGATAATATTGAGGTTAACGATCAGTTTTTAGACTTTTTTGAAAAAAAATACAACATTTGGTATTATGCTTTTAATGATACCAATCAATTCACAAAGAAATTAAAAGAAAGGCAGAATTTTCTTATTTATCCGGCTGATTATAATGAAGTAAGACAGAAGTATTCTCCCAAAAGAAAACGAAAATTAAGGCTTGATGAAGAGGTTCTGCAAAACTCTGAAGTGAGACTGGTTACGATGAATGAAGCGCTGGATTTTATTTCTCAAAATACAATCGGGGCTAAAGATGAAAAAGACAAGCAAAAGTTTCTAGAAACCTTTTCCGATTTTGAGAAAGCTCAGCATTTGCAGCTTACTGCCTTTTTCTACCATAAAACTATCATTAACATCATCGCTGTTTATTCTGATGAAAAAACATTAGCACTTTTAGGAACTTTTAATGCTAAAGAACATATAAAGCTTTCTGGTTCTTCGGTGATTATTGATCACATTATTTCAGAAAATATTCACACTAAGATTTTTGATTTTGAAGGAAGTGATGTTCCGGCTATTGAAGAGTTTTTCAGGGGCTTCAGACCGGAATTGAAAATGTATCCTATTCTATTTAATTCTAAAAAAGAGATCATTAAAAAAATGACAAAATTATTATAGTCTATTCTTTATTTGCTGTCAAAACTGCACCCTTATCAAGTTTTATATTAAAATTAAAAGGTTTTAAATCTAGATCCAACTTTTCTGAGTTATAGGGTTTGTGAATTTCTATAATAATGTTTTTAATAGCATTCAGCCAAGAGTTATTTTTACTTAAAAGATCAATTTCACCACCTTCAATATCAATTTTAAGAAGATCAATATTATTCAAATTATAGGTGTTAATCAGACTTTCAATAGAGATAGCTTGTGTAGGTTTCCCATTTTCAGAAATTTTTTGGTTATATGAAAGTTCGCTATTTCCAAAATTAACGGTTCCATCTTCAAAATTAGCTGCAGCATTAATAGTGGTTATGTTGCTAAAATTATGTGTGTTAACTTTTAATATTTCAAAATTTTCAGAAGATGCTTCTATAGAATATATTTTTGCATTTGGATATTTTAATGCAAAATAGATGGAAGTCATTCCGATATGTGCACCGAGATCTACAATTATTTTAGGTTCTTTGTCTACAAAACTAAGGTGTTCATCATAAGTTTTATTCCAGAATATTTCGTAAAAAATATCAATATCGCCTTTAAAAGTTCGTAGAAATAGGTCAAATTTCTTTTGATCCTTTTTAATGTGATATACAAAGGTTTCATTATCTTTTAAATCCAGACTATTTTTTTTAAATTTTGTACTGTATCTTTTTGAATTGATAATCAGTGCTGTAAAAGTTTTAAACCCAGAGGTTATATTTTTACAAAAAAGTAATTTTGATATGTAATTATTGGAAGACATTTTTAATAGTATTAAAGCCCCAAAATTAAGATAATTATTTAACCATATTTGGTAAAATCTAATTAATCCTTGTTTTTTAGAGAGAAAGTTCTATTGTAATACATAGACAAGAGCGATTCACAAATTAAAATCTTGAAAATGGTGTTCAGATAGCAAATTATCATTATTTTTGTACCTCAAATTATGACAAGTTTTTCAGGATACCTACCATATGCATTTGCATTGATCATTGCGATACCTTTTTTGGTTTTGCTGAGACAGTTTGTATACTCGTATATCAATCTTAAAAATCAGGAGATAAAACTTCTTTCTGTGAAATCGAATTCTGAAAATAAGACCCAGTCTTATGAAAGAATGACACTTTTCCTGGAAAGAATGAAACCTTCTAACCTTATTCAGAGGTTTGATAAAGATCTTGCGGTACACGAATTTATTTTTCTTACAGAAAAAACGATTAATGAAGAGTTTGAATATAATTCTTCTCAACAGCTTTACATAACGAAAAATTCGTGGAACAATATTGTTGATTCTAAAAATGCGGTGCTGGATCTGCTTCATAAAACATACGAAGGATTAAGCGGTAATGCTAATCTTGACGAGTTTAAAACTGTCTTCATCATGAATTTTATGGAAAATGAAGATTATATTGCAGCGACAATGGAAGACCTGAGAAGAGAAATTTTAATAATAGCTTAACTAAAAAATATAAATAAATAATGATTCCAAATTTTAAAGCACATCCATGGCATGGAGTTTCTGCAGGAGAAGATGCGCCAAATGTTGTTAACGTATTCGTGGAAATCGTTCCTTCAGATACTATTAAATATGAAGTAGATAAAGAAACAGGATATTTAAAGGTAGACAGACCTCAGAAATTCTCTAATATAATTCCGGCATTATACGGATTTGTTCCAAGAACATACTGCGATAATGAAGTAATGAAATTAGCAGTTGAAAGAGGAGCTACAGATGTATCAATGGGAGATCATGATCCATTGGATATCTGTGTTTTGAGTTCTCACAATATTCACGGAGGTGGATTGTTTATGGAGGCTATTCCAATCGGAGGTTTCAAAATGATCGACGGAGGTGAGGCTGATGATAAAATTGTTGCAGTAATGATCGGTGACCATGCTTTTGGACATTTCAGAGATATCACTGAATTACCTGAAGCTGAAGTAAAAAGATTAATGCACTATTTCTTAACGTACAAAAACTTACCGGACGAACCTGCAAAATGCAGAATTCAGGAAGTGTATGGTGCTGAGCATGCTAAAAAAGTGATCATTGCATCTCAAAAAGATTACGCAGATAAATTTGGAGGTTAATCAATGACCTAACCTCATAAAAATAGGAAAGCAGACTTTTCAGTCTGCTTTTTTTATTCCTGAACTTGTTATTTTTACCACAAAAGGTTAATACATTATTTATTTAAGTTCATTATGAATTACAAACAATAGCACGTTAGTTTTTAAAAATTCTCCTATATTGAGCAGGATCGAAATATTATTCTTTTGAGAGCTTTTCCTTTTTATAAATTAGGCTATGATTAGATATTCATATAGCTTTTGCTGCTTTTGTGGTAAATTTTTAAAACAAATTCTCGGCCTCATATTGATATTCTTTAATGTGAATTTGGAATTAAGATATTAACTCCCGCTTGAACTGCTATTCCTGCAAATCTATTCTCTGCTCCAAAGTTTTGGGTAATTCTTCCCATCAATCCAATTTTCATAGGAACGATCCAATAAGAACCAAAAGCACCAATTCCTGCAATTTTATCCGAAGCAAAACCACCATTGGTTCCTTTGTCATCACTTACTTGGGTGCTATAGTTTCCAAAAATCCCCACTTCATCGCCTCTGCTATCTAAAACATAGGTTCCGCCAACATCCACGGTGAAGTGGCTTCCTTCTTTAAAATCAGTATCTTTTTGCCATTGGTTAATCTCTAAAGTAGTAGCTACCGTTATATTGGTTCTTGGCGTAGGTTTCGTTTTACCGGCCACACGAATGTTGTGAGACCAATATCCATGACCTCCATTGTCTAAATCATGCGGCTTGTATTTTCCTGTAGGTGCCCAAACTCCATAGTTTATAGCATAACTGAACTTTCCTTTTGTCCATGATAGCCAAATAGGTTGAATATACATATCGCCGAACCCAATACTTTTATTGGTAAAAACATAATTTCCGGATCCTGTTTGGCTGGAGTAGTAGTCTAAAGCAATATTGGCAGTTGGGCTATTCAAAGTAGGTATAACCATCATTCCCCAATTAGCACCAAAAATTTTCCCTTTACCACTATAGATGGCCATTAAAATAAAAGAGTGGGTGATTACCTTTTGCTTAATATGAAGTTCGGTAGGATTCCCAGGAGCGGGGTTAATGAGTTGATCAGATCTATTTCCGGCAGCGTTATAATAATCCATATTGGCGTATCCGTACCACACAGGAATAATCCATCCTGCATGCGGTGCAAAATAATCATTAGGATTGAACGAAGAACCATTGTAATGTCCTTGTCCAAAAACTGCCATTCCTGAGAACAGTCCTAATGCTAACGTTATAATTTTTTTCATAATTAAAAGTTTTATTCGAAGTAATTTTTTAAAGGAAAAAGCGTAGCGTATTTTATTTTCTTTGATACACTGTAACACCTTCTTTTATGGTTTCTAGTACCATTATATCACGAAGTTTTTCACGATCTATTGTTAACGGGTTTTGATCGAGTATGACAAAATCAGCCAACTTACCTGCTTTAATAGAACCTTTTCTATTTTCTTCCTGTAATTGATAAGCTGCATTAATTGTGATTGCTTTTAAAGCTTCAATAGGTTCAATTCTTTCGTTAGGACCTAGGATCATTCCTGAGCGCGTTTTTCTGTTAACAGCAGCGTATACGGCAGTAATTAAATCGGGTGGCGTTACAGGAGCATCATGATGAATAGTAAATAGAATTCCAGTCTTTAATGCAGAGTTTGCTGGACTGATAAAAGAGGCTCTTTCGGGACCAAATACACTTGAATAATGCCAATCTCCCCATAAATAAGCGTGGGTTGAAAAATACGATGGAATAAGACCCAGATCTTTTATTTTTTGAATATGGTCTGGACGGCTGTTTTGTACATGAATTAGCGTAACGCGCAATTCAGGTTTGTATATTTTTTCCTCTTTTAATCTTTGAATCACGCGTATTGCCTGATCAATCGCTGCATCACCATTTACATGCAGTTGTGCAGTGATATTATTTTGAAATAATGTTTTTAAATCTTCATAGAGAACTTCATCCGTGAAAATAGGAAAACCTTTATAGTCTTTAGATTGACCCTCTGGCGGCACCAAATAGGGCTGAGTAAGCCAAGCCGTTTTTCCTTGCGGAGAACCATCGTCTGAAAATTTGAAGCCTGCCAATTTCAAATGATTATCATAATGCATGTATTTAGGTTTAAAGGCATCCAGATCTTTTTTAAAATATTCATAATCTGGGAAGTAAACTATATCTGCTTTAAACAAATGTTCAGCAGCAGCTTTTTCTAAAAGATTTACGCTTTCTCCCATAGTTCTTCCGTCGCAAATAGTTGTTTGTCCGTAACTTAACCATTCTTCTTGGGCTTTCATTAAATTATCCATGGCCTGAGCTTGGGTATTGGTTCCTTTGCTCATCTTTTCGGTTAAATTAAGAAGAGCCATAAAGCTTGCATTTTCTTCTAATTTACCGTTGAGCTTTCCTGTTTTTTTATTTCTTCCATAATGTCCGCCCTCAGGATCTTTTGCAGATTCAGAGATCCCCAAAAACTTAAGCATGGCACTGTTGGCAACGCTTGCATGGCCGGAAGTGTGAATAACAATGATGGGATTGGTTTTACTGATTGCATCCAATTCCTCTTTCGTAGGATGTCGGTGCTCTACCATAATAGCATCATCATATCCATTCCCAATGAGCGGTTGAGTTTTGGGAATGTTGTGTTCTTTTATATAATTTTTTATGGTTGTTTGAAGGTCTTTTATTGAATTAACGGTGCCATAAGGCTCTGGAGAAAGATCTATTGCCTGCATCATTCCTGCTCTTGAAGTAAAATGTCCATGAACATCTATAAAGCCGGGTAACAGTGTTTTACCATTAAGATTAATCTGTTTTGTTTGATCGTTTACATAATGATCAGCCTCTGATTTTGTTCCGGCGAAAAGAATTTTACCATTTTTTACGGCAACAGCTTCTACTTGAGCCGGACTGTTTTCCATGGTTAAAATGGTGCCTCCGAAATAAAGAGAATCGGCTGTTTCTTTCGGGGGTCTGTTTTGGCAGCTGTAGATGAACAGCACTGAAAAGATGGTATAAAATAATGTTTTCATAATCATTGTAATTCATTAAGTGGTGATGAATAAATGTACAAAAATTATATATAATTATATTGAATTTTACAAAGTATTTAGAAAATTTATTATATTTATAAAAGTAATTGTGTTTTTTTAATATAAAAATAATAAATATGAATTTGTTCTATTTAATTCCGGTTTTTGGCGTCATTGCGTTGCTTTATACGTTTCTTCAAAGTAATTGGGTAAGCAAGCAGAATGCAGGAAATGAAAAAATGAAGATAGTCAGCGGGCATATTGCTGACGGTGCCATGGCTTTTTTGAAAGCTGAGTACAAAGTATTAACCTATTTTGTGATTATAGTTGCTGTTTTGTTAGCTATAATGGGAATGAACAGTTCCAGTTCGCATTGGAGTATTGGGATTGCTTTTGCGATTGGAGCATTTTTCTCTGCTTTAGCGGGTTTTATTGGGATGAAAATCGCCACTAAGGCCAATGTAAGAACAGCAGAGGCGGCACGAACGTCTTTATCTAAGGCGCTTAAGGTTTCATTTAGAGGCGGTTCCGTAATGGGAATGGGCGTTGCCGGATTGGCTGTGTTAGGATTAGGATCACTTTTTCTAATCATTAAACAAATTTTTGCCCCAGATGCAGGAGTAGATTCCCATGAGATGGAAAGAACCATTGAAATTCTTACCGGATTTTCTCTTGGTGCCGAATCTATTGCACTTTTTGCAAGAGTAGGTGGGGGTATTTATACAAAAGCAGCTGATGTGGGGGCTGATTTAGTAGGAAAGGTAGAAGCGGGAATTCCTGAAGATGATCCTAGAAATCCTGCTACAATTGCAGATAATGTAGGAGATAACGTAGGAGATGTAGCCGGGATGGGAGCCGATTTATTTGGTTCGTATGTCGCGACTGTTTTAGCAACAATGGTGCTGGGAAGAGAAACGATGTCTGATGATTCATTCGGTGGTTTTGCACCGATTCTTTTGCCGATGTTAATAGCAGGAACAGGAATTATTTTTTCAATGATAGGAACCTTATTTGTTAAAATTAATGATAATGAAGGTTCGTCTATGGCAAGCGTCCAGAATGCTTTAAATCTTGGAAACTGGGGGAGCATCGTAATTACAGCGGTCGCTTGTTATTTTTTAACAACCTATATTTTACCTGAAAAAATGGTTTTAAGAGGACACGAGTTCACTAAAATGGGGGTCTTCGGGGCAATCATTGTCGGATTGGTTGTGGGAACTTTAATGAGTATCATCACAGAATATTATACGGCAATAGGAAAAAGACCTGTTTCAAGTATTGTAAGGCAATCATCTACAGGTCATGCGACTAACATCATTGGTGGTTTAGCGGTGGGAATGGAATCTACTTTACTACCGATCATTGTGTTGGCAGGCGGGATTTATGGTTCTTATTTATGTGCCGGATTGTACGGTGTGGCTATTGCAGCAGCAGGTATGATGGCTACTACGGCAATGCAGCTGGCTATTGATGCATTTGGACCGATTGCTGATAACGCAGGAGGAATTGCAGAAATGAGTGAACTGCCAAAAGAAGTTCGTGAAAAAACAGATATTTTGGACGCTGTAGGAAATACAACAGCAGCAACAGGAAAAGGTTTTGCGATTGCTTCTGCAGCGTTGACGGCTCTGGCTTTGTTCGCTGCTTTTGTTGGGATTGCGGGTATCGACGGGATTGATATTTATAGAGCTGATGTGCTGGCCGGATTATTTATTGGCGGAATGATTCCATTTATCTTTTCTTCATTGGCGATTACCGCAGTTGGACAGGCCGCTATGGCCATGGTGGAAGAAGTAAGAAGGCAGTTTCGTGAAATTCCGGGGATATTAGAAGGCAAAGCAGAACCCGAATATGAAAAATGTGTTGCGATTTCTACCGACGCTTCCATTAGAAAAATGATGTTGCCTGGAGCTATTGCCATAATTTCACCTCTTTTGATGGGATTTATTTTTGGTCCTGAAGTGTTAGGAGGCTTTTTGGCAGGAGCTACGGTTTGTGGTGTTTTAATGGGAATGTTTCAGAATAATGCCGGTGGAGCATGGGATAATGCTAAAAAATCTTTTGAAAAAGGGGTTGATATCAACGGGAAGATGTATTACAAAGGTTCAGAGCCCCATAAAGCTTCGGTAACAGGTGATACGGTGGGAGATCCGTTTAAAGATACCTCTGGGCCATCGATGAATATTTTGATCAAATTAATGTCAATTGTATCATTGGTGATTGCGCCAACTTTAGCAGTCTTGCATAAAGATAAAATTGAAATGAACAGAAAGGCTAAAATAGAAAGCTTACTAGCCATGGAGGCTGCTCATGCCAGTGCACAGGGAATGAATATTGAAACAGGCAAAGTATTGATTATTAAAGAAATTAAAGGTCATTTAAACGAAAGCGGAGATTTTGTATATGAAACAGGAAAGGTTGAGGAAATAAAATTAAAAGACGGGAAAATGATTTCTCTTGGTGATGGAAGCCAACTGTATCAAATGTACAAAGCGGTAAAACAGAAAAGTAAAGTGGTTTTAGAACCGGATAATTGGTATACGATTGAGAATTTGTATTTCCAAAGTGGTTCGAGTGATTTAAAAGTAGGTTCAGATGCTCAATTAAATAATTTAGCGGAAATCTTAAATGCATATCCTGATCTTAAAGTAAAATTAGGAGGGTATACAGATGATACGGGAAATGTAGAAAGCAATCAGAAGTTATCTAATTTAAGAGCGCAAACTGCAAAATTAAAATTACTGGAATTGGGCATTTCTGCAGACAGAATAGAAGCGGAAGGCTATGGCTCTCAACATCCTGTTTGTGAAGCAAATGATACGGATGAATGTAAAGCCAAAAACAGAAGAATTGATGTAAGAGTCCTTTCTCTGTAAATAGATTGATTTCAAAACATATAATTAAAGCACTGCAATAGGCGGTGCTTTTTCATACTTAATCATCTGTGAAAATCTGCGAGATCTGTGGGAGAAAAAAATAGTGACAATTTTAACTAAGATTTTAATAATGAGGAGATTGCTTCGTTCCTCGCAATGACAAGTAAACTACAAATTTTTCCTTAAATATTCCAACGCCTGAATAATAACTTCATCTTTTTTACCAAAGCTAAAACGTACATAGTCAGAGTTTTGTCTTGAGTTATAAAACGCAGAGAGAGGAAGGCAGGAAACCTTCTTTTCAATGGTCAGCCATTTTGAAAATTCTACATCGGTCATCGTTTTAGAAATTTTCCTGAAATTCACAACTTGAAAGATGCTTCCTTCTGCTTTTTGTTCAACTTCAAAAGGGGTGTCTTTAATCAATTCATTAAAAATATCCCTTTTATTTTGCATGAGTTGTTGTGTTTCTGAAGGGTTAAAAATGGCCAAATATTTTGCTAAAGCATATTGAGCAGGTGCATTGGCGCTGTAAGAAATATATTGTTGATGACATCTGAATTTTGAAGTTAATTCTTTGGGAGTGAGCAGGTAACTTACTTTCCAACCAGTGGTATGAAACATTTTGCCAAAGGAAAAAATACAGAACGTTCTTTTCTTTAATTCGGGGTGTAAAAATGAACTGTAATGTTCAATACCATCATAGCAAAAAGTGTCGTAAATCTCTTCGGAAATCAGATAGATCTCTTGATCTTTTATCAGCTCATACAATTGATTCCAATCTGCTTTAGACCAGATTTTTCCTGTTGGATTTTGTGGAGAATTGACAATAATTGCTTTTGTTTTTTGTGAAATGCAATTTTGAAGTTTCTCCCAGTTTATGGCAAAATCATTGTCAAGGTCATAATACACCGGGACTCCACCATTTAATACAATTGAAGGAGCATAGGTATAATAAGAAGGTTGTATTACAATCACTTCATCTCCTTGATTCAAAATGCTTTTAAGGGAAGTATATAAAGCAAAGGTTGCACATGGGACAATGGTTACTTCATTTTCATTCAGTTGAATACTGTTTTTCCGTTTAGCATTATATTGAATTATATTTTCAATCAGCAGAGGATTTCCTGCAAGTGGCTCATAATTATGGTTGTTAAGATCAGCGGCTTCTTTTAAATACTGTTTTAAACGATCATCAATTTCAAAATCAGGTAATCCTAAAGAGAGATCAAAACTGTTGTGCTTCGAGGCAAGCTCTGCCATATCGGTAAAAAAAGAATAATGAGTGAATCCGTAAATATTTTCCATGTATTGTGCATTTAAATCAAATATATGAAAAATTGTAATCGCTTACAGATTAAATAAATTTTGTTATTTTTAAGCAAATTATTCTAGAATGAAAAAACTACTAATACCATTATTTTCTGTTGCATTATTGGTAAGTTGTGGAACGTCAAAAGTTTCAAATGATACTGCGAAACCTGAAGGATCTTCGAGTACTGTTGCAAAAGGAGATAAGGCTTTTCTAGCTGCTTATAAGATGATTAGTGCAGATGACCTAAAGAAGAACTTATATGTAATTGCTTCTGATGAAATGGGGGGAAGAGATACCGGAAGTCCCGGACAGAAAAAAGCGGGAGAGTATATGATCAATTATTATAAAAGCTTAGGAATTTCTTATCCAAAGACATTAGGGTCTTATTATCAAAAAGTTCCGTCAGATTTTATGAAGAAAAGAGGCGGTGGAAATCTTCCTGATTCTGAAAATATTCTGGCCTTTATCGAAGGAACAGAAAAGCCGGATGAGATTGTTGTAGTTTCTGCACACTACGATCATGTGGGCACAAAGAATGGAGTAGTTTATAACGGAGCTGATGATGACGGAAGTGGAACGGTTGGTGTCATGGAGATTGCAAAGGCGTTTCAGAGCGCTAAAAAGGCAGGGAACGGTCCCAAGAGATCTATTCTGTTTCTTCATGTAACAGGAGAAGAGCACGGCCTGTTTGGATCTGAATATTATACGGATAATCCGGTGTTTCCTTTAGCGAATACAGTAGTAGATTTAAACATCGATATGATTGGTCGTGATGACCCTGAGAACAGAGGGAAACAGTACGTGTATGTTATTGGTTCTGAGATGTTAAGCGCTCAATTAAAAGTGATTAATGAAGCAGCAAACAAGAGAACGAATAATCTGGAACTGAACTATAAATATGATGATCCTAAGGACCCGGAACAATTGTATTACAGGTCAGATCATTACAATTTTGCGAAAAATAATGTGCCTGTAGCATTTTTCTTTGACGGTATTCATGAAGACTATCACAAGCCAACGGATAAGCCGGATAAAATAGATTATCCTTTGTTACAAAAAAGAACACAATTGGTATTTGCAACCGCTTGGGAAATAGCGAATAGAGCAGATAGAATTGTAGTTGATAAAAAATAATTAATGATTTTTATCAATAATAAAATACAAGTAAGCCTATAGGATATAGAATCTTATAGGCTTTTATTAAAGTTATAATTAAAGGACTAATGATTTACGCTTTCGATACCTACTATTATGATGATTACGCCAATACGATCTGTATTGCTTTTGAAGATTGGACTTCTGAAATAGAAACCGAAATTTTCAGTGAGAAGACAGAAATCACTTCCGATTATGAAAGCGGTGCATTCTACAAAAGAGAGCTGCCTTGTATTGTAAGTTTATTACAAAAAATTGAACTTAAAGAAGGCGATTGTATCATTGTTGACGGCTATGTAACGTTGGATAATGATGGTAAAATAGGACTGGGCGGCTATTTGTATGAAGCGCTAGACCAAAAATATCCAATTATTGGGATTGCTAAAAATGAATTCACTACTCCCGATTCTCAAAGAAGAAATATTTACAGAGGCGAAAGTAAAACTCCTTTGTTTGCGACCAGTAAAGGAACTGATGTAGATGAAGTGAAAAGTAACATAGAAAAAATGCACGGCCCCTACAGAATGCCGACTTTGCTTAAAAAGCTTGATCAATTGACCAGAGAATAGAAATATGCCTTTGTTTTGATTCATCAATATAATATTGCTTAAAAATATACCAATCGGTATATTTCGTTTATCTTTGTATCATCAATTTAATTCTGCCTCCAAATTTTATGATGAAGACAGAATTTAAAATGTAAAAATTTTTTAATTAAAAATATACCGATAGGTATATTTAAAAGTGAATTAATTATGAAAGAAGTATTTATTGTTGCCGCAAAACGTACTCCAATTGGCGGATTTATGGGCAACTTATCAAGTTTTACAGCATCACAATTGGGAGCAGCTGCCATTCAAAACGCTTACGAGAGTATTGCGCTGTCTCCCAAATATGTAGACAGTGTTTATATGGGGAATGTATTGAGTGCGGGGTTGGGTGCGAGCGCAATGTCATTAAGTTAAGGCTTTAATATATTGATTTTCAGTTAATTTAGTTTGTTTTACTGGTTGTTTTTTTGTATATTTAACAGTGAATCAATC
>NZ_FRAV01000046.1 GCF_900142445.1 Chryseobacterium polytrichastri | reverse complement strand
ATTATTAAAGATATTGTGGAAAGATGCGGTGGGGATCCTAATAAAGTGAATGAAATTTTAAATCCAGAATGAGGTTTCGAACACTTATGGCGTCTTGCTCGTATCCCAAGGGAAAGTTATAATAAAAACCTCGTATTTTGCGAGGTTTTTGTGTTTTATAATACAGTTGAATTTTTAGCAAAAAAGTCTTTAATTTTTTTATTGGTAAGCATTTTTTCCACGAGTCTGAAAATGGTTTTCTTGTTCAAATTCTATCGTCTCTAGGTTAGTATTGGATTGAATACTTACCTCAAAAGGATTTTACAGCTTTACGGAAAATCGTTATATTTACCAGTATAGAGACCACTTAGGAAATGCAAGAGTCAATTTTGCTAAAAACGCCGCAGGAGCTCTGGAAGTTACAGATACTAATAATTACTATGCCTTTGGAATGAATCATATTGGCAGTATGAAAAGCTTATTGGGCGGATATCAGAATTACAAATATAATGGTAAGGAATTGCAGGAATCCGGAGTGTATGATTATGGGGCGAGGATGTATATGGCGGATATTGGAAGATGGGGAGTAATTGACCCTCTTGCAGAACAAATGCGTCGTCATAGTCCTTACAATTATGCTTTTAATAATCCAATACGTTTTATCGACCCAGATAGAATGGCTCCTGAAGGAGACTACTATACAAAATTTGGAAGATATTTAGGAAATGATGGAAAAGTTTATATTTCTGATGGTATTGGAAAAGACAAAAAAGGAAATGCCACTTTTGCCAATGCTAAAGAACTTGATATAAACCAAAGTAAGTTAGAGGCAAAAGCTTCTACTGTTTTTGGAGAAAGTTCTGCTTTTAAATCTGAGATGGGAACAGAACTAAAAAAAGAAATGTATTCCATTGCAAGTGTGCACGAACAAAACGGTGAAGCTTACGGAGGTAGTAGCCAACAAGCAGAATCATTTAGGGATACTGAAAAAACAGATAGAAATGGGACGAAAATGCAGGTTGCTGTAGGAGCGGTAATTAATGCTGTAACAGGAGGTGCTGATTATAGTAATGGAGCAAAGCAATGGGATGGAAAAGAGCAAGCATTATTTCCAGCATCAGACAATAGAAAAAGTACAGGACGATTTGAATTGCATATGAATACGATGGGTTGGAATATATCAGATGGAGATTATGCCAAATGGAAAGGTGCTGTAGGTTCTGGCTTCCAAGCACCACAGGTAAAGGCAGCAACCACAGGTATGAACAAAGGTAAAATTAGACTTCAATCTTCAGCAGTATATAATCAAACAATTTTCTGGAAAGTAACAAAATGAGAATAGCAATTATTTTAGTAGCGACTTTATTAGCAACCTGTTCAAAAAAGAATGATAATAAGCCTATCCAATCTGTAGAAATTAAAAAAAATAAGACCACAGATATTTTAGAAGATAGTAAAAGGCTTTTTACTTATCTATACGATGAAAAAGACTTGCCTATTGAAGTAATATCATACAATGAACAAACAAATACAATAGAGTCTAAATCGAACTATACTTATCAAAATGGAAAATTTAATTATGTTTCTCAGGGTAATGTAAAAGATGTTGATTACACTCAGTCTGTACTAAATTATTTGTATCAAGCTAAGGATTTATCAACCAAAGGAATTAAGATTGAACATCCTGAAGCAGTCAGTAGTGAAGTTAATGACCTTGCTACTATTTTAACAGTGGGTAAGAATTATGATGATTTTAAAAAAGACTCTATTGTAAACGGAAATGAAAAGACAATAATTTATAAGAACTTTAATAAAAAAATCCGTTTTTATCCTTCTTATATTACGTTATTTATTCCTGAAAGCGAAATCATCAAGGACTATAATTTGGTAATTAAAGATAGTTTACCAATAAAGGAAACCTTTTTACTGGAGAATAATAAGAGTTTAAAAAGAGAATATTTTTATGATAAAAACAGAATCAAAAAAATAACTTACATAAGTTCTGACCCAACTAATAAATTACAAAGAGAATTTATTTATAAGAATTAGAAATCTTTTTTCCATGCTCGTTCCTTTAAAGATACCCCCTCGCAAAAATGCGAGGTTTTTGTGGTTTATAGTGCGACAGAGTTTTTAGCAAAAAAGTCTATTGGTCAATTTTTTTTCAACGAGTCTGAAAATAGCTTCTTTTAGCTTTTGAATATACCCTATCTATTTTAATTAATTTATCTCATCATTTTTCAATAATTAAATCTTTATCCTTAATTTTATTACCCAAACCACAACTCTATGATACTACAACAAGGAACCTCAGCGCCCGATTTTGAGCTTCATGCGACTCCCGATCAGAAATTAAAACGCTCTGATTTTTTAGGTAAAAATTTAATCTTGGTTTTTTATCCGGCAGACTGGAGTCCTGTTTGTGGAGATCAAGTGGCTTTGTATAATGAGATGCTTAGTATTTTTCATAAATACAATGCAGATATTCTTGGGATCTCTGTAGATAGCTCTTGGTGCCACGATGCTTTTATGGCAGATCGGAAATTACATTATCCGTTATTAGCAGATTTTAACCCTAAAGGTGAGGTTTCCAAAGCATATGGAGTTTATAATGAAGAAAATGGAACTTCGAAAAGAGCACTGTTTGTGATTGATAAGGATGGGATAATCCAATGGAGTTATTTGTCACCAGACGGAATTAATCCTGGAGCTGATGGAATTATCGATGCATTAGAAAATTTAAAATAAAAACTATAAATATGTCTACTTTAAGAATTCCGATTGGTCCGAATGATCATGTTCAGGGAAATCCGGAAACTGCAAAAATTGTGTTGGTTGAATATGGAGATTACCAATGTCCTTATTGTGGACATGCTTTTCCTTTGGTCAAAAAATTTATTGAGGAATATCCCGATGATGTTGCCTTTGTTTTTAGAAACTTTCCCTTAACGGATTCTCATGAATATGCCATGTCGGCGGCGGCAATTGCTGAAGCTGCAGGAAATCAGGGGAAATTCTGGGAAATGCACGATCTTATTTATGATAATCAGAATTTACTGAATGAAGGCTTGCTTAAAGAATGTATAAGAGTACTACAATTAGATGTTAATAAAATTGAGAATGATATAAGTACATCTGAAATTCAGGATAAAATTGAAGCTGACTTTGAAGGCGGCGTAAGAAGCGGCGTTAACGGAACTCCATCATTTTTTGTGAACAATCAGAAATGGGAAGATTATGATGGAACGTATGATTGTTTCATTGACCTACTTTCTTAGTTTACAACCATAAAGCACTGACTCCAATAATCTTAAGCTTTAATCAATATAAGTTTTGGCTAAAGCCAATTTTGCCAATCTATATTTTGAAAGCGGACTAAAGTCCGCTCCTATTGATAATTCTAACTGAAATTATTCATTTAAAAACACACAAAAGCCACACAAATTGTGTGGCTTTTAATTTATCTCTTAAAATTATCTTATAAAGAATAATTCGGAGCTTCCTGAGTGATGATAACATCATGTGGGTGAGATTCTTTCAATCCGCTTCCTGTGATCATTACCATTTTAGTGTCGGTTTGTAAAGCTTCAATATCTTTAGCTCCACAATATCCCATACCAGCTCTAAGACCTCCTGTTAATTGGAAAATTACATCTTCCAATTTTCCTTTGTGTGGTACTCTTCCTTCAATTCCTTCCGGAACGAATTTCTTAGCTTCACTTTGGAAATATCTCTCTTTTCCACCTCTCTTCATTGCAGAAAGACTTCCCATACCTTGGTAAGACTTGAATTTTCTACCTTGGAAAATAATTTCTTCTCCCGGAGCCTCATCAGTTCCAGCTAAAAGAGAACCTAGCATTACTGCTCCAGCTCCACTTGCGATTGCTTTTACGATATCTCCTGAAAGTTTAATACCTCCATCCGCAATTACAGTAACATTTTTAGATTGAGCATATTCGTACACGTTGTAAATCGCAGATAATTGAGGAACCCCAACTCCGGCAACAACTCTTGTTGTACAGATAGAACCAGGACCAACACCTACTTTAAGAACGTTTGCTCCTGCTTTAATTAAATCTTCTGCAGCTTCTGCAGTTACAATATTTCCACCTACGATATCCAAATCTGGGTACGCTTGTCTGATTTGTTTGATTTTATCTAAAACTCCTATAGAATGCCCGTGTGCAGAATCAATAGCAATAATATCTACACCAGCTTCTACTAAAGCAGCGATTCTAGCCATTGTATCTTCTCCAACCCCTACTCCGGCTCCAACGATAAGGCGTCCTTTTTGGTCTTTATTAGAGTTTGGATATTCTAGCTGATTGTCGATATCTTTGATAGTAATTAAACCAACCAATTTATTATCCTGATCTACAATCGGAAGTTTTTCAACACGGCTCTTAAGAAGAATTGCTTTTGCTTTTTCTAAGTTGGTATTTTTATCAGAAGTGATCAGATTTTCTTTCGTCATGATCTCTTCAACCTTAAGATTAAGGTTTTCCTGATATTTTACATCTCTATTGGTGATAATTCCGATCAATACATTATTAGCATCTACCACTGGTAAACCAGAGATTTTATATCTGCTCATTGTTTCTTTAGCCTCAGCCAAAGTGTGATCTTTTGAAAGGGTAACAGGATCAGAAATCATTCCGTTTTCAGAACGCTTTACACGGTTAACCTGTGCAGCCTGCTCTTCAATCGTCATATTTTTGTGAATAAAACCTAAACCTCCAACTCTTGCCAATGCAATAGCGAGGTCACCTTCAGTAACTGTGTCCATTGCAGCAGATACTATCGGAACATTCAGCGTGATTTTGTCGGTAAGTCTTGATTTTAATGAAACCTGGTTAGGTAAAACTTCTGAATAAGAAGGGACTAGAAGAACGTCATCGAAAGTGATGGCTGCCTCTACAATTTTGTTATGAATAGACATCTTTACTTTCTTTGCAAAATTAGGCTATTTCAACGAGATATGAAAATCCTTTTCAATAGTTTAAATAAAAATTAATAATCAATAACTTAAATCGAAAAACCGATCTTATGAGGAACGGTCTTTCTTGTACAAAATAACTTGAATATATAAGGGTTAACTTATTCTAACTATGATAAAAAGGGCAATTGTTATTACAACTATTTATTTCTCTGCAAAAATACTTCAGAAATACATAAAAACATATTCTATATAATTATTTTAATCTTAATTTAATATTAAATTAAAAATATTATCCAATATGATTAAATCAATTTAAACATTAAACATTCTATCTATAAAAAGCCGTTCATATGAGGAACGGCTTACTTGTACAAAATAATTGAGTATATGAAGGGTTTAATTATTTTTTATCAGCTGCAGAACTGATCATTTTTGTAATATCATCTGCTGTAAAGCTTCCTCTTACATCTACAAAAACCAATTCTTTATCGGATTTTACCGTAATCAACATATTTTTGATCATTTCTCCTTTTTGTTTTACACGGATATTCACATTATCTCCATCGTGTTTTATGCTTGCCCAATCTTCGTAATTGTTTTTATTTAAATAGCTGGCATAATCTTTCAACATTGCGGGATCACCATTTTCCACGGTTAATACTTTAATTTTAGAAACTTTATTAACCAGATTCAACAATTCTTCATCCTCCCCTTTTTCTTTCAAAGCCTTCTTAATAAAAGGTTTCGCTAAAAACATCGGTACGTTGACACTTTCAAACCTTGCTCCTTTAAAATCATAATCTGAATTGCTGAAAAAATCCATATTAGGTCTGTGAGATACTACACATGATTGCAATAGGAACATTGCACAAGCTAATAGAAAGATGTTTTTTAAAGTTTTCATGGCAAATGATTTTTAGTTGATTGGCTTTAATGTTCCGCCAGAGTTTTTACTGATATTTGAAGTAATCTCAGGATTTCCTTTATACTTTACCAAACCTCCAGAAGACGCTCTTACCTTTAATGTTTCACTAACATTTACAGAAAGACTTGCACCAGATGTAGATTCTGCCTCAACAATGCTTGACTTTAGATTTTCAGCTTTACAAAGCGCTCCACTACTGATATCAAATACAGCAGCCGTTACCTGTCCTTCAAAACTTGTATCAGAACCGCTTGAGGCTTTTAATACAAAATCTTTAGAATCAACCTCAGCTTTAACAATAGAACCTGAAGTTGCCTCAACGTTCGTGGTATTGGATATATTGAATTTTCCTTTCACTGTAGATCCTGAAGAAGCATCAATCGTAAGATTATTTTCCTTAACAGAGTTTACCGTTGAGAAATTGGCACCTGATGAGGCCTTGATACTATTCATTCTTGGAGAAGAAACATTCACACTTAAATTCTTAAACCTTAAGTTTCTAACTCCTTTGTTATCAATATATACTTTCAGAATACCATTTTCAACCTTAGTAATAACATATTGAAGTTTGTCTGCATCTGCAATTACTTTAACATTGGTAGGACTTTCCTGTTTGTAAACTACATTTACACCAGTGCTTACATGAATTCCCGAGAACTCTCCCACATTTCTGGCTTCACCATTTAAATAAGAAGGATTATTCTGCGAAGTCAGACTACTTTTTGTATTACTTGTCGGATATAATTTTGTTTCGCTTGAATTAATGATCTTACTCACATCATCCATCGAGAGTTTTCCGTCAAGCATTACGAGAATATTTTCTCCGCTGTCACTGTTGATACTTAACAGCAAATCATCCAAAATTCCGTCTTTAGCTTCCGAAGAAAGAAACTTTATTTTCGCTCCGGAATTATTTATAGACATTATTTCACTGTACTTCAACGTTTTTAAATACGAAGAAATGTCTTTGCTTAATTGCATCAGATTACCCTGAACCTTTTTTCCTTCAGTACTATTGGCTTTTTCCGGATTTTCCGTGATCAAGACTTTTAATCCGTTTATTTTTGCCAATAATGGCTTAATCTGATCCAGTTGGGCATCATCAATATTAAGGCTACTTAGCATCCCAAACATGGGTTTTGCAATCTTAATAGAAGTCACTCCTTCTACTTCCTGATATTTTTCAAACAGTTTATCAAATTTGTCTCCTTGTCCATACACATTATAGAAATGGGAAAAAACAAATGCGAATATTATCAATATTTTTTTCATGAGTCAATTTTTATTTTTTCTGAGTTGATTAATGCCTGATCAGGTTCATAAATCTTTTGTTTTTTTTAGTTAGTAATCGTCATCCATCACTTTGGGTTGCGCTAATTTTTCACTTACGTTATTTGCAAATATTTGAAATGAATACTTAGTCACATTAATAGCTTCTTCTACGTTGTCGATTCTTTTACCGTTTACAATCACATAAGAATTTTTGTATCCTAAAGAATCTTTTTTAGAAGAGTTGCTAACAAATTTTGGTCTTCTTTCTTTTTTCAATCTTCCTTTTTTAGGTAAGATATCATCTAAAACATCTTTTTCAGCTACTGAATTTCCCTGAAAAATCGAATCTTTTTTAGCTTCAGCAATAGAATCATTAGGAATAGCTACTGCCACCTGCCCTTGATGATCATTATTTTCTTCGATGAAATCTTTTTTCTGTTGTCTAATTTGATTCTCAACCAGCTGCGCTTTATCTTTTACTGCTGTATTTTGATTCTCTTTAAAAATAAGACCAACACCAAAAACCAAAGCTACACTTGCAGCCATCCAAAACCATTTTGGGAAAGAAGGTTTCGCTTTTGTAGTAAGCGGAATGATGGGAGTTTCTTTATTTTCAGATGTTCCGCCTTCTGCTTTTTGAAGAAAATCTTCAAAATCCCAGTCCATTTTCTCTTCCTTTATCTGCTGGAAGACTTCGTCGTATTTATCTTGAAATTTGTCGTTGTTCATAATTCATCAATTGTGAGATTTGTTCTTTTACTTTTTGTCTTGCTCGCATAAGATTTACTCTTACTGCATTTTCTTCCATTTCCAGCATTTCAGAAATTTCAGAAACCTCATACTCTTCTACATCTTTTAAATGGATTACCATTTTTTGTTTCTCCGGAAGCTCATTAATAAAACCAATAATGTGTTCTTTTAAATTATTCACTTCCATACTGTAAAGCTCGGACCGGTGTAATTGCATATCTGCAAAGCCCTGCCTTACGTCGTGGTGTTTGAGCCTGTTCAAACACTCGTTCCGGACAGCTTTCAAAGCATAGGATTTTAAATTCCCAAACTGTGCCAGCTCCTCTTTTTTTTGCCAAAACTTAATCATAAGATCCTGTACAACATCTTCTGCTTCATCGCTGCTCATAACAAATCTTTTCGCAAAGCGATACATCTCATTTTTGAGAATGAATACCGTATCCTTAAAAGTTTCTTGGGTCATGAGTTTTGTTTCTATTAGTAAGACAATTAAAAAATTAATTCTATTACATCATAAATGAAAAAAACTTCAAATATTTTGAAGTTTTTGTTTATCATATATTAATACGTTTCAAAAACATATTTCAAAATAGCTTTATCATCATCTGTTAAAGGTACTTTTCTTCTTGCCATGGCTTTCTCTGCAACCTCGTATGCTTTATCTAATTTAAATTTTTCATCATCTTTAAATCCACCCCAAGAAAAATTCTCTATAAGATTGGGAGGAAAGCCTGCTTTAAAAATATTAGAAGCAACACCTACAATTGTTCCTGTATTTAACTGAGTATTGATCGCTGTTTTAGAATGGTCACCCATAATCACTCCGGCAAATTGCAATCCTGTATCTTCAAAAGCTTTGGTTCTGTAATTCCAAAGTTTAACGTGTCCGTAATTATTTTTAAGATTAGAAGAATTGGTATCTGCTCCAAAATTGCACCATTCTCCAATCACCGAGTTTCCTATAAATCCATCATGCCCTTTACTGGAATAACCAAAAATAATGATATTGCTAACTTCACCGCCCACTTTACAATGCGGACCAATCGTTGTAGCTCCATAAATCTTAGCCCCTAAATTAAATTTAGAATTATCCCCAAGCGAAATCGGACCACGAAGATTACAACCTTCCATGACCTCAGCATTTTTACCAATGTAAATTTTTCCTGTTTTAGTATTGATGGTAGAAAACTCAATTTCTGCACCCTCTTCAATAAACAGATCTTTTTTATCTCCTAAAAATCCGTTGGTAGAAGAAAGTTCCTGAGAAACTCTTCCTTTTGTAAGCAATTCAAAATCGAAATCAATTGCTTTATCATTATACGTAAATAAGTCGGTTGGCTTTTTAAAGAAAACAAGCTCTTCTTTAATATCCGTCATTTTTTCGATCTGATGAAGCGAAAAATCTTTCATATTGATCTTTGCTGCAATCAGTTCGTCTTCATACACCAAAGCCTCCCCTTGTTTCAGCTCTTTAATTTGCTGAACAATGTTTTCAGTAGGTAAAAAGTTAGTGACTAGAAAAAGACTTTCTTTATCTTCCGGATTTCTGAATTTACCTTGTAAATAATTTTCCGTGAAATAAGAAACGTCTGTGTTTTCTAAGATTTTCTGCCATCTTTCGGCGAACGTAAGAATTCCGCATCGCATTTCGGCAACGGGACGTGTAAAAGTAAGCGGAAGAAAATCTTCCCAATATTGTGCATCTGAAAATACTAATTGCATTTTGATAATAAGTTAGATATTAAAGGCTAGAAGTTTATGACTGAATCATTTTCATTCCCGCCTAACGCAAAAATACAAATAGTAACACTAACTTTTAACTTCTCTGCTTTAATTTCCACCGAAAAGCAATAAAAAAAGTCTTCCAAATAATTGGAAGACTTTAGTATTTTTGAGGTTCAAAAAATTACTTAGAGAATTTCTTGTACTTATTCATGAACTTGTCTACTCTACCTGCAGTATCAACCAACTTCACTTTTCCTGTGTAGAAAGGGTGAGAAGTAGAAGAGATTTCCATTTTAAGCAAAGGGTACTCTTGTCCTTCATACTCGATAGTATCTTTTGTCTCTGCAGTAGATTTGCAAAGAAACACCTCGTCGTTACTCATATCTTTGAAAACAACAAGTCTATAATTTTCTGGGTGAATTCCGTTTTTCATAATACAATTTTTTAAAAAATTAAAGTTCTGCTTTCGAAATAGTAATGGATATTTCTCTGCTAATTTTAGGCTGCAAAAATACAATATTTTTTTTAATTTCCAAATACTCACCCAATATTTTTTTCATGATAAGAAAATTAAAGTATTTTCGTTAAATTTGAAATCTATATTAAACTTTAATTTCGATGAAATTCAAATTATTACTGGCCCTTTCCTTTTGGATGCTTCTTATTGTAGTATCATGCAACAAGGACGATATCAGCTTTGATGCTCCTTCACAGCAACTTAGCTTCTCAAGAGATACTGTATTTTGCGATACCGTATATCATCAGGTTCGTTCTGAAACCTACGTTGTAAAAGTATACAATAATGAAAATAAGGATATTTTAATCCCAAGAATTAATCTTGAAAAAGGGGCAACCTCTTTATATAAAATAAATGTAGACGGAAAACCAGGATATGATTTTAAAGATGTTCCGTTAAGAAAAAAAGACAGTCTTTATATTTTTGTTGAAATTGCTCCACAGGCCACAGGTCCGGAAGCTATTGCTGAAGACCGAGTGATTTTCACCAGTCCGGCTGGTCAACAACACGTTACTTTATTTTCTGTGGTTCAGGATGCTGAGTTTTTTATTCAAACACCTACCAATCCAAACCTTATCACCAATAACACGACCTGGAATAATGATAAAGCTAAGATCATTTATGGAGACCTTACCGTCAACCCAAATGTTGTATTAAATATTCAGGCAGGAACAAAAGTATATTTCCATAAAAATAGCGGAATGAAAGTTTCTACAGGATCTACATTAAATATTAATGGAATCTTAGACAAAGAAGTTATTCTTAGAGGAGACAGAAATGATGCCGACCATGATACGCTTCCTAAAAACTGGAACTCTATCAGAATGGCAGCCAACTCAACGCTTAACATGAACCACGCAAGACTTTTCGGAGGAACAAGAGGTTTAGATATGAGACAAACTAATGCAACCATCAGCAACTCTTTCATTCATACATTCCAAGAATATGGAATCTACGCTGTTGGCTCTACCGTAAACGCTAAAAACTTAGTAATGAACAACTGTGGAGAATCTTGCATAGGAATCTTCCTCGGTGGAAACCATACATATACGCATGCTACAATTGCTAATTACTCTAGGGTACTTTCTTCTATGAACAGAAACGGAATTTTTGCAACCAATGAATGGAAGAATGATGCCGGACAAACCGACCAGGGAGCATTACAACAACTGAATATAAGAAACAGTATTGTCTACTCTGACAGAGATAACGCTGTAAATTTCGAACAAACTCCTGGACAGCAGTTTAATTTTATTATTCAAAATAGTTTGCTGAAATATTCTGGAACTACAGAAGCAGGTTTCCCATTTGATAATAATACAAGTGTAATTCAGAGTTTCAAAAACGAAGATCCTCAGTTTGTTAATTATTTTACAGCACATCTGAATCTTCGAGTAAAACCTAATTCTTTCGCAAGAGGAAAAGGAAATACAACAATTGCAGGAACTGTTCCTACAGACATCGTTAACGTATCAAGAACAACTAACCCAACGCTTGGAGCCTATCAATAATGGAAATTACAAATATGCAACAGCAAGTTGATGAATGGATAAAAACAATTGGAGTCCGTTATTTCAATGAACTGACCAATATGGCGATGCTAACTGAAGAAGTAGGTGAAGTTGCCAGAATTATTGCCAGAAGATATGGTGAGCAAAGTGAAAAAGAAAGCGATAAAAGTAAAGATCTGGGAGAGGAACTAGCTGATGTACTATTTGTAACATTATGTCTGGCCAACCAAACCGGAGTGAATTTGCAGGAAGCTTTCGATAAAAAAATGAAAATAAAAACTGATCGCGATAAGGATCGTCATCAGAATAATGAAAAATTAAAATAAGATCCTAGATGTCAGATTTCAAATGCTAGACTATTTGAAATCTGATGTCTACAATATAAAATCTGAAGAAATAATGAAGCTAGAAAAATCAACACTCATAGGAAATAAAACAGTACAAATTAGCGGTTCGAAAAGTATTTCGAATCGTTTATTGATTTTAGAAAGTCTGTTTACAAACATAAAAATCGGGAATTTATCCAACTCTCAGGATACCCAATTGCTAAAAAAAGCATTGTCTGAAACTACTGATGTTGTAGACATTCACCACGCTGGAACAGCAATGCGTTTTCTTACGTCTTACTATTCTATCGCAGAAGGAAAAACTACGATTCTTACAGGATCAAAGAGAATGAAAGAAAGACCTATCAAAAATTTGGTAAGCGCTCTTCAAGATCTGGGTGTAGAAATTGAATACATGGAAAATGAAGGTTTTCCTCCTTTAAAAATTACAGGAAAGAAAATCACTCAAACTCAGGTGAATGTTCCTGCCAACATTTCAAGCCAATTCATCACTTCTCTTTTGCTTATCGCAGGAAAATTAGAAAATGGATTAGAAATTAATCTTGTAGGTGAAGTTACTTCAAGGTCTTATATTGAAATGACATTGGATATTCTAACAAAATTCGGAATTAAAAATAGCTTTGAAGGAAACACAATTAAAGTGGAACCTTTTAATGCAAATGATGAATCATCCATTGTAAATTACGAGGTAGAAAGTGACTGGAGCTCTGCTTCTTACTTCTACTCTATTGCTGCGCTAGGAAGAGAAACAATGCATCTGAAAAGCTTTTACAAAGAATCTACTCAGGGAGATTCAGCGATTGCAAAAATTTATGAAGAGTTTTTTGGGATTAAAACCATTTACTCAGAAGATGAACACAAGCTTACACTTCAGCCTGATCCTAATTTTTCATTTCCGGAAAAGATCATTTTGGATATGAATAATTGTCCGGACATCGCACAAACCCTTTGTGTAACAGCGTCAGCATTGAAAATTCCATTTGACATTTCAGGCTTAGGAACTTTAAAGGTAAAAGAAACCGATCGACTTTCAGCATTGCATATCGAATTGCAAAAACTGGGAACAGAAACGGAAATTACAGATTTAACCATCAAATCAATTGGGTTCAACCAGCCACAAGAAAACATTTCTATTGGAACCTACCAAGATCACAGAATGGCGATGAGCTTTGCTCCGTTTTGCCTAATCAAAGAATTAAATATTGAAGAGGAAGATGTTGTAGAAAAATCTTACCCAATGTTTTGGAAGGATCTTGACAGTATATTAACACGATAATTTGAAGTTGTGACCATTCAATGAAAAAATATGTAATCATTTTCGCTTTTCTAATTCCTGTTTCATTTTGGGCACAATATCTGTTGCCTAACGAAGAAGTCATTTATTCATTTGAAACGAAAAATGGAAAAAAGATGTCTTTAGTAAAAGACAAGCAGAACCAATATATTCAGTATCGATTTGGAAACAAAAATACTGTTGAAATGGAATTTCCAAAAAGCAGGAACAAAGACAGCTGGAAGCAATTTACCTACAAATCTTATCATAGAGGCGGCGGAAAACAGAATGCAGGAATGAGTCTTGATTATTTATCCTTCACAAATAACAACTACAGCTATTTAATTTCCAGAACCTACTCTGCAGAAGATGAATCATTTTCTACAGGTATTACTGTGACCGACAGCAAAGGTAAAGAAACTGAGATTACAGGCATTTATAAAACCTTTAAAGGCTGTCTATGTAATCTTCAAGACACAGAGGTGAAGAAAGAAGATTTTGGGCAATAATTCCAATCGTACTTACATGAAAAAGTGGCTGCCTTTTTTCTTCATTTTACTAATCTCAATTCTTCATGCTCAGGAGTTGAAAGATTTTTCTGTTCCTAAAAATGCTACAAAGGTTTTAGAAACAGAAGGAGATTTGGATAAAGATGAACTTAACGAAACCGTAATCGTCTATAATACCGGTGAAAAAATTGAATATCAAGGCTACAAAAGAAAGTTTTATATCCTTAAAAAAATCAATGGAAAGCTTAAAATCTGGAAGGAAAACTCATCTTTGCTTGAATCAAGTGAAGCAGGGTTTTATCCGGAAAGTAATCAACTTGAAGTAAGTATAAAAAACAACTGTCTTGTCATTTTACAATCCTTCTTCACCAATTCCAGACACACCGATACAAGCAAGCATACGTTTAGATTTCAAAATGGAGATTTTTATCTGATTGGTGCACTCAATACATTTGATGATACCTGTGAATTTAATTTTCTAAATGACATCAATTTTTCAACAGGAAAAGTCATCATTGATGAAAAGTATTCTGACTGTGATGGAGATGAGGATAGAAAAATCCCGAAAGATGTACACAATGAGTTTTTCCACAAATTTAGCCCCTTAATAAAAATGGACGATTTCAGGATTGGGGAAAACAAATTTAAAATTCCCGATTCAAAAAAGGAAATTACATATTGATTATCAAAAACATAATGAGCAGAATATTTTATTCTGCTCATTTCTATTTATCTTTACTCACACACTTATCCACAGAGTTATCCACAATTTGTGAATATCTGTTTTACTTTCGGATTCCGTAGGCTTGCAGTATTTTATTGAAGATTTCCGTATTCTCAAATAATCCGGTAAACTCTTTAGAATTGGGACCATACGCAAATACACTTGCCGGAATAGAGGTATGATCATTGGTACTAAAATTACCAAATACCCAACCATCTTTTAAACTTCCGTCTAAGAGCGTCAACCCTCCTGTTTCATGATCGCCCACCACAATGACTAATGTTTCTTTATTTTCATCTGCAAACTTCATGGCTTTTCCCACTACCTCATCAAAATCTAACAACTCGGTAACCAGCTGCTCCAGATTATTACTATGTCCGCCTCCATCTGTTTGGGAAGCTTCTACCATCATAAAAAAACCTTTTTTATTTTCTTTTAAATCATTTAAAGTTAGATCAAAAGCATCAGCAAGCCAGTTTCCCCTGCCATCAGTTATTCTTTTTGAAGCTAAAGGATCAATCACCAATGTTCGGTTATTGATTTTATTAACCGATTTCAAATCTTCAAATAAGTCAATCTTAGCATCTTTTATTTTTTGCCTATTCTCTTGTGACAATCCACTTGTTGGGCCGCCAATCAAGATCTTTGTTTTAGAGTTCACAAAATCTTTCAAAATAGGTTCAGAATTGTTTCTATTATCAGAATGTGCATAAAAATCTGCGGGTGTAGCATCGGTAATATCTCCTGTAGAAATGAGTCCTGAAACCATTCCTTTCTCTGCAATAATATCCGGAATCTGTGCCAGCGCTTTTCCTGCTCCATCAACACCTACAAAAGTATTTTTTGTTTTTACGCCCGTTGCAAAAGCCGTTGACCCTGGAGCTGAATCGGTAATATAAGCATTCGATGAATTTGTTTTAGACAATCCTGTAGCTTTCATATTAAACACATTCAGCTTTCCTTTATTCGCGGTGAAGGCTGCATAATATTGAGGTAAAGAAGTACCGTCAGGAATCAGGAGAATCACATTTTTTACTTTTTTGCTGATTCCGTCTGTTTTATAAGTGGGAGAATAAGTGCTGTACTCTTTTGTATTTTTATAGAAATTTTTAGGAATAGTATTCATAAATTTCTTGAGATCCGGAATATGGTCGGTATTGATATAGTCTACTCCTAAATCCATAAGATTTACCCAAGCATTCGTAAAATCAGGAGCTCCGTAAAATCGTATAGACTTTTGTTGAGCGTGTGCTTTTTCCACAGCCTTTTTAATCTTGTCTGTTTCTTCATCTCTTGGAATTCCTTTTCCATTCCATTTTACCAATTGTGGTAAATCTGCACTGAAAAGCCCAATCCGCTTCAGCTCATCCGATGTATAATTCTTATCTAAATCACCATCAAAATAAAGGTAGCTTGGATAATTTTTAAAATCAGAAGGTTCTGGTCTTCCACCTGTAATTACTATTTTAATTCCGTTGTTTCCTGTAATTTCAGGATATTTTTTCAATGTCTTAATTAATGCATTCAGACTCGTTTTATAATCTAGTTTAATATCAATAAGGAGCTGTAACTTTTTTTTCGTATCTGGATAAATATTTCCTTTGTTCAGTTTAATCTGTTTTGAAATAGGATCCAGATAAAGATTTTCTAAGGTTCTATCAGGCGATAATTCTTTTTCTGTGTGAGCTACCCATAATTGATCTTTTACTAAAAAAACATCTGCTTCAATAGATCCAAAATTGGCATAATACGCTTCCCAAAAAGGAATCTCCTGCATATAATCATTATGCGAATGCGCATTGCTCGCATTATAGTTTAAATAATTCTGAGCCTGACTTTTAGAAAAAAAAGCTAGGGCTGCTAGCATCAAAACTTTTACCTTTTTCATAATTTTTATTAAAAAGCGGTATTACTACAGAAGTTTCTGTAGTGATACTGCTTACATTTATTGTTATATTATATGATTACCAACCTTCATTTTGTTTAATGATTCCGTGGCTGTTGACAATTTCAACCTGTGGTACTGCCCATACATTATGTATAGCAGGATTAAAATTTCTTACTGCCCAGACCTGCTGTCCGCTTATCCCATGAAGAGGCTGTGCATAAACATTTTTAGCATCTCCCCAACGCACCAAATCTCTGTGTCTGTCTGCCCATTCACCTGCTAATTCGCAACGCCTTTCATGTTTAAGATCAGCCAGTGTACATCCATTTTTAGGAGTTAAGCCTGCACGAGTTCTAATCATATTGATTTCCTGATCAGCATTTTGCCCCAACATGATTTTGGCTTCTGCTTTGATAAGAATTACCTCAGCATAACGCATAATCGGAACTGCAAGATCCGTACACGGATAATCTCCATTGGCGCTTACATGTCCACTATTTAAAGGATATTTAAAAGCATCCATATATTTATTAAACTGATATCCTGTAAGAGAATTGGTAGAAGCGTAAGTTCTTTGAGTGCCGTTAAAGGTAAAGGTGTCCCCCAACCTCAGCACGGTTGCACTTCTTCTTTTGTCCCCTGCTTCATATTCATCGTACAATTCTTTTGTCGGTTGAAAATATCCCCAACCGTTATATTCTCCCCAACCTTTATTTTCCAGCATCACGCCCGGAAGAATACTTCCCCAAGATGTAAACTTCGGCGTTCCCGGAATAGACCAGATATATTCTGAGCTGTAATTATTTTCAGATTTGAAAACATCTGCATAATTTACCAGCAATGCTCTGTTTCCCTGTGTCATTACTTCATTAGCCCAGAAAGCAGCATTCTGATAATCTTTCATAAACAGGTATACTTTTGCTAAAAGTGCCCATGCCGCTGCTTTATGAGGTCTTCCAAAATCTTTTGCAGGCAGATCTTCCTGTTTAGGCAATAATTCGGCTGCTTTTTTAAGGTCATTTACAATATAATTGTAATTCTCCATAACATTCGTAGCTCTGGGAATTGGATTTGGATCAGGTTCTTTTGTACGGTCTATAATAGGAATTCCGGCTTTCTCGTTCCCATAATTATAGGCCAATTCAAAATACATACGACTGCTCATAAACAAGGCTTCACCGAGATATTTATTTTTTACCGCTACTGAAGTCTGAATATTATCAATATTCCTGATCACGCGGTTGGCAACTCCGATCACACTATATCTTTTATTCCACTGTGTTTCAAGGTCTCCCGCTGCAATGTAATTACTGCTAAAGTTTTTAGCATTATCAGCCTCACTTCTTGCTCTTCCTGTTACCATATCATCACTGGCATTGATGAACCAAAACAAACCTCTTCCGTAAAATTCTCCATCAAACAAAGGCTTATACATCGCGTTAGCTCCTGTGATAAGATCATTCTCTGTTTTCCAGAAGCTGGATTCTGTAGGAGTGCCTTCAGGCTGAACATCCAGCTCATTGGTACATGATAATGTTGTAGCTGCAATTCCTGATATCAGTATAATTTTATATAAAAATTTCATCTTTTATTATTTTAATCGTTAAAAAATTATAATCCGGCTTCAATACCGAAAATGAATGAACGAGCTTGTGGATATCTACCCGTATCTACTCCATAAGAATCCATACCTACTTCAGGGTCAAAGCCTGTATATTTTGTTATGGTAAACAAATTGTTAGTCGTTACATAAATTCTCAATCTGTTTATATTAAGCTTTTGGTAAAGGTCTTTTGGTAAAGAATATCCTACCGTAAGGTTTTTAAGCCTCAGATATGATCCGTCTTCCACATAAAAATCAGATACTTTTGAATAGTTTCCACTAGGATCTCCATGAACTAATCTAGGAATATCGGTATTGGTATTTTGCGGTGTCCACGCATTTAATATATCCCGGTCCATATTATAATTCTGTCCTGTTCCGCCCGGATTTAATGAAATAAACTTCAAACCGTTAAAAATTTTATTTCCATACACGCCTTGGAAAAATACATTAAGATCAAAACTCTTCCAGGTCATATTATAGGAGAACCCATAAGAAAATTTAGGATAAGGGTTTCCAAGATTCACAAAGTCATTATTATTTAAAACGCCTGTATTTCCTTCTTTTTTCAGAAATTTGATATCACCTGGTTTTGCATTGGGCTGTATAAGATTTCCATTAGCATCTTTATAATTATTGACCTCTTCCTGTGACTGGAAAATACCGTCGGTTTTATATCCGTAATAAGAATACAGCGACTCTCCTACTTTTATTCGGGTAGGTTTTAGAACACCTCTTACGCCATTAGTGTTAATAAAAATTTCGTCTACATCTGCCAGTTGTTTAACCGTATTTTTTAGTTGACTGAATGTAGCTCCTATGGAATACGAAAAATCTCCCGTTCTTTTGCTGTTATAATTAATTCCTAATTCATATCCTTTATCCTGAAATAACCCTGCATTGATATACTGACTATTATAAGTCGAAGTACTTGGTAAGCTTACATTAAATATCTGATCTCTGGAATTTTTCACGAAATAATCAAACTGTAGAGAAAGACTGTTTTGCAAAAAGGAAGCATCTAAGCCGAAGTTCGTCTGCTCAGATTTCCCCCACTTTAAATCCGGATTAGGACGTATTGTCGCGTAATAAGCGATGTTCTGAGAAGGATCCTGACCGAAAATAATATTATTATCTCTAATCATTAAAGGGTTTACGGCTTGTGAAGAAATACCTCCAAGATTTCCTAAAATCCCGTAACTTCCTCTCATCTTAAACATAGAAATCCAAGAAATATCCTTCATGAAATTTTCTTTAGATACTACCCAAGCTCCGGAAACTGCATAATAATTGGCAAAACGGTTATGCTTTGCTACTAATGATGATCCATCTCTTCTCCCTAACAAACTGACGATATACTTACCTGCATAATCATAATTAACTCTTGCCAGATAAGACACTAAAGACTGCTGGTACCGATAGCTGGAAGCCTCTCTGTTTGTGTCTGCTGCATTCTGAAGATATTGAAAAGCTTCAGCCTCACTTCTGAAATCATAGGTTTTTGCTAAAAAACCTTCATCAATTGTTTTCTGGAAAGTAAAACCAGCCAGAAAGTCAAAATTGTGCTTATTAGCGGCTATCTTATATGTTAAAAGTTGCTCTGCGAGAGCAGTTGATGAATTGTTCGACTGATATTCTAAATTATTTGTATCAAATATTTTCCCCACTTCCGGCACTCTGGCAGTAAAATTTTTAATATTTCCAAGCCTGAATGTTTGTGAAAAATTAGATCGGAATTTAAAATCTTTTGCCAGACTAATTTCCGCATACGGATTAATTAAAATCTCATGTGTAGGATTTCTGATACTGATTCTTTTAAGATACGCTACGGGATTAATCATATCTCCATAACCTCCTGCCACGTCAATTGGCAGTCCTGAAAAAGCACCTGTTGGTGTATACACAGGTACATTTGGAGGATAATACATTGCGGCCACAAGAGCTCCGGTATATCCGCTTTTGGTGTCGGCTGTATTTCCATCGGAGTAATTGTAATACATGTTTTCCCCAATCATTAACCAATCTTTTACCTTATGCTCTGAATTAACTCTGAAATTATATCGTTTTGCTTGAGTATTCAATAAGATACCTTCCAGATTACGATGGTTCATTCCAACAAAAAATCTGGATTTATCACTTCCACCACTAAGATTAACATTATATTCCTGAATCATTCCTGTACGAAAGATTTCTTTCATCCAGTCGGTTCTTGTAATTCTTCCATCAGGATATTTTTCTGCATTAAATGCCAATGGTAAATTGTTCAATTTTCCTGCATTTTCAAATGCCTGATACATGACATCCTGAAATTCTGCTGCATTTAATGATTCCTTAAGCTTCCAAGCCTGGTTAATACCATACTTAACATCAAAATCTACAGTCAGACTTCCCTTTTTTCCTCTTTTTGTAGTGATCAGAATAACTCCTCCCGAAGATCTCGCACCATAAATAGCTGCCGATGCATCTTTAAGTACAGAGATATCTTGGATATCATTCGGGTTAATAGAAGGAGTTCCGTTAAAAACTACCCCGTCTATAACATACAATGGTGTTTCTCCATTGATTCCTCCCAAACCACGGATATTAACTTTAGGTGAACCGTTAGGATCTCCTCCTTCATTGACGACAGTAACTCCCGGAGTTTTTCCCTGAAGCACTTCTCCGACTCCCGATAATGATCGTGAGCTCAGTTTATCAAGGGAAGTTTCAGAAACAGCGCCAGAAACTTTTGTCTTTTTCTGTGTTCCATATCCTACAACTACAATTTCATCGATGGATTTTTCTTTTAAACTGTCCTTTTTTTGCTGGGATAGCAATATCGGTGAAATAGATATTGCGCCAATTAAAAGTCCCCGGCCTGCCAAGTAAGATACGGAGACAGGGATTTTAAATAAACTCATGTCATCATTTTATTAAGATGCAAAAATAGATTGCACTTAATGCTATTTTCGTTAACACTTTCTTATGCTTTCATTAAAAAAACATTAACAATATCAAGCACCAACACCCCATAAACAAACCGAATTATAACAATATGCTATGTAAATAATTATATGTTTTTACACATCTTGATTGATAATTTATTATATTCATTCAAATACCATTTACTTAAATTAACATTATTCTTAATTTAAGTAAAAATATTTACGGCTGTAAATTAAATTAAGAGAGTTCATTTTTCTTTTTTACATTTGCTGAACATTAATATACCGAGCATACAGGTAAAGATTAAGAGATTAATATTTACAGCCACCCCCCATAACTCTAAAAGTAATAAGAAGTAAATGACAATAATCATCACAGGAACCTCATCAGGAATAGGTTTTGTTTTAGCCGAGTATTTCGGAAAGAAAGGTCATAAAGTCTATGGTTTAAGCCGAAAACATACAGAAAGCCAATATTTCAAATCGATTCCTACAGACGTTACAGATAACGATGCAGTGCAACATGCAATTGCAGAAGTATTGAAAACTGAAACCAAGATTGATGTTTTGATTAACAATGCCGGAATGGGAATGGTAGGCGCCGTGGAAGATTCTACGAAAGAAGATATTTTAAAATTATTCAACCTTAATTTGGTGGGCGCTGTTCAGATGATGACTGCCGTTATGCCCAACATGCGTGAAAATAAATTTGGGCAAATCATCAATGTTTCCAGTATTGGAAGCGAAATGGGATTGCCTTTCCGTGGATTTTATTCTGCTTCAAAATCTGCTTTGGATAAAGTAACAGAGGCTATGAGATATGAAGTGTATCCTTGGAATGTTCATGTTTGTTCGCTTCACTTAGGAGATATCAAAACCAATATTGCAGAAAACAGAGTGAAAACAAAAGTTTCTGAACCTTACAAAAACGTCTTTGATAAAGTATATGCTTTAATGAATTCTCATGTGGGGGACGGAACCGAACCGCTGGAAGTTGCAGAATATGTTGAAAATCTTTTAGGAAAAAATAAATGGAAAGCTCATTATTATTTTGGTAAATTCGGGCAGAAAATTGGAGTTCCGTTAAAATGGATTCTTCCTCAGGGAACTTATGAAAATTTAATGAAGAAATATAATAAACTGGCCTAGTTTCAGTTATTAAACAAATTCTTAACTATAATAAAAAAATATATTTTGAACCATTAAGATTTATTTTAAGCATTTAAGTTGAGTTAAGATGAATCATTCTGATTTTTAAGCCCAGACTTAATACGAAGTTAAACTTAGTAATCTTAACAACTTAATATACCTTAATGGTTTAATTAATTTAAAATTGAAGTTATTTCTAAAAATATTTTTTGTGCTATTTTGCGTTTTTATACAAGCGCAAAAGAAGCATTATTTCCTAATTGATTCTGAAACTAAAGTCAAGAAAAAGGTAAAAGATTCTGTATCTGCAGTAAAGTTTCTGGATTCTCTGGCTCAAAGCAATTATTTTTTCACAGAATTAAAAGATGTGAAAATAAAAGGCGACAGCACAGAAATTTTCTATGATAAAGGAAAAAACTTCAACGAAACGTACGTCAATCTTTCAGATTCTATTACTCAGAAATTAAAAATTCAGAGAGATTTTTTTACTAAAAATTTAGATTCAACTAAAAAAGTTCTTAACAAAAGATATATTGATGATGGATATTCTTTCAGCAGAATCAAGTCTAGATATAAAGGTCAGAAAAACGGCTATCCTATCGTAGAATTAGATATCAATAAAAATGATAAAAGAACCATCAACGGCTTTGTAGTAAAAAATTATGTAAGGGTTCCTAAAAGATTTATGAAGAATCTTGAAAAAGAATTCAAAGGTAAAATATACGACGATAAAAATCTTTTGGCGATTAATAAAACCTTTCAAGGACATCCTTTTTTGAGTTTAGAACGGCAACCCCAAACTTTATTTACAAAAGATTCTACCCAAATCTATCTCTTCATGGAAAAGAAAAAGACCAATTCCTTTGATGGGGTCATTGGTTTTGGAAATGATAAGACAGAGAAGTTTACTTTAAACGGAACCTTGAATGTTAATTTCAAAAACATGTTCAATGGTTTTGAAACCGTTAATTTATATTGGCAGAGAAACCCAGATAAAGGTCAGAATTTCGATTTACAAACCGATATTCCTTATCTGTTTAATTCTAATGTCGGATTAAATATGAAGGTTAATATCTTCAGACAAGACTCTACTTTCGCCAATGTAAAAGCGCTTCCTGCTTTCTACTATCATATCAATAACAGAAATAAAATTGGTCTTCGAGGAACTTTCGAAAGCTCAAGTATTATAGACTCGTTATATGTTCAGGGGAAAGATTACAATAAAAAAGGAATCGGGGTATGGTTTGAAATGGTGGAACCTACAGATATTGATCTTTTCCTTTACAAAACAAAGATCAACGCCGGATATGATTATCTGACAACAACATATACGAAAGACAATATTAAAGCTCCACAAAATCAATTCTACTTTTTTGGAGAACACAATTATCATATCAACGGAAACCACTTCCTCAATATAAAGGCCGAAGGCGCCATGATGGACTCAAAAGTAGAGTTTTCCACCAACGAATTATACCGTTTTGGGGGATGGAATTCTATGCGGGGCTTCAATGAAAATTCCCTCGCTGCCGACTTCTATTATTACGGAAGTTTAGAATATCGATACCTCATCGGAAATCAGGCCTTTTTTGATGTTTTCGGACAATACGGGCAGCTCAATAATAAATCTTTAGGTGTAAAACCGAAACTCTACAGTGTGGGGCTTGGTTTCAATTTCTTCATCCCGATTGGGCTCATGAGTTTCCAATTGTCGAACGGTAACGAATTTGGAAATCCGTTTAAATTTAATGATACAAAAATTCACTGGGGAATCCTAAGTAGATTCTAAGGCAAAAAACGCCCTGTTTATCTATATTTATAATAATTTAAAAAAAAGCGAAAATTATTATATAAAGCTTTTTTTGTACTTTACAATTATGTTAAATTTCTTAACATTTAACTTAAAAATCATATTTTTATCTTAACATAATATTAAAGCCCAAGTAATGGTAGCTGACTAAATTTGTCCTCAAAAAAATGAAGAAGACTTTAGCTACTTTTGCAATTTTTTTGCTCCCCCTTTATTTAACTGCTCAAGAGATCAACATTTCAGGAAATGTAAAATCTGAAAATGGATCCACAATCTCAGGTGTAAATATCACCGACAAAAACACAGGAAAATCTGTAACCACCGATCAAAATGGTAGTTTTACGATCACTGCCAACCCAAAAGACATCCTTGAATTTTATTCCCCAGAATTTTCAAGCTATTCTGTAGAAGTTTCTTCAAAAAGGAATTATTCTGTGGTTTTAAAAAAGGTGAATGAAAAACAAATCGAAGGCGTTGTAATTACCGCTTTAGGTATCGCCAAAAAGAAAGAGAAAATTGGATATTCTACTCAGGAAGTTGGAACAAAGCAATTCGAAACCATTACCACTCCAAGCATTGGAAACTTATTTTCAGGGCAAGTTGCCGGATTGAACGTTTCTAACCCTACAGGAATGCAGCAGGCTCCGGAATTTAATTTAAGAGGAAATTCTAATTTGGTTTTTGTGATTGATGGGGTTATTGTTGAAAAAGAAGTATTTCAAAATTTAGATCCTAATAATATTGAAAACATCAATGTCTTGAAAGGGGCAACCGCTTCTGCTCTTTATGGTTCAAGAGGTCGATACGGAGCAGTTTTAATTACTACAAAAACGGCAAAGAAGAAAGGCTTCACCGTTGAGTTCTCTCAAAATACAATGATTACCGCCGGATTTACCAATCTTCCAAAAACACAAACCGAATACGGAAATGGCTCACACGGAAAATATGAATTCTGGGACGGCGCAGACGGTGGAGTAAATGATGGCGACATGATCTGGGGACCAAAGTTTGTACCCGGAACTAAAATCGCCCAATGGAACAGCCCGATTAGAGATAAACTAACAGGACAAACTATTCCTTGGTATGGAACCGTAGCGGGAAGTCAATATAATGATAAATCAAGATACGAAAGAGTTCCTATTGATTGGGAATTTCATGACAACTTAAAAACGTTCATGAAACCTGCGATGATCAATAATAACAATTTTGCCATCAGCTATAAAAACAATAAAGACGTTTATAGATTTTCAGGGAATTTCATGAATTACAATGACAGAATTCCTGATGCTTATCTTCAACGTTATGGGGTTAATTTTTCATCAGAAAATCATATCAGTGATAAATTAATTTTTGACAGCAAATTTAGTTTCAACCAAACGTTTACTCCTAATATTCCAAACTACGACTATAATCCGAGTGGACATATGTATACCATCCTGATCTGGATGGGTGGCGATGTAAACGGAAGAGATTTAAAAAATCATATGTGGGTTCCGGGACAGGAAGGCAGAGCGCAGGCCAACTGGAATTATGCATGGTACAACAATCCTTGGTTTGGAGCTGAATACTATAAAAATAAGAACCGAACAGATATCATCAACGCTCAAACAGGGCTGGAATATAAAGCAACAAAAGACTTCTCCATCAAAGGTAAAATTTCCATTGTTGAAAATCACAACAAACAAGAAATTTTAAGTCCATATTCTTACTTCAATTATAGCGCGCCAAGAAGTGGTGGATATCTTTTAAATGATACCAAAACATGGAATCTCAACTCTGATGTTTTAGCAACTTACAAAAAGAAAATTTCAGAGAATTTTAATTTCACCATTAATGCAGGGGGCTCTACTTTTTATTATAAAAACAATGTAGATAATGCTTCAACAGATGGGTTAAAAGTTCCTGAACAATACAGCTTAGACAATTCCATCGGAAATGTAAAATACTACGATTATCTAAAAGAAAAATTAATCTATAGTGCTTATTCTACGATAGATTTTGAATTATATAACGCATTCTTCATCAACGTTTCAGGACGTAATGACTGGTCTTCTACTCTACCGAAAGCCAACAGATCATATTTCTATCCTTCCGCTTCAATAAGTGCCGTGATTTCGAATTTAGTAAAAATGCCGGAAGCAATCAATCTACTAAAAGTATCAGCTTCATGGGCAAAAGTAGCCTACGATTTCCAGCCTTACACCATCAGAAATTATTATGATATTAATAAAGGAATTACTTTCAACGGAAATCCTACCTATTTTTATCCTACAACATTAAACAAAGAAAATTCTTTAAAACCTGAACAAACGAAATCTTACGAACTTGGTCTAAGCGCAGGATTATTCAAAAACAGAGTTACTTTGGACGCTACATATTTCAGAACATTAGACTATAATAACATCCTTAAGTTCCCAAGTGCCGAATCATCAGGTTTCACATCCCAATATGTGAACGGAAATGAATACACAACAAAAGGTTTCGAGATTTCACTTGGATTAGTCCCTATTAAAACAGCCAATTTTACTTGGAAATCTTTGATTAACTGGAGTACTTATACCCAGAAGCTGACTTCTATCTATGATAATATGTCGAATTACAACAACATCAAATTAGGGGAAAGAATGGACAGCTATTATGACATCACGTGGCAAAAATCTCCGGATGGAAAAGTGATTTTAGATGCGCAAACAGGAATGCCTACAAGAGCAAATGCACCTACCAACTTAGGTCATTTTGGTCCGGATTGGACGTTTGGATTTAACAACACATTCAAATATAAAAAATTCACTTTAAACATTGGAATCGACGGAAGTATTGGTGGCGTAATGAGATCTCAGGTGGTTGAAAAAATGTGGTGGGGTGGAAAGCACCCGAATTCTGTAGCATACAGAGATCAGGAATATGCGAATCCAGGAACTTACTATTTCGTTCCGGATGGAGTCAACTATAATGCTGCCACAGGAACTTATACTCCACATACCAAAGCCATCAGTTTCCAAGATTGGGCACAGAATTATCCTTACCAAGCAAGAGTAACGGAAGATGAAAGCGAATTATTCGCCAATGTATTCGACCGAACTTTTGTGAAGTTAAGATCAGTCGTTCTTGAATACGACTTCTCTTATTTACTTAATCCAAAAGGAATGGTAAAAGGATTCACAGCCAACATATCTGGATATAATCTGGCGATGTGGAAAAAATCTAAAAACCTATACTCTGATCCCGATTTTAAAATAGGAGTAGGAAATGACAGTAAGGATCCAGCAAAAATTGGTTCCGGAAATGATATTCAGGACCCGTCAAGCAGATGGTTTGGAATTGGATTCAATCTTAAATTTTAATTAACAAGCATTTATCAACATGAAAAATAGTATAAAATCATTATGTATTATCGGAGTTCTTGCGCTTACTTCTTGCGAAACCAGTCTCGATAAGATCAACGAAAATCCCAATGACCAAGCAAGCATTGATCCCAAATTTCTTTTAACCTACGTTTCACAAAATGCTTTTCAGGTAAATGGTGATAATATGTATGCTTCAAGAATGATGATTGGAACCGACGGTGAAAATGTGTACCAATATATGAAGTGGAATGACACCTCTTTCGATATATATTCAAAGGGCCTTTTGAATACCGGGAAAATGATGCAGGAAGCAGAAAAAATCAATAACAAAAATTATCAGGCGATCGGAAAATTCTACAGAGCCTATTATTTCTTTAATTTGAGTTTAAAGCTAGGAAGTATTCCTTATTCTGAAGCGGTAAAAGGAGAATATGGAATCACACAGCCAAAATATGACAGTCAGGAAGCGGTGATGGCAGGGATTTTAACCGAATTAAAAGATGCTAATACTTTAATTAATACAAGCGATAAAATTGAAGGCGATATCATTTACAACGGAGATGCTTCAAAATGGAAAAAACTGATCAATTCTTTCCGTTTGAAAATCCTAATGACGATGTCTAAAAAAGCAACATTAGGAACTTATAATGTGGCAACAGAATTTTCTTCTATCGCTGGAAGCCAAAATCTCATGACCTCTATTGCCGACAACGGAGAACTGAAATTTGCAGATGCTGCGGATAGCAGATACACGATGTTCAATAATAGTGGTTACGGTTCAAGTTTGTATATGGCAGATTACTTTATTAATCTATTTAAAGACAGACAAGATCCGCGTTTGTTCACTTTTGCAGCACAGACTACAGGCGCCAAAGAAGCAGGAAAAGCGCTTACCGATTTCACAGGGTACAACGGAGGAAATCCTACCTCTCCTTATTCTGACAATGCAGCGTTGATTACCGCAAAAAATATTTCTAAAGTAAACGATCGTTTCTATAAAGACCCAACCAATGAACCTTCATCTGTTTTAAGCTATCCTGAATTAGAATTTATTTTAGCAGAAGCTACAGCAAGAGGTTGGATCTCGGGTTCAGCAAAGTCACATTATGATAATGCGATTAAAGCAAGTTTTACTTTTTATCAAACCTATGTTAAAAATCCAAATCAGTATTTTGCGGGATTTGATGTTAATCAATATTTAACTAAGTCTTTAGTTTTATATGACAACTCAGCACCATTACAATCTCAATTGGAGAGGATTATGACTCAGAAATACATGACAATGTTTCACCAGGCACAATGGACTTCTTATTATGATTATCTGAGAATAGGATATCCAAACTATCCTTTACAGACAGGAGTTTCAGCTCCGTTGAGGTTTAGATATCCACAATCAGAATACAATTATAACAATGCCAATCTAAAAGCTGCCCTTGCTTCACAATATGGAGGAAATGATAATATCAATTCTAAACCTTGGTGGTTGCAATAAAAGATTATACCACAAAAGATACAAAAGCTTACTTTAATATGTTGAAAAAATAATAAAGTTTACCCAATAAGAAAATCAAATATTTTCAAAAACTTAAGTGTACTTCTCAACAACATTATTATAAACTTAATAAACTTTTGCTCCTTTTGTGGTTATTAAAAAATTCAAATAAGAGTGGTAATAAAAAGCAGATACTCTTAATTTTTAACCTCAAAATAAAAGAAATCGCAGGAAAAGAAATTAACTTGCGGTTTCTTTGTATTACAATTCAAAATGGACAGAAGAGAATTTTTAGAAAAATCAAGTCTTTTATTAGCCGGTTTGGGAACATCAAGCGTTTTACATCCTGCCATTTTAAAAGCTTTAGCAATAGAACCTGCTGCTCAATCTACTTTTTATGATGCAGAACATGTGGTTATTTTAATGCAGGAGAACCGATCTTTCGATCATGCTTTCGGAGCATTGAAAGGCGTGAGAGGTTTCTTAGATAAAAGAGCATTCATAAAACAAGACGGACATTCCGTTTTCTTTCAAAAAAATGATGCAGGAAAATATGCGTCTCCTGCTCGTTTAGATCTTAGAAATACAAAATCTACCTGGATGAGCTCCCTTCCCCATTCTTGGGACAATCAGCAGAAAGCGTTGAATAAGGGGAAATATGATCAATGGCTTCAGGCAAAATCATCAGGGAATAAAGATTACAAAGAGATTCCGCTGACGCTGGGATATTACAATCGTGAAGACCTACCATTCTATTATCAGCTGGCAGATGCATTTACGATTTTCGACCAATATTTCAGTTCTTCATTAACAGGCACAACACCCAATCGTCTTTTCCATTGGTCAGGAACCATTAGAGAACAACAAAATGGGAAAGCAAAAGCTAATGTTTACAATGAAAATATTGATTACGAAAAATCTAAACAGGCAAAATGGAAAAGCTTTCCTGAAATTTTAGAAGATCAAAATGTTTCATGGAAAATATATCAGAATGAAATAAGCCTTCCCAAAGGAATGTCTGGTGAACAGGAGGCTTGGTTGAGCAATTTCACAGACAACCCGATTGAGTGGTTCTCAAAATTCAATGTAAAATTTTCAAAAGGATATCATAAAAACATTCCGAATATCATTGCTTATTTAAAGCAGGAAATTGAGAAAAATCCAAAGCAAAAAGAAAGATTAGAAGGAATGATTGCCGAGCTTCAGGAAGATTTAGTAACCTATAAACCTGAAAATTTTGCTAAACTTTCATCAACAGAAAAAAATCTTCACGAAAAAGCTTTCACCACCAACTCGAATGATTCCGGATATTGGGATTTGGAAATCGGGCAAGACGAAAACGGAGAAAGGTTGGTCGTCCCAAAAAGCGATGTCTTATTTCAGTTCCGAAAAGATGTAGAAGAGAAAAAGCTTCCACTCGTTTCTTGGCTTGTTGCTCCTGAGCATTTTTCTGATCATCCTGGTTCACCTTGGTACGGTGCGTGGTATATTTCTGAAGTGTTGAATATTTTAACCAAAGATCCTGAAACCTGGAAAAAAACAATTTTCATTATTAATTATGATGAAAATGATGGATATTTTGATCATGTTTTACCTTTTGCTCCCCCAATGAATCCTAGCCAACCTGTGGATATGAATGGAAAAGAAGGCGCAGAATATGTGAATAAAAATCAGGAATACATGTCTACCCAGCAATTGAAAGACCATGAAAGAATAGAAGGAACGGTTGGCTTAGGCTATAGAGTTCCGATGATTATTGCATCTCCGTGGACTAAAGGTGGTTTTGTGAATTCTGAAGTATCTGATCATACTTCTGTGCTACAATTTTTAGAAAAATTCATCAAGAAAAAACATAATAAAGATGTTACAATAGATAATATCAGCGATTGGAGAAGAGCAATTTCAGGAGATCTAACTTCTGCTTTTAATTCATCTAACGTGAAAGCTCCACAGATGGATTATTTAAATCAAAAAGACTATGCAAAGACCATTAATGCAGCAAAAAACAAACCTGTTCCCAATCTTAAATGGTATTCTGAAAATGAACTGAATTCTAATTTACTTGAAATTCAGGAAAGAGGGGCTAAGCCATCCAACCCGCTTCCTTATGATTATCATGTAAATTTTGAGAATGGAAAAATAAAGATGGCTAACTTAAAAGAAGCTGCCGTTCCTTTATTAATTTATGACAGAACACAATTTGACAATGATCAATTCCATTTTTCTTATGCTTTATATGCTAAAAAGGAATTATCTCATTCCGTAAATTCAGGAAAGTATGATCTTGAAGTTTTTGGTCCGAATGGTTTTTATCGAAACTTTAAAGGAGAGGCAAAACCTGATGTAGAAATTTCATTACTCAACAATCCGGCAAAAAATCAAGTGGAATTAGTTTTCAAAAAGAATACAAAAGAAAATGTCTCAGTTTCTTTAGAAAACCTTTACGCAAAAAGTCAAAAGAAAATTTCTTTACAACATGCCGAAGAAAAAATAATTATCGACCTTAATAATATGAAAGGTTGGTACGATTTAAAATTAAATTCAGGAAATCACAATTGGCATTTTTCAGGAAGAATAGAAACCGGAAAAACTTCTACTTCTGATCCGCATTGGATCTAATTTAAAAATATCATTAAAAATGAATCAAAGTCTTGCATCAATGATGTAAGGCTTTTTTTATTGATTCTAGTCATAAAATATTAGAATTCAGTTTAATAAATTTCAATTAGAAAACAAATAATAAAATATTGATAATTAATAAAAAATATTTCATCATTTGATGATTTTTATTAACTTCACATGACCAAACTTTAAAAACCATGAAAAAACTTAAATTATCTATTGCGATGTCTCTTTTTGCTTTGGCGTTTTCTGCTCATGTAAATGCACAAGATACCAACACAGACAATCATACGATTACAATTAGTATTCCAGAAGTTGCTATAGTTGATATTGAACCGGCAGCTACTAAAAACATTACTTTAGGTTTTACTGCGCCTACAGAGGCAGGGCAACCTCTTTTACCAAGTGCTTCTAATACTACACTTTGGCTGAATTATTCATCCATTAAATCTGTTGCAGATCCCACTCGTAATGTTACGGTAAAACTAGACGCTATTATCCCGGGAATAGACATCCACGTTACTGCAGCTGCAGCTACGGGAGCAGGTGCAGGAACATTGGGTACGCCCTCAGCTCAATTAACATTGAGTGCTGTAGATCAGACTATTGTTTCAGGAATCGGAAGTGCATATACCGGAAATGGCGCCAGTAATGGACATAACCTCACGTATGCTTTAGCGGCAGGTAGTGGCCCTGGTGGAGTTGCTGCTTATGCAGATTTACAGGCAACTGCTACAACTACTGCAAAAGTTACTTACACGATTTCAGATAATTAACACTGAAGAAATAACATTTTACATAAGAAGAAATTGAGTACTCAGTTTCTTCTTACCTTTCTTTTGCTCTATACTAACTACAAAAACTTTACATAAAAAAATGATAAAGCGCATTTTCTTTTTTATATCCCTGCTGATACCATTTACTTTTTTACAGGCAAGTATTGTCGTTCTAAACGGACTTACCCACAACTATAAAGTGGAAAACGGACAGGTTTATAAGGGAAAAATTGCGATTGAAAATACAGGGAGCAAACCGCAAAGTGTAAAAATATTCTTACAGGATCTTAGTTATCAAGCAGATGGAACCATTAGTTATACTGCCCCACATACAAACGAAAGAACCAATACAGACTGGATTAAGCTTAATACCAATTTCATTACCCTGAAAGGCAAAGAAAAAACAGAAGTATATTATGAAATCACCGTTCCTAAGCAGCTTTCTAAACCAGGAAGCTATTGGAGCGTTTTTATTGTTGAACCTGTAGAAGATGTAAAACCAAGCGACAGTAAGCAAGGGGTTAACATCACTTCTATCATCCGATATGCGATTCAGGTGATTACAGATTACGATGCTGAAAAAGTAAAACCCGATCTAAAATTCGAAAGTGTAAAAATTGAAAAAGAAGAAAGCAAGCAAATTGTAAAAATAGCAATTGCCAATAAAGGTGATATTTATTCTAAACCTACGGCGTCTATAGAAATCTATAACCGTAAAACAGGACAAAAAATGGGGGTATTTTCCAGTCAGGCTATGGGACTATTACCAAAAACATCCAAATCCTACCATATTGATCTCAATAAAATACCGCCTGACCAATACAATGCTGTCATCATAGCAACTGATGAAGACGAAAACGCGTTCGCTCTGAATGTGGAACTAGAAGTAAAAAATGATTAAAAATTGGACTCTATACTTTATCATTCTCTTATTATTCCCAGTACTTTTTTTTTCTCAGCAACAACCTAAAGAATTTGTCAGCAAAAAAGATAGTCTACTGCCGGGAACGGCTACCTCTATTTCCTTTACAATAGAAAATACAACCTCGGAAAATAAAGTATACGACATTCATGTAGAAACTTCTAGTCAGTATATAGTACCCATTATTACAAAAAGTGAATATCCGGTTTCAGCAGGCCAAAGTTCCGTGTATATTGTTCCGCTAAGAATTGCTGCTGAATGTCCACAGGGAAACTATACAATTACCTTACATGGAAAAGAGAAAAATAATGGTGACCCAATTATTAAATCTTTACAGGTAATTATTTCGGGAAGTAAAAAATTAACAGTAACTGCAATTAATTCTCCAGAATATGTAAAAGCCGGCGAAACCATCAACTCTTCATTCTTTTTAAAAAATAGTGGAAACATCACCGAAAATCTTGTGCTCGAAAGTAAAAATGCAGTTCTCGATAACGAATCTCAACTTCTTCTACTCCCCGGTGAAACAAAAATAATTACAGTCAGTAAAAAAACAAATCCTGATTTAGGAAAAAATGAATATTTCAATCTAAATCTTTCAGTCTCTTCTGCGGATAACTTAAAGGAAAATCAAACCGTTTATACGACTACCAAAATTATTTCAGTAAAACCTATTGAAGACGATATCTACCATCGTCTCCCTATTTCAGCATCTTTATCTTTCATCGGAATGCAGAACAGAGGAGTTTATCATGACGGTTTTCAGGGAGAAATTTATGGGAAAGGAACACTTGATAAAGACAATAAAGGACAACTTGAATTTCATGCAGTCAGCAAAAATCCTGTAGAGTTTAGTTCTTTTACCCAATATGAAGAATATTTTATTAATTATAAAAGAGATAACTTCTTCGTTCATCTAGGAGATAAAACCTATACTTCATCTTATCTTACAGAATTTGCCAGATATGGGCGAGGTGCAGAATTCAGATATAACTTCAAAAAAATTAGCATTGGAAGTTTTTATAATCATCCGAGATTTTTTCTGGATGTAAAGGATGAATTTAATATTTACTCAACATTTAAAATCAATAAAGAATCTGAAATTACCACTGGTTATTTATACAAAATACCAAGAACCGAGGATGAAGGATTTAGTCTTAATGGATTGACACTCGATTCTAACGCTCACCTTCCTTATGCAACAGGGAAATTTAAACTTAATAAAAACATCGACGTTTCCGGTGAACTAGCGTACAGTAAAACGGAACGAACAGAAGGAAGTGCTTACATGATGCAGGTTTTGGGAAGTTTCGAAAGAATCAATGGAAATATAATGTACATGAGGTCTAGTCCGCAATTTGCCGGATATTTTACCAACACCAGTACCTTTAATGGAAACCTTCAATACAAAATTTCAAAGCGCCTCAATCTATTTGTTAATTATGTACAGGATGCCAAAAACTTCAAAAGAGATACCTTATTTTTAGCAGCGCCGTATAGAAATTCTCTGCAATATGGAATCAATTATAAATATGCAAAAAAAGGATCTGTGATGATTTATAATGGTTATCAGAAATACAAAGATCGCTTGGAGCCCAGACAATTCGATTATTATGAAAGATTCGTGAGAGTGAGTGTTGATCAGGAGATTGGTGCTTTTCAAATCAATGCACAAACTCAATTTGGTAAGACTGATAATTATCTGTCGGATTTTAAGGGTAATTCAAGTTTTTATACACTTAATCTCGCTTTTGAAAAATTTAAAACTTCATTTAATGTATATGGAAGCTATGCCATAACATCGCGCTATCAAATGAAAAACGAAAAGCAGATATATTATGGTGCCCGTGTTCTAAGTAGATTTTCGAACAGTACTTATCTAAGTATATTTTATCAAAATAATTATCTGCCTGAAGAATATTATAATGACCGAAATCTCTTTGAAGTCCTTTTTCATCAACAAGTTTTCCAGGGTCATGATTTTGATGTATCCGGACGTTATGCTTTACAACGTGGACAATTGGGAAATAAAGACTTTATATTTTCAGTTCGTTATACATGGCGTTTCAATGCTCCGGTGCAAAAAACTGCAGAATACACTACTTTATCTGGAAACATTGGAAATCTTGGAGCTAAAAAAATAGAAGGTATCAGACTTGTCATGGGTAGTCATCTTTCAGTCACAGATAAAAATGGCAACTATATTTTCAAAAATGTAAGTCCGGGAGATTATCTTTTGGAAATAGATCGTTCAACAACAGAAATTAATGATATTGCTGATATATCATTACCAACTCAGGTACTCTTAACCAATAAAGAGAATATCTTTAATTTTAATATAACGACGGCCGCAAATATTCAGGGGATGGTTAAGCTTAATGAGGCTTCGGGAAATGATCAATTGAGCTTTGCTCAGTTTCAATTTAATAAAGACAAAAAGAAAAAAGAAAGTATTATTATAGAAGCTTCCAATGGCGAACAAGTATATCGAAAAATAGGTTTCATGGGAGAAAAATTTGATTTCACTTATCTTCGCCCAGGAAATTGGAATGTGAAGATTTATAGAAACGGATTGGATAAGCGCTATAAAATATCAATGGATGCTTTTAGCTTTCTATTAAATCCTTCTGAAACCAAAGATATAACCATTAATGTGGTGAAACAGCAAACGGAAGTAAAATACCAACAAGAATCTATAAAAGTAGGATATAATGAAATAAAAAAGAAAAAATGAGATGCTTCAGTAACATATTATATATAGTAATCCTTGGTATATCTGGCACCATATTTTCACAAACTACTGGAAATAGTGCCGTTTCTGTAACATTACCTATTGTGACATTATTAGATATAGAGCCTACAGGAAATTTTGCATTAAATTTTACTGCTCCCACAGAGGCAGGCTTGGGAGTAGTAAATCCAATGTCTAATACCACCAAATGGATCAACTATACATCTGCAATTGCTCCTGCAGGAGTCACAAGAAGAGTTACGGCATCCGTGAATCAAGTCATTCCCGGAGTTAATATAAGATTACAGGCAGCAGCAGCTTCTGGAATGGGTGGCGGTACTTTGGGAACCAGCGCTGGGCAGGTTACGCTTACTACAACAGCGGTTACTATCATCAGTGGAATTGGAGGAGCATTTACGGGAAATGGGGTAAGTAATGGTCATCAACTCACCATCAGCCTTGTTCCTAATACATATGCTAACTTGTCAGCACTTACCAATACACCGGTTGTTATTACGTACACCATCACCGAGTAAAATTAAATACAATGAAGTTTAACATATATTTTACCAAAAAACAATTTACTCTAAAATACTTATCCATTGTTATTTTACTATTATCCAGTTATGCTGTTAAAGCACAAACATTGACAGTCTCAGGAACAAGTTGGGCTGTTCCTATTCTTTCTATCACTGAAGCTGGTTCGGATTATAGTGGCCCTTATCAAAGTGCAGCCAACCAGATACTCTTAACAGCAAGTGTCCCACTTTTATTAGGAAGTGCAAAAGTTTCCGTACACTATCAGGCTAATCCAACATGGAATAATGCTTTAATCTTATCTGCTAAAAGAACTGGTAATGGTACAACAGTCTGCTTATTATGTAATATAACAGGAGGTACAGCCTACCAAGCTCTTACTCTCACTGATATTGAGCTATTCAGAATTGTTGCTGTTCTTGCACTTGCATCGTATAGTAATATTCCTATACAATTAGAACTAAGTGGTGTATCGGTAACGATTCCCGCAGCAGCTTATAATAGCAGAGTTGTTTTTACTATAAGTGCACTTTGATGTTATAATAAAGATCAGCCTTACCTTAACTTGTTCGGTAGCTATTTCCTGCTATCCGCTCATACTCCTCACGCCAGAGCACTCCAACGCTAAAATCCTTACCTTTTCCAACTCCTTGTTGTGGGGTAACCGCTGCTATCAGGGCTAGGGGCTTTGTCTTTAAGATAAATAGTTGTTAAAAAAATAAGTTACTGAGACACTCAAAGCACATCAATCTTTGCTGAGTGAAACCGTATAAATCTAAAACCTCACAGGTTTTAAAAACCTGTGAGGTTTGTTGTGATACCCAGAAAAAAAAGAGATTGCTTTACTTCTACAGGAGGGTTAAATTTGAGGATAATGATCTCTCGCAGATCAAGCGGATTAAGCAGATTTTTAAATGAATGAAAAAAGAGGGATTGTTGTTTGTAAAATGTAAATACAAAAAATGATTTAAAAGGAATAGTTGAGATCCTTTCAGGATGACAAAAAGTGTGGATATAATTTTTGGTAAAAGATTTATGTTTTTTGAGATTGCTTCGGAACTTCGTTCCTCGCAATGACGCATCTAGCATCTAGCATCTAGCATCTAGCATCTAGCATCTAGCATCTAGCATCTAGCATCTAGCATCTAGCATCTAGCATCTAGCAAAAGTAAAGCTTTGAGTTTTGCGTAAAAAAAAAGTCTCATACAATACTGTATGAGACTTTTAAATAAAAACTGGCGGCGACCTACTCTCCCGCTTTCGCAGTACCATCGGCGCTGGTGGGCTTAACTTCTGTGTTCGGAATGGGAACAGGTGAGCCCCACCGCTAAAACCACCCTAAAGGTTGTATATAGCTATTGGCTGTTGGCATATTACCTACGGCCACGGCTTTTTAATCGATAAGAATATTCACAAAGAGAGAACCTTGAATGCGCAATTAAGCACTTGCCAATTAGGCAATAAATCTACGGGTAATTAGTACTACTCGGCTATGCTGTTACCAACTTTACACCTGTAGCCTATCAACGTCGTCATCTCCAACGACCCT
>NZ_FRAV01000007.1 GCF_900142445.1 Chryseobacterium polytrichastri | reverse complement strand
ATTGATTCACTGTTAAATATACGAAAAAAACAATCGCAAACAAAGGATTAATCATTTGACAATCAGAATGTTAATCACCTAACTTAATGACATTGGGCTAAAGCCCGTTCCTATTGATATTGTTGAAAATAATGTTTGTGTTATTTGTGAATAATATTCGTGTAATTTGTGTTAGAAAATTATAATTTTAGACCAACTATTACTAGAATTTTCGACTCTGCTCAGCGTAACATTGCTACAAATTTGCGGTTAAATAATACGGTTAGTATTAGAAATGTCATGCTGAGCGTAGTCGAAGCATCTATTATACATTTAAAAAGATTCCACGTTTCACTCTGAATGACACAAAGTGCATTACTTCAAACTTCTCACCGTAACATCCGGTGCCTGACCCTGAGGAACAATAAAAATAGCATGATCACTAATAGTATCTCCTGCATCAAAATAATAACTTCCGGTGACAGGAATCATCCCATTGGTAAATTTTCCTGATTTATCATAAGCAGAATAGGTGACATTGATGATCTGTGCTTTCATTTTCAGTTCAATCTTTTTTGAGGTTAGTTTGGCTCCGGTTGCATTGATGCAGTCTAATTCTACAAGACCAATATTACTGACAATTTGTGGGAAGGAAGACAATCTGATATTGTATGATTTATCTGATGTATTTTTTACCGTAGCAGAAACTTTGTAACGGTCATAAGGTTTTCCGCCTGCCTCAATACTTTCTTTATTGGTAATGTTAAAAGTGACGCTCATGCCGTTGACCTCTAGGGTCTGACCATCCGTAATTTTCTGAGCATTCAGTGAATTTCCAAAGCTGATTACTGCAAAAAACAGAAATAAAAGAATTGAATTTTTCATATCGTAATTAGTTTATATTGTGTTTAATAATACTTAAAATTACGAAAATTATTCATAAAAAATAAGATTTGAAGAATGACTTATATTAGCTTATTCTATCATTATATTGACTTGCAATTAATGTATGTGATTCTATTTTCATTAATTATTAATCTTCTACATTCAGGATTTCTTTATGCTCTTTTCCCCATTTTTCGAGCTCTTCAATAATAGATTTTAGTTTGTAGCCAATCTCGGTGAGTTCATATTCAACACGGGGAGGAACTTCTGCGAATACCTTTCTTGTAAGGATTTTATCTTCTTCCAGCTTGCGAAGTTGAAGCGTGAGCATACGTTCGGTAATATTGGGAAGACATTTTCTCAGTTCGCCAAACCTTAGCTTTCCGTTGATGAGATAACAGCAGATGGCTAAAGACCATTGTCCGCCAATAACATTGGAGGCATAAATTTCCAGACATACGTCAGCAAGGGCTTTTTTGTTGGCAAAATTGGTGGATGTTTCCTTTATTTTAGTCATTACTTACATTTTTTATAGTACCGTACAATGGGGTACTACTATTGAAAATGTAAGTTACGTATATTATTTTTGCAAGAGAAATTTAAATACAATGAAAACATTAGTTATAGTCGTTCATCCACAAATAGAAAAATCTGTCATCAATAAAAGATGGATTGATGAATTAAATAAATACCCCGAAAAATATACGGTTCATGAATTATACCAAGCATATCCTGACGAAAAGATCGATATTCTAAAAGAGCAAAAACTGATAGAATCTTATGATAAAATAGTTTTTCAGTTTCCGTTTTATTGGTTCAGCAGTCCGCCACTTTTAAAGAAATGGTTTGATGAGGTGGTATTGTATGGCTGGGCATACGGAAGCAAAAGCGGGTACAAAGTAGAAGGGAAAAAGATCTCTTTGGCCATCACCGCAGGAATTGATGAAAAAGGCTACAGCGCATCCGGAAAATATAAATACACGATGAAAGAACTAACAACTCCTTTTGAACTAACCTTCGATTATATAAAAGCAGACTACAAAGAGCCGTTTGTCTTTTACGGAATAGAGCAGGACGCTTCTGAAGAAACCATTGAAAGAAGTATACCGTTGTATTTTGAGTTTATTGATGGGTTGTAGATACTGATTTTGTATCCTGTGTTTGCCTTAGGAAAGTGTTTTAACGCAAAGATTTATTTTTAACTCTGGGTATTTAAGGGAGCAAAGAAGTGAATCAATATAATTGATTCTTAAGAAGTTTAGTTCATCAGCGACTTTGTTGTATTTCTTTGCTCCTTAAAAATAATATAGTTGTATAGTAAAACTTTGCGTTTTAAAATGAAGTTTAGGATTTATACTGTCTGTCATTTCGACGGAGGAGAAATCTATATAATTTAATAAAGGTGATTATTAATATCCATATCCAACATAATCAATGCCTTTTTCCTTAAAGAATTTTTTGTAATTTTCAACTTCTTCTTCAATCTCTTTAAGACCTTCTTCAAGTCTTTTTTTCTCAAAAAGCCATGTTTTTCCGGTATTAAGATTTATCCATTTTATATATTTGTTGTCAATATGTGAAACTTTTATACCCTTAATCCATCCACTGCATTCCGGAACTCCACAACAACATGAAAATATTTCAAATTCTCCGTCAGAATATATACTATTGTAGAATTCTTCAGTATTAATAATATCGCTGTCAGCATAAGGTTTCTCAGTATTAAATCTAATTTCAAGATCTCCCTGCATCCATATATTATCTTCCCTCATTTGGCATGCAGTAACTACCAATTCTAAATAAAAGGTATCTAGTGGTTTATCCATCTAATTTGTTTTAAATTATTATATTAATCTTTTAAATATTTTTTAATTTGATTACTGTCAATATCAAAAGGAACTTCTCTATATTTCCAACCATTTTTAGGGATTTTTAATCCTACATAATCATCGTAGATTGGATATAAATCAAGTACTTTCGCATTTTTAGGCTTTACAGAATCATAGATGATTAAAAATCTATCTCCTTTTTTATATGAAAAGTTAGTTGTACCATTGTAGACTTTGCTATTGAGGTTATAGCTGTAATCTGTTCCCACACCATTATTATTTTTCTGATGCCAATCTGTAGTGGCTATAGCAACAGTATATTTAGGTCTTTCAAGCATTTTATTAATCCACATTTTTTCATATATAAAACCAAAAATGAAAAGCGACATAAGTAGAATTAATATTATGATAAAAAAATTTTCAGTTATATATTTTTTTATTTTAAAAAGACTATTCATTTAATTTCTTTTTAAAACAATATCAATTCTCCTTTCCGCTTTTTCCTTTGAAATTCCATTATAGAAATCATTAACAAAAGGATGGTCAAAACTTTCATGCGGATGAATAAAAGGTCTTCCTATTGTATTGTTTACAAATACATCAGTAGGAATACTTTCTTTAAATTCATAATCAGGGAGATAGTTGGAGAGCCATCCGAAATATCCTCCTTCAAAATCTTTATTGTCATAATTTTCAACGTATTCATTGAAGCTTTTCTCACTTAACGAAACCCAGATTCCATATTCAAGATCTTGGCAACTGTCATTGACTTCCTGCACAAGAACGGCTCGAATAAAATAGCAGGTTTCGTCGGAATACTTTATAATACACAAATCAGAGGTTAACTCTGTGTTTTCTAATTCTTCTTCAGACAATTGAAAATACGGATATGGAGCAGAATAAGCTATGGCAGGCCAGTCTTCTTTTTCTTCGCCGCAGCATTGGCAGATGTATTTCGTCATTTATTCAAACATTTTTTTAGTTGCGTGAGGTATTATGAAATATAAAGTCTCCGTAGAGCCGTCTTCAAGATTTGCATCTAGAATGTCAATGAAATATCCATTTTTATCTTGTCCGGAACCCATCTTTCCTATATTAGCCCTCATTGCTTTATTTATAAAATCCTGCCCATCTGCGGAATTTAGTGCAAATGCTGCGTTGTCTATTGATTTTGCATCTCCCGAGTAAATCATAGATTTAAAAATCATTCTAGCTTTTACGAGATATGCATTGGCGAATTCTTTATTACTTTTTTTATAGTAAGCATAAGATACCTCATATAAGGTTTTTATATCGAAAGGGTGGTTTTTAAGAAATTCATTACCATCTTTTATCACTTGATCGAATTTATTTTCATCATTAAGTTTATATAAATTTCTTCCAAAACTAATGTCTTTGTAGGGTTTATAAAACTTATTGCTCGTAAATCCAATTAATAAAGATAAGATTTGTTTATCAGTAAGAGTTGTATCTATTTTATTATATCTTTCCAAAAGATTACCATAATAAATGTCTGATTTATTATTTTTTGTTTCTTTTAAAATATTTTCAAAATCTCTTTTGTAATTAAAATTTTCTTGGCTAAAAATGAGCAAAGGAATAAAAGAAAATAGAATGATAAAGTGTTTCATTATTTGTTATAATATAATTTCAAAAATACTCAAATTCCCTTACCCCACCGTCTTCGTATCCTCTTCCTTTAATATTTTTTTCTCTTTCATAGAAAGCATCATTCTTTCGTATTTGTATTTCTCCCAGTCGAATTGATTAAGGAAATCCAGAGCGGCTAGAAAACCTTTGTTGAAAAGCTCTTCTTTTTCTTCTCTTTTCATAAAGAAATTAAGCCAGCTGCTGGTTCCACAATTTACGGTTTGAATGCTGTACAAATGGTAAAAAGTATGTTTGGTAAGAAATGATTTATCGTTAAAACCTTTTAAAGTATCGATGATATTTCCGGCAAATGAAAAGGGTGTTTTCAGGATTTGTTGACTGGTTTTTCCTTTCTCGGAAAGGATATCGGAATCATTGGTGAGCTGTACACCAAACAAAGGCATTCTGGGATAAAAAACATCGCTTGAATGGAAAAGATCAATGGGGAAATTAGAAATACTTCCGCCATCAATAAAAACACCGACAGGGTAGATGTCTTCGGGCTTAGTATTCATCCAGAATCTCCATGCATATTTTACTGAATCATCATTTTTATCAATTGTTTTCTGGAAGGGTTCAAAAAAGAAAGGAACCGACATGGAAGCACGCACGAACTCGGCGGGACTGATGCGTTTCAGTTCTTCCTCAGACCAATATAAATTGGCCATTGTTGGGAGTTCAACTTTTATTTTTGCATTGATATCGGTGGTGATAACAATGTATTCTGATTTAAGTAAATAAAACGGATTGTTTTTGTAATAATCATTATTAACCGCACTTTCGTAGAATATTTTATACTGAGTCTGGTCAATATGTTCTATATTTTTTGTTTTAATAGCTTCTATACTTTGTAAAGCGATGTTATAATATTCCTGATTATTTCCGTAACGATAGTTGAGGTTAAGCTCATGTTCTTTTTGTATGAATTTTTCATTGAGTTCGGCCACTGTTTTGATTCCGAATCCGTTCATCACATCCGTCATTTGATCTAAGAAAACTTTTCCGGGATTGAGCCCGCTGTTCTGTTTTTTGAAATCATTGTAAAACTTTTTAATACAAAAGAACGCAATGGTAATGGGAATAAGTGGAACAAGAAAAAGGAGTTTTGCATTCAGGGTTGTTTCCGAAGAAAGCGCAAATGGAATAATCACAAGAATAATCATCATCACAGCTGCAATAATGGCATTTATTTTTAGAAAATTTTTATTATTCAACATCGCATGAATGGTGGTTTTTACGTACGTTTTTCCATCCATAAAATCAGCAAAGTTCCAGTTGAAAAGAATATCTTTTATAACTTCACTTTTAGATTCTTCTTTGGTTTTGCAGGCAGCAATTAACATGGTATTGATTGCACCGGCACTCGTTCCCGCAATTTTTAGAAAACGAACTCCGAAGATTTCCAATCCATACAGATAACCCACCAATGCACTTCCCCAAACACCGCCGCCTTCCTGCACAAATTCTACATATTGATTTCCATGAGCATCCAAAAGATCGGAAAACTCTTTGGATGAAATGTTTTCATGCAAAGCCTTGAGCTTTTCTTTTGATTCTTGAGAAAGAACATTTTCTTTAATGATTGTATTAAGGGTATCGGTTTTCATGGTGGTTAGTGGTTTTTTGCTTAATGGTAAACGTAAAAATGGTGTCATTGCGAGGAGCGAAGCGACGAAGCAATCTCTCAAAAATAATATTGAATTTAATATTTTAAAATAGAAAAGATTGCTTCACCTTCGGTTCGCAATGACATGTCCGGTTTAGCTGGTTTAACTTAAAAAATAAATTAACAAGTGCTTATTTATATTCCTACCATTGCTTCCTCCTTGCATAAATAAAAGTACAGATCACGATCAGCGCCATTAAACCTAGCGTATAATAATAGCCATGTTGGGTATGCAATTCAGGCATATTCTCGAAGTTCATCCCGTAAACACCTGCAATAAAAGTGATTGGTAAAAAATAAACGGAATAGATGGCCAACACTTTCATCACCTGATTTGCTTTTTGATCTGAAAGCGCTAAAAACATCCCGATTAAGTTGGTAATTTGGATGTTGAGATGATCAAAATCTGCTACAACATCTTTGTGTTTATCTTTTAAATCTACTACTTCAGAATCTTGTAATCCTAACAGTTTGAATTTATCAATGGCATCTGTTGAGATGGTTAAGACTCTGGAATTTAATCCGGATTTTCTTTTCAGTTTATACAATCTTCGGATCTGATTGGTGTGGTTTGTATTTTTAAGGAAGATCTCATTTTCAATATTATCCATCGTTTCCATTAAGCTTACCGCCTCATCATCAAAACTTTTCATCATCAGTAAAGCAATCATTAATGCAATGTTCTGCGCCGTGGTTTCTTCTTTTGAATTGGAAAGTTGTTTTTTCGTTTCATTAATACTTTTCGTTTTCATCCGGTGGATGGTAATGATAGTTTTATCCAACAAAAAAACGCCAATCTTGGTACTGATGTCGCTAATGGTGTTCAGGTTTTTTCTTTCAAGTTCGGTGCTTTCTCGAAAGAGGAAAAACTTCACGTTTCCGTCTTCTTCGTATTTGGGTAGGTGATTAGGGTCTAAGGTATCTTCCAGAAGGAGATTGTTGATCTCATATCTTTCGTGAAGAAATTTCATGTCTTCCGCTGTGGGAGCTTCTACATCCACCCATTCGCATTGGGAGTCTCTGTATATCGTATCAATTGGCATAAAGTAAAAATACTAATATTTTGAAATACTATGTGTTAAATAAGTTTTATCTTTGCCAAAATTAAAAAACTATATGATTAAAAGTACAATAAAAGGGATCGGATTTTATGTGCCGGATAATGTTGTAACGAATGATGATCTAGCCAAATTAATGACCACAAATGATGAATGGATCACGGAAAGAACTGGTATTAAGGAAAGAAGACACCGTGTTAATAGAAATGACTCTCAGGAAACAACCGCTTATTTAGGTTTTAAAGCCTCTGAAAAAGCAATAGAAAAAGCTGGTTTAACGGCTAAAGATATAGATTATATTATTTTTGCTACTCTTTCTCCGGATTATTATTTTCCTGGATGTGGAGTGTTGCTTCAGGATATGTTAGGTTGTGATACCATTGGGGCATTGGACGTTAGAAATCAGTGTTCAGGGTTTGTGTATGCGATGAGTGTAGCTAATGCTTTTATTAAATCAGGAACTTATAAAAATATATTGGTGGTAGGCGCTGAAATTCATTCTTTCGGATTAGATTTTTCTGATGAAGGAAGAGGGGTTTCTGTAATTTTCGGAGATGGGGCAGGAGCAATTGTTCTTTCTGCAACGGAAGATGCCAATGCTGGAGATATTTTAGCAATGAACATGCATTCTGAAGGAAAATATGCTGATGAATTGTGTACGCAGTTCCCGGGTTCTAAATACGGATGGAGCGACAGAATGAGAAAGGAACCTGAGAATGTAACGGATAAAGAAGTGTACCCAATCATGAACGGTAATTTCGTATTCAAACATGCGGTAACAAGATTTCCTGAAACCATGCAGGAAGCGTTGGACAAAGCAGGAAAAACCATTGAAGATCTTGATATGTTTATCCCACATCAGGCGAATTTAAGAATTGCGCAGTTTGTGCAACAGAAATTTGGGTTGCCAGATGAAAAGATTCACAATAACATTCAGAAATACGGAAATACAACGGCAGCATCTATTCCTATTGCGTTAAGCGAAGCCATTGAGCTGGGTAAAATCAAAAGAGGAGATTTAGTTCTTCTTTCCGCTTTCGGGAGTGGATTCACTTGGGGAAGTATTTTATTTGAATATTAGAATAATTGATGTCAATATAAGCAAAGGCGAGAATTTTTTTCTCGCCTTTTTGTTTTCCAAAGCTATTTAGATTAATATTTTGGTAAAAGTAATTTTTTATATGCTTATCAATTAAGCAACATAACAAGTGTTGTACAATCTTCAAATCGAAAGAGGAGTTAGGGGTTCGTCTTTTTTAATGTTAAAGTTTTACTTGATAAAGCGATTTTTTACAATATATTTTTTCTAATTAATTAACGTACTTTATGGCATAGTCTATAATTATAATCCTTTTGTTTATTGCTTTTTTTGTTAAATTCAATTTTCCAATCTAAATTTTTATTTCACTAAAAAAACACATTTGTATTCATTATATGTTAATATTTATATTATATGTAGTGTGTATTATTATTTTTAGCTGTTTTTTTTGTATTTTTACAATCCCTCAATTGTAATTTATTTAAAACTTAAAATATGAAAAAATTCAGTTTATCAATTATTATTGCACTATCAGCATTTTGTAGTAAAACTAATGCTCAGGTAGGTGTTAATACCGTTGTGCCAGCAGCCTCACTGGATGTAACGGCTAAAAATACAACAGGAACTACGAGTAATGTAGATGGACTTCTTGTTCCTCGTGTAGACCGACAAAGAGCCCAAAGTATGACAGGAACTCCAACTTCTACTTTAGTTTACGTAAATAGTGTTGCTACAGGTACTCAGGCGGGTACTGCAGTTAATATTGATACTATTGGCTACTATTACTATAATGGTGCAGCTTGGATAAAGCTTCCTGTTAACTTGTATAATTCAGACGGAGCACTTTCAGGAAACCGTATAGTAGCACAAAATGCTAATACATTAGCCTTTACTGGAACATCTACTAATATGTATTCCATCAATGCACCTACCTTTTCTGTAGATGCTGCCAATAATAGGGTGGGGATAGGAACAACAGCTCCTGTTAATACATTACATACAGTGAGTGCTGCCAATTCTTCATCTGGCTTTAGTTTTAACTTAATGGATGCTCCAATACCAAATACTGCCGATGATGCGCTTTTAAGATTAAGAAATACGGCTGTCATGACGACAGGAAATAAAGCAGCATTAGGGTTTTCTAATAATGGTCCCACTTCAGGAGGTCCTAGTTGGGAGATAGGTTCTATTCGTACAAGACCAGCGGCTAGTGGGGGAGATGATTTTTTCGTATCAGTTTCTACAGGAGGGGCGCAAATACCACGTGTAAGAATAAATGCTAATTCAGGATTTGTAGGAATTGGTACAGGAACAGCTGACCCTACTGAAATGTTACAGGTTGTCGGAAATATCTTGGCTTCAGGAACAATAACACCTTCCGATATTAGAATAAAGAAAGACATCACAGACAATTCTTATGGCTTAAAAGAACTATTGGGCTTACGTACTATTTCTTATAAATATAAAGATGAAAAACTGAGCCACGATAGAAAAATTGGGTTTGTAGCACAGGAAGTAAAAGAGGCCATCCCGGAACTTGTAGTCACAGCGAATGATAATATGAAAACGTTGGGAGTAAATTACGCAGAAATGACTGTTGTACTTACAAAAGCAATTCAGGAACAACAGAAAATGATTGATAACCTAACAAAGAAAGTGGAAGCACAGCAGGTACTTATTGATGCTCTAAACTTAAAAACTAAATAGGAAGAATCTGGTTGATTTATTTCTATCATTAATTCATACGATTACAATTTTTAATTAAATAATAATAACAAATTGTTAATCAGTCTTCAAAAGAAAAAGACGAGTCATTGTGGCTCGTCTTTTTTCGTTGTTAGATATTTTAGGAGATAAAATGGTTGTTTTTAATCTGTTTTTCCCAATCACTTAGCTTACTTTATGCAATTGCAAGTGCCTATAATCCCTATAATTGTTATATTTATTATCAAATTCATTTTGTGATATATCTTTTGTTTCCGATGAAATAAAAGATTAATATAAGATATATGTTGATATTTTAATAATATATAATACATATTATAATTTTTTAACTAATTTTTTTTATACATTTACTATACCAAAAACTTTAACATTACAAAACTTGAAAATATGAAAAAATTAACTCTTTCAATTGTTATTGCGTTATCCGCATTTTGCGGTAAGGCAGAAGCTCAGGTAGGTATTAATACAGCTTCACCCGCTTCTTCACTTGACATAACAGCTAAAAATCCTACGGGAACCACAAGTATAGTAGAGGGGGTTCTTATGCCTCGTGTAGATCGCCAACGGGCACAGAGTATGACAGCAATTCCTACTTCTACTTTGTTATATGTAAATAACGTCGCTACAGGAACCCAAACTGGAACTGCGGTAAATATAGATGCTGTGGGATATTACTATTTTGATGGGGCTACATGGGTGAAATTATATAATCCGAATAGTACTCCCTTTGGATTAGGGAATATTTATACTACAGACGGTACACTTTCAGGAAATAGAATAGTAACACAAGGAACTAATACAATAACTTTTACAGGTACTGCTGTAAATGCTTTCTCAGTAGCAGGATCTAATTTTTCAGTAGATGGTACTAATAACAGAGTAGGGATAGGGACAGCTACTCCATTATCAAAATTTCATGTGAACGGGGGCGAGTCTCGTTTTAGTAACACAACTTCTGCTTGGGCATTAGGACCAACTACGGGGGGAACTACAGGATCCTTAAATTCTTTTGAAGTTGTTGACCGTGTAAATAACATTCGAAGAATGGTTTTTAATGACAATGGAGATGTTTCATTAGGAGGAACAATTGTAAATAATGCAGCAGGTGGAGTTGTTTCTATCAGATCAGGAAATGTAGGGGTGGGTACTGCCACTCCCCAAAAACAGCTCCATGTTACAGGTGCTTTACAGGTTACTAATGAACTTAATGTAGGGGGAAGTGCTTCTACTGCAGGAAGCGCAGGTGCTTCTGGTGAAGTATTGGTTTCTGGTGGAACAGGTGCAGCCCCGTCTTGGCAGCCTTTAGCTGCAGTAAGTGGAACTATTGCCGCTGTGTATTATGTACAAGGTACTACTGCTGCTACAATTAATGCTGGTGCAACAGCAGATGTACCAGGGGTTACTCTCACAGTAGCGGTACCGGCAGGACGTACACAGACGTTTCTATTTAATATTTTAGGATATGCTCTAGGTCTCCCTGTTGATGGAGTAGCTAGACAAGGTGCATTTTCTTTATTACAAAATGGAGTTAAAGTTTCTTCAGCATATACATCTATGGTTGGGGTAGGCGGAGGCTTAAATAATTTACCTGTTCCGGTAACATTTTTAAAATCAATAACATTAACAGCAGGTACATATACTTTTAAGGTTCAATATTCTTCCTGGTCAGGTAACCAGACAGTTAATTATAACCCAACTAATTACGCAGGTTATAACGGTGATACCGAGGCAATGCTAACTAAAATGCAGGTGATGGTTGAAAACAACTAGACGATTCTAAAAACACAAAAAAATCCGCTATTCCCTTAGCGGATTTTTTGTTTCAATTACATGCTGTGCACATCTATTTTAACTTGAATTCACAATCACTTTAATGATTCAGTTATTTATATTAGTGAAATAGTTTATTGGCTATTTGGTCTTTTTACAATTTCATGAAAAAATAGTATTTATACTGAATGGAAAGATAAAATAATGGCTTAGTTTTGAATCCATAATCAATGAAAACAATGAACTGTAATTCAGAGTCAGTAATTCAGAGAACAATATTGAAATATCCTCAGATTTTAATACGTATTCTTACATTGGCTCAGCAGTTTAAAAATTTTGAATCTATGAGAACAAATATCTTTATCATCATAGCCTTTATCATGTATGGGCTAGGGTTTTCTCAAGCGAGAACAGCAAATGTAAATATGGCGGCCAATTCTCAAAAAACAGAGAATATCACCGCTGTAGAAACTCCTGCAATTGGAGATATTAAGAATGATATACAGTCAATAGATCATAACGGATGGTATCTAATGAACGGACGTGCGATTACAGATCTACCGATGTCTCTACAGAAAAAGGCAATTACATTAGGGTTTAAAGAACGTCTTACGGAGTCTGAAAGAAAAGAACAGCAGGTAGCAGCTATTAATGCTGAAAATGGAACACCCCCTAAAAATGGACAAACATTGAATATAAATAGATCAGGATCAGTAAGTGGGAGATCGGGATCAGTAAGCGGTAAATCAATAGCTGAAGGGGCAACTCTTGTTTCTTCGGATGCAGCTTCCAATAGATTTATTTACTTAGGAGAGTAGAAGGTATAGAAATAGAAAAAGCCACAGATAATCTGCGGCTTGTCTATATATTTTGATGAAAATTAAAGAGTCTTTAATAGCTTTTCGGTTTCAGAGAAATCTTCGCCAGCACCTTTTGCCAGTTCAATTGCTTTTTCTGCCCATATTTTAGCGTTCTTTTTATCTCCAATTTTGTTGTAAAGATTAGCTAACGTATCTGTATTTGCATAGCTTTGTTTCTTTTTTACAGATTCCTGAGCCCAAGCTACTGCTTTTTCTAAAGAAGCCTTATTGTTTACGTTTTCAAAGAAGTTCCAGGCAATGGCATTCAGTTCATCTGAGTTTGCTGCAGAATAATCTTTATAAAGCTCTAAAGATAGTTTTTCGTACGTAGGGATATCTTTGTTTTTTAAAGCTCTGTTTGATTTTGCTCTTTTTAAGATCTTTTCAGCTTCTTCTTTGCTTAAAAAGCTTTGTGTTTCTGTTAGGAAATAAGCGTCATTCCATGTTTTAGAATCAGCGTTGTATGATTTTTTAACAATGGTTGTAAGCTTGATGTTTTTGTCAAACATTTGATACTTATCTTCAGGAAGTACTTTTAGGATGTCTGCTTTTTTATCTTGGAAAATTTTGTACAACGGGCTTTCTGTGCTTTGCGTTCCTGCAAGTAGCATCTCAACATCTTCCTGATCCATGCTTGGTTTAGATTTGAAATAACGGTCTAATACTTTACCTGTAAATTCGGCATCTGTATAAAGAGTAAGTCCTGCAAGATTTTTTAGAAACTCAGGATTTTTTTCTCCGTTTTCAAATTGTTGTTTTAAAGAGGCCAATCTTTTATTGGGATCTCCGGCATCTTTTGCAAACTGTATAAAGTCTTTTTCTTCTACATACCCTAAAGTTCTGTGTACCTCTTCTCCGTTTCCGTCAATGAATAAATAGGTTGGGAAAGCTTTTACGTTGTATTTTTTAGCAAGACCAACGCCTTCCCCTTTTTCCATATCAATTTTAGCATTGATGAAATGAGCGTTATAATAATCCCCAACAGATTGAAGAGGGAAGATATTTTTCACCATGAGTTTACATGGTCCGCACCAAGAAGCATAGGCATCTACAAATACCAATTTATTTTCTTTCTTAGCTTTTGCCAGAATAGCAGCAAAGTTGCTGTCTTCAAATTTAATTCCTTGCGCCAATGCAAGAGCCCCGATAAAAAGGGATGAGAATATGGCTATTTTTTTCATAAATACTTTTTATTGATTGCAAATGTAATAATTATGTAAATACATAAGTCGTAATCAATAAAAATTAGTTACATCATTTTTCTTTTGAAATAAAGATTATTTTACTATTAGAAATTTGTTATCCTATTCTCGGTATTAAAATTAATGCAAAAGTGATTTATTGTTAAAAAAGTTAAATATATGATAATGTTTTAGTAAAAAATAAAATATCGTTACTTTTGTAAGAACTAAAACTAAATACCATGATAGTAATGAATTATTATAAAACAAAAATAATAATTTATTGATTTATGCTCAAAATCCTGAAAGGCCTTGTGTTTTTTCTAATCACAACTGGCTACATATACGCTCAAGATGATTTTGATTGTATATACGATAAAACAACAGCAAAAACCAATCAACAAAAACTGCCGGGTGCTCTGAAAACGGCGGACTCTCTGTATCGGTCTTCCCAAGATCCTTTACACAAGATGAAGAGTCTGATGCTCACTGCTCATTTATATCAACAGCAGGGAGATTTTAAGAAAGCCATTTACTATGCAGAAAATGCTGATTTACTTGTTAATAAAGTAAATGATCCGGACTTAGCTTCCCGAATTACTGAATTTCTTGCCCGCCAATATAGATTGGTTGGCCTTCGCGAAAGATCAAAAAAATACATTAACAAAGGCTTTGAAACAGCCAAAAAAATACAAGATCTTAAAAGGTATAATGAAACACTGGGAATTCTGAATCAGGAATTGGCTCACTGTGAAATGGAACTTGAGAATTATCCAATTGCTGTAAAGTATCTGGAAATATCTTTGGATTTCTTTAAAAAAGCAGGAACAATGGGAGAGGAAGTGGTTACCGCAGCTTCTTACCGATTATTGGGAGATGTTTATTTTAAACACAATAATTATATTGTATCTGAAAACTATTATAAAAAGGCAGAAGCCCTTGTAAAGGAAGAATCATGTCTTTTGGGCTGGATTTATAATGGATTGGGAGGAATCAGGCTGAAGCAAAAACTTTGGAAAGAAGCTGAAACCTATCTCAGCAAAGCCGAGGATATTGCAGAAAAATACAATCATCTGGATCTTAAAAAAATGGTGTATGCTAATATTAATGATTATTACGAAGGAATAGAAGATGCCGACAATGCTTCAGTATATGCCGTAAAATATGTAAAAGTGTATGAGCAGATTAATGCTAAAAATAATGCATTTATCAATGGGAAATTAAATACAGACCCGGAAAATAATAGAAATGGTGAAATAAGTATTGCTAAAAATATTGCCATTGTTATTCTATGTATTGCTTTGGGAGGATTGTTCATCTTTTTTAGATCAAAACAGAAAAAACAACGCTCAAAATTTCGCACCATTATTAGAAGTCAGCAAAAACTGACAGATAAGGAAACTAAAGAAATAGAAGAATCTGAATTTTCTAATATCTCTGTAGAAGAAGTTGATGATAAAGAAAAGGAAATTGGCAAAAAGCGAACTGAATCTTTAATGACGCCTGAAACGGAAGCCAAACTGTTGGAGTTTCTCAATGATTTTGAAAAAGGGAATCTATATAATAACAAGAATATGTCTCTTCCTTTTCTTTCGGGAGAACTTAATACCAATACAAAGTATCTTTCTTATGTAATCAATCAGCATAAAAGTTCAGATTTTAAAACGTATATCAATAGGTTGAGGATCAATTATATTGTAGACAAGCTTATGAATGATGATAAATACAGACAATATAAGATCAGTATCTTAGCAGAAGAATGTGGTTTCTCTTCACATAGTAAATTTGCCTCTGTCTTTAAAGCTGTTACTGATTTATCTCCTTCTGCTTATATTAAGCTTCTAGAGGCTGAAAACCAATCAGATAAGGTTGTTCATTTTCAGGAAAATAATTAATGTGTTAAGCCAATATTAACAAGTTCTTTTCATTTTCGCGAAAACAGACAGACATTTATTTTACGTAAGATGGTCACTTTCATATATTTGCTTCGGTTTTACGGGACAGATAGTTATACTGCAATTTGTAGTGATTTTAGCTAAAAAATAATTGTTTTGAATTAAGTCTTGTAACACCCACACCTAAACACTAAAACTAAAACTACTAGCGGGTGTAAAATATTGAGGAGTATTTTGCACTTAAATAACCATTAAACTAGTAACAAATTAAACGGATGAAGACAACTTTAACAGTCGTTATGGCTTCTGTATTATCAAATTTTGCCTTTGCGCAGATAGGTATTAATACAGCGGATCCTATAGCGAGTTTGGATGTAAGCGCGAAAATGCGCGATGGATCTACAGCGGAGGGTATACTGCCCCCGAGACTCACAGGAGAACAAATTAAAGCAGGAGATGCTAAATACTCAAACATGCATGCCGGAACTATTGTTTATGTAACAGCTCCTGTAAATGGAGTAACTTCAAAAACAACGAATGTTAGTTCTCCAGGGCTTTATGTTTTTGACGGAAAAATCTGGCAAAAAATGACGCAGGGAGATGAAAAAACGATGAGCGTTAAAATAGCCGGTGACATCAAAAACTCAGTAAGAACAACAGATCACAACGGGTGGTATTTATTGAATGGTAGAAGTGTTTCTACTCTTTCAGCAGAAGCCCAAGCATTTGCAAAGACTCTTGGTTTTACAGATGTTTTACCAGATGCTACGGATAGAGTATTAAAAACCAGACGTGGTGCCGAACCTTTAGGAAGCGAAGGTGGCCAGAACTCAATAACTCTTACAAGATCTAATCTACCTAATGTTACGTTTGCAGGTATCGTAAGTGGTATCGCTGAAAGCGGTGGAGCACATACCCATGCGGCAGGAGAGGGGGGGTTCCTATTAGGAGGTACTTCTGTAGGAAATAATGGTAGCGGTGAATATACAGGTACCGGAAGCCCTTCTTCATGGGGTGGAGTTGGTACTCTTCATACTACAGCAACAAGTGGTGCCCATACACACGCACTAGCTGGAATCGCTACAGTGGCTTCAGGAGGTGAAGGAAACTCTTTGGATAACAGATCTGCTTATCTGGTAGTGAATACTTTCATTTATTTGGGAGAATAAACAAAGTAGTAAAAATATTAATACAATATAATCGGGATGATTGCCCGGTTTTTTCAGTCAAGTTTTTTTAAGTGCAAAACCGCAGGATGCCTGCGGTTTTGTTGTTTATTTTGTTTTCTCAACCTTCACTTTTGCAGTGTCAGCAGGAATGGGTTCAGAATTAGCAACGGCAGAGTCTCCCATACTATTTGTCATAGCGCTTTTATCATGCTCCTCTTTAAATTCTTCCCTGTTGGCTTTTTTATCTGCACAACTTCCTAAAAAAAGTAAACCTAAAACGGCTACGATCAATAATTTTTTCATAATAATTTCTTTTTGATGTTTAGTATTAACCAAATATAACGATTAATAAGATAAAAAATGTTTCTTGTAATTTCGAAAAAGTTAGGTGAGCCACAAAGTGATGATTGATATCAAAGTAGAATGAAAATTCTATCAAAAATATTCAGAGATTGCTTCATTGCTTTGAATGATTGACACATATAAGAATAACCAACAAATAAAAAAATCCACAGAGCTTTCATCTGTGGATTTTCCATGTTAAAGTTAGACTTTCTAGTTTTGCTTTATTTTGTTGCAGGAGCAGTAGTACTATCCATCTTCATCTTGATGTTATCAGGATTTGTTGTTGATGTAACTGCCGAGTCTGTAGTAGATGTTGAAGATTGCATTTTATTTTTATCTACCCTAGCTGAATCGGAGCTACTAGACGACATTGATGATTCTTTAGTTCCGCAGCTCACTGCAATTAATCCTAAACCTATACTTAGTAACAAAAACTTTTTCATAATATTTATCCTTTAGTGTATTGGTAAATATTCAATAACTATTCCCAACTAGGTTTATTAATTACTAAATTATCAACAATATAGATTAAATTTTGTTAAAAGTTGATGAGATGGAAGGAATGGTGGCTTAGGCTAGACATTGGAAATCTAACATGTGATAATTAATTTTCAGAGAAGGCACAGTGTGGCGATTAAAATTAGGGTAGATGAATCCTATCAAAAAATATTCAGAGATTGCTTTACTTCGACAGGCTCAGCACAGGCTAGCTTTGCTCCTTGCAATGACTATAAAAAAAGCCCCGAAACCAAAGTTCCGAGGCTGTATATAATGAATGAACAAATTACTCATTGCCCATTACTTATTACTCATGATTATCCAAGATATGGGTATTTGTAATCTTTAGGAGAAACAAAAGTTTCTTTGATAGATCTTACAGACGTCCATCTTAGTAAGTTCATTTTAGAACCTGCTTTATCATTTGTTCCTGAAGCTCTACCACCACCGAAAGGTTGTTGACCAACAACAGCACCAGTCGGCTTGTCGTTGATATAGAAGTTTCCAGATGCATTTTCTAATGCTTTGAACGCTTCATTTACTGCGTAACGATCTTGTGCAAACACAGAACCTGTTAATGAATACGGAGAAGAAGAATCAACCACTTTCAATGTTTCAGCCCAGTCTTTATCTTCGTAAACGAAAACAGATAAGATCGGTCCGAAGATTTCTTCAACCATACTTTCGTATTGAGGATTTGTAGTTTCAATCACTGTTGGGCTTACAAACCATCCTTTAGAATCATCTACTTTTCCACCGATCACCACGTTTGCTTCGTTTGATGCATTCGCTCTGTCGATATATCCTTTACATTTTTCGAAAGAATTTTTGTCGATAACTGCGTTTACAAAGTTTGAAGGATCTTCTGGAGAACCAATTTTAATAGAAGCAATCTGAGTTTCCATTACTTTTTTCACCTCAGCCCAAAGAGATTGAGGAATATAAGCTCTGGAAGCAGCAGAACATTTCTGACCTTGGTATTCGAAAGAACCTCTTACCAAACCTGTTGCAACAGCTTCTACGTTGGCAGAAGGGTGAGCGATAACGAAATCTTTTCCACCCGTTTCTCCAACAATTCTTGGATATGTTCTGTAGTTATGAATATTATCACCAATCATTTTCCACATTCCCTGGAATACTTTTGTAGAACCTGTAAAGTGAAGTCCTGCAAAATCTCTGTGTGCCAATACTTTCTCAGCAGTTTCTTTTCCATCTGTGAAAACCATATTGATAACTCCTTTTGGAAGACCAGCTTCAATAAGAACATCCATGATTACTTTAGCAGAATAAATTTGCTTATCAGAAGGCTTCCAAACCACTACGTTTCCAAGCATTGCCATACACGTTGGCAAGTTTCCTGAAATAGCCGTAAAGTTGAACGGAGTTACTGCAAAAACAAATCCTTCTAATGGTCTGTATTCTACACGATTCCAAATTCCTGCATCAGAAACCGGTTGCTCAGAATACATTTCTGTCATAAATTCTACGTTGAATCTCAAGAAATCGATGAACTCACAAGCTGCATCAATTTCAGCTTGGTGAACATTCTTAGACTGTCCGATCATCGTAGCCGCGTTGATTACATCTCTGTAAGGTCCAGCCAATAGATCAGCAGCTTTTAAGAAGATTGCAGCACGGTGTTCCCAACCTAGCTCATTCCATTCTTTTTTAGCAGCCAATGCAGAATTGATTGCATCATCTACATGTTGCATGGTACCTCTGTGGTAAAAACCGAAATCATGCGCATGATCCTGAGGTGACTGAAGCTGAACGGTATCACCAGTTTTTACTTCTTTACCATCAATAACCATTGGGATTTCTATTTTCTCTGCCCACATTTTTTTGTATTGAGCGATAAGGCTTTTAACCTCTGGAGAACCCGGTGCGTAAGAATTTACCGGCTCATTTACTGCAAATGGTACTTGCGAAATTGCTTTTGACATATGTATATGTTTTAATTTAAATACTATTATACAAATTTACGCTTTCCTTTTGAAAAGAACAATTCTGATAAAAATACTTCATCTTATTAATCTATGATAATGATTATATTTGATTTGTTCTTACAACCTTATAAAATGAAAAAAATAATTCTCATTCTTTTATGCTTTTCACAAACTGTTTTTGCTCAGCGCAAGAAAAAAACGGTTGAAGAAATCCCATTAAAACAGCAAATAGAAGAATATAAGATTCCTGAAGATCAATTATTGAATGGTACTTTAAAAGGCTCCAAGTGGTATTTTGATATGAAAAATGATAAGGAAGCTGAGCTGTATTTAGATAAAGACAATAGAAAACCGGATGTTTTAAATTTTGTTGATGGCAAAAGATTTCAGATTACTATAAATCAGGGAAACTGTAAAAGTGTAATCAAAGGGACGTATGAAATTAAGAAAATGAACGATGGGAGCACAACGGTACAACTGGGTCATCATCCTTTTAAAATAACGTCACCTCCTAAAAAATGTGTTGCCAAATTATATGGATTTTTGTCCGGAGCAATTGATATTACTGTTGATGAAAATAGACAAATTATTGAAATGAAAGAAGGTGAAAATTTTCCACCAACGGTTCCTGGGTATTAATATTTTGAACTGATTTTATTTTAATTAAAAAACAATTTTAAATATCAATAGGAATGGACTTTAGCCCATTTTCTCTTTTGAATAAACGAATCTGGCTTTAGCCAAAATCTAAATTTTTAGTTTTTTTATAATGTATAACAGCTGTTAACATGAGATGGTTTGTAAAAATTGACATCGAAGTGAATTAACTATTAACCATTTACTTTTAACACTACATTTTTTCCGTTTCCAAAATTTTAAGCACCAATTTTTCTTCCTGAGTAAGATTTGCCTTTCCATCATTTTCTTCAATCTGTTCTAATTCATCAAGATATTTTTTGATCGAATTATTTTCATAAAGGTTGATGACTAAAGGGTGAACATAATATTTTCTGCAAACTGTGCTCGTATTTCCTAGATGAGAAGCTACCATTTCTAAGGCTTCTTTTACTTTTCTTTTGTATTCGGTATTGCTTTCTGCGTAGCCGATTTCTTTAAAAGCAATTAAAGCATTCACGGTTCCAGACCAGGTTCTGAAGTCTTTCGCGGTAAAATCTTCACCGCTTATTTCTTTGATGTAATTATTTACCATTCCAGAATCTATCGAATGGCGATTATCATCTTCATCCAAAAATTGAAAAAGTTCTTTCCCCGGAATATCTTTGCATTTCTGAACCAATCTTGAAAGCCTTCTGCTTTTAAGATCAATTTTGTGCATAATTCCTTTTTTACCTTTAAATGAAAAGGTCATTTTTTGCCCTTTGATTTTTACGTGCTTGTCTTTTAACGTGGTAAGTCCAAAAGAACCATACAGTTTTTCGTAGGCATTGTTTCCAATTCTGATATTGGTACGTTGCATTAAACTCACGATCAGGGCTAAGATCTTTCTTTTTTCGAAATTTCTTAAGGCAAGATCCTGTTCAATATGAAGGCGTATTTCAGGTAAAGCATACCCGAATTGCAACATTCTGTAAAATTTAGTGTGATTTCTCAATGCGCTCCAAAGAGGATGGTAGCGGTATTGTTTTCTTTTTTTTGCATCAAAGCCTGTAGCTTGAAGATGGCCGTTATCTAAAGCACAAATCCATACATTCTCCCAAGCTGGTGGAATAACCAATCCATTGATTCTTTTGATTTCTTCTTTGTCTTTGATTTTTTCGCCGTCTTTGAAATAAGCATATTTTTTACCTCTTTTTTTTCGAATAATACCCGCAGATTCTGCGTCGGACGTGTAAATTAGATTTACCGCCCTTGCAGAAGCCTCCGGATCTTTCATAATTTTGACAATCTTAGAAGGTTTAAGGTGAGAAATGATGTCTAAGTCTGAATTGTCCATAAAATCTGGTTACGAGTTCTTACCCCTAGAAAATAGCCATATGATAAGGGCTATTACGCCTACTACTAAAATAATTCCCCACCACATTCCTGCTTTAAAAATTGTCTCTACTGCTTCACAGCTTGTTAGCAATAACAAACTGAATATCGTCATACTGTATAATGATAATTTTTTCATGATAATTTATTTTTTTGATGTCTATTATTTTAAATTCTGTGTTGGTCTGGTCTCCAATTCCTAATGGATTTTTTTATTTGATCTCCTGAAAGATTCTCTTCAAGCGCTTTGTTTAAAAGATTTTTAAACTCATCATCGTATGCGAATCTAAGCGCTGCAATCTGGCTGAAACTTAATTTTCCTTCCACTTCATCAGATCTTTTATTGAAGATCTCAAAATATCTTTGTTTAAACTCAAGCCGTACCAAACGGTTTTGAAGTCCCAACGCATAATGCTGCCGCGTCATAATAGCCAGATACAAAATCAGGAAGATGACCACTGAAAATAAAGTCCAAGTCAGCTTGTTTTCCACGTCACTAAAAACTTTATAGATTCCAAAAACTTCCAATAGAAGTAATAAGGGAAGATAAATGAAATGATGTGGCGGATAAAATTTCCTATGATTTTTGTAATTCTGTATCTCCATGATGTAAAATATAGCAAGAATCTTTCCAAAAGGTTTAAATTTTAATAATAATGGATATTTGTGGTATCTAAATGTTGTTAATTCATCTTAAATGATTGATTTTTTTTATTTATGTTACAGCCTGTTTTTGATAAAGATAATACACGAAAATTGTCATTGCGAACAGAAGGTGAAGCAATCTCTTTTATTGTTTACTATCATATAGTTAATGCAACAAAAAATTTCACACTATGTTTGTCATCCTGGAAGAATCTAAACAACAAGCCTGTTTAAACTAATTAAAAAATTTAACCACAAAAGCTATTATTGAATCATTTAAAGTTGAACTATTTGAAAACAAAGCTTACAAAAGAATAAAAATCAAAGATTTTTTTAAACTTATGTGTTCTTGTTTGCAGTTCATTATGAACTTAAATAAATAATATGCTAATCTTTTATCTCTTTTGTGGTTAAAATAAAAAGTTTAAACAAGTTTAACATAATTAAAAACAGTATAGATTCTACATTTCAATTTGTTGAGCGCTGAAAGACAAAGATGATGCAAAAGAGATTGCTTCATCGCTACGTTCATCGCAATGACTAAATAATGACTGACTGGAAAGTCCTAATGAACTTAAAAATAGTAATTATGTTAAAAAAGATTACAAATAGTGCGTTTAAAAAACTTGTAGAATTCCCTTCCAAACCTCAAAAATTTTGTAACTTCACGTCTTTAAAAATTATTTGAAAATGACTTCAAAGGAAAAAGTAGCTGCGCTTCGTGAAGAAATGCAGAAAAATAATGTTGATGCATTTATAGTATATTCTGCAGATCCGCATATGAGCGAGTATTTACCTGAAGAATGGCAGGAGAGATCTTGGCTGTCTGGGTTTTTAGGCTCTGCCGGTTTTGTGGTGATTACTAAAGATAAAGGTGGACTTTGGACAGATGGAAGATATTTCACACAAGCTGCCCTGGAATTGGAAGGTTCAGGAATCGATCTTTTTAAAGACGGTATGGAAGGAACTCCCAACTATATCGACTGGATTATTTCAGAAATTCCGGCAAACGGAAAAGTAGCGGTAAATGCGGTAGCCACTTCTCATGCGAACTGGGAATTGCTTTCTCAAAAATTAAATTCAAAAAATATAACGATCGTTGATCTTCCTCTTTTAAAAGAGATTTGGAAAGACAGAGGAACACCTTCGGAAAATCCGATATTTGTACATCCTGTAAAATGGGCCGGTAAGTCTGTAACAGACAAAATTTCTGCCATCCGCCAGAAAATGGAAGATCAGGAAGCAACCGTTCACATTATTTCAAGTTTAGATGATGTGGCTTGGACACTAAACCTTAGAGGAAGTGATGTTCAAAGCAATCCTGTATTTTTAGGTTATATCATTATTACTAAAAATGATGCAATTTTCTTCACAGGTCTTGAAAAACTGGAAGTTGAAGCAAGAAAGCAAATGGATGATTCATTTGTGAAAATGATGCCTTACGAAGAATTCTATAATCATTTGAATACGGTTAAAAACGAAACCGTTTTAGTTTCTCCAAACGGAAATCAATCTATTTATGAAGCATTGAAATCTTCTAATCAATTCATTAAAGCTCCGGTTCCCGGAAATTTAATGAAAGCTCAGAAAAATGAAACTGAGTTGGAGGGTTTCAGAAAAGTAATGGTGAGAGACGGGGTTGCGATGGTGAAATTCCTGTATTGGCTAAGACACACTGCCGGGAAAGAAGCAATGACTGAATTTTCTATCGGTGAAAAACTGAGAGGTTTCCGTGCAGAAGGTGAAAATTTTGTCGGAGAAAGTTTCGGAAGCATCGTTGGATATAAAGATAATGGTGCCATCATGCACTATTCTGCAAAAAGCGAAGGGAGCAAAGAGGTTACCAATGATTCAAGTATTTTGGTAGATTCAGGAGGTCAGTATCTTGAAGGAACTACGGATATTACAAGAACTTTTTCTTTAGGAACTGTTTCTGATGATTTTAAAAGAAACTCAACATTAGTTCTTCAGGGATTGATCCGTTTGTCCATGGTGAAATTCCCAAAAGGAACAAAAGGTGTTCATCTTGATGCAATTGCAAGACTTCCGTTATGGATGGAAGGAAAAGATTTCAACCATGGAACAGGTCATGGGGTAGGAAGCTTTATGAATGTTCATGAAGGTCCTCAGAACATCAGAAAAGACCTGAATCCTCAGGATCTTTTAGTAGGAATGGTTTGTTCTAATGAACCTGGATATTATCTGGAAGGTGACTATGGAATCCGTCATGAGAACTTAATTGCTGTAAAAGAAGCAGAAACTACCATTCACGGAACTTTCTATGAATTTGAAACATTAACGTTCTGTCCGTTCTTTAAAGATACGATTGTAAAAGAAATTCTTTCAGAGCAGGAAATTGCTTGGTTAAACAAATATCACCAAACATGTGAAGAAAAAATTTCTCCATTCCTGGAAGGTGATGTTAAAGAATGGTTCTTACAATTGGTAAGTTCATTATAATAGAAGTACCGATTGATCTTTGGTGCTTATCATAAGCAATCGACTAGGTAAAGATTAAACTAATTAAAATAGTTGTTAGATATATTTAAAAAGCTTTGTAACGATTGTTACAAGGCTTTTTTATGGAGACTACCGTGTTTTTACGGATATAGTTTTAGGGATTCCCCTGAGAAGATGAAGCAGGATGAGTTCTATATTTGTATCAACAAAAAGACATCATTCATATATTCATATACTAAGTAAATTCAAAAGCGGTAAAATCATCTCGTCCTGAGATGATTTTATTTTTTTAAGAGCCTATGATCTTTTGTGTTCTAAATAGCTAAAAATTTAACAGGTAGCTTATATCTTTTGTACCTTTTGTGGTTAAGATTTTATTAGTATAAATATTCTAATAAACCTTTGAGTTTTCCTTATTTTCGTAGAAAGTTACACACTCTCGCATGATACAGGATTTCTTTCGCAGTTTTAGGCTATTTTCAGAACAAGAAATTGAATCATTTTTACCACTTTTTGAAGTTAGAAAAATCAGTAAAAATGATACTTTTATTCAGGAAGGTGAACGGTGTAAAGAAATTGCATTTATACAATCGGGTATTTTTCGTTCCTATTATATTTCCGATGAAGGAAAAGAGAGTACCTATTGTTTTCGGTTTCCTAATGATCTCATGGCATCTTATTCTTCTTTTATTTCGGATACTCCAAGCGTCGAAACCATACAGGCTATTTCAGATGCTGATGTATTGATTTTAAAGAAAACCAAGATTGAAGAGTTAGTTCAGACTCATCCAAATTGGATGGAATTTTTGAAAATAATTGCAGAGCAGGAATATCTTGAATTGGAAAAACGTTTTTTCCAGTTGCAAAGAGGTAATGCGAAACAGCGGTATGTTACTTTACTGGAGAATCAATCCAATTATATTCAGGATATTCCATTACAATATCTGGCTTCCTATTTGGGGATTACACAAAGACATTTAAGCAGAATTCGGAAAGAAATTTCTTTTTAGACATTTGTCCTATATAGTGATGAACGGGCTTTATAGTTTTGTGAAAAAAATAGATGAAGTCAAACATTTTAATTATCGGAGGCAATGGAATGGTCGGAAAAACCATTGCCAGAATTTTTGCATCAAGAAACCCAAATAGCAATATTTTCATCGGAGGAAGAAAACCTGGGAAAACGGAAAATGATTTAATTATTGATGTTACCAAACCTCAAACATTTCAAGCAATTCTTAATCATAAAATAGACGTGATTGTTCTTTCAGTGAATGATAAAGGTGATCACATTCTTCGTTTTGCGATTGAAAATAAAATAGATTATCTGGATATTACCAAACCAACGCCTGATCTTACAAGGGCCTATGATTTCGCTAAAAAGCAATCCATCAACAGTCGAATTGTTTTCAGTTCGGGATGGATGGGAGGTATTGTAAGTGGGTTAATCAATTCTTTTTCTGGTCAGATGAAAGATATTCAGGCAGTTGAACTTTTCGTTTATTATTCTGTGAAAGATCTGGCGGGAGAAAGTTCGGCTCATTTTATGGCAGAAAACGTGGCTAAACCTTTTGTTAATTATCAAAATAATACACCGGTTTCTATCAAACATTTTCTAGATGCCGAGCCGTTTGAGTTTTCTTTTGGAATTGGGAAAAGACAGGCTTATAATTTTGATGTTCCAGATTTATATATTTTAAATAAAATAGAGAAAGTGCCAAATGTGAGTGTGAAAATGACGTATAATTCAAAATTTATTACTTGGTTATTGGGCGCATTTCAGAAAATAAAACTGTTTAATATCTTATCTTTAAAGGAAAGAAAAATGGTTTTTGGATCAAGTGGAAATGGAGATCAATCCGTTTTTGAAATTGTCGTAAGAACTAAAAATGAGAATAAAAAAATAAGCCTGCAAAGCACAAAAGGACAAGCTGAATTAACGGCATTATCTGCTGTTTTGCATGGAGAAGAATTATTGAAAAACAACCATGATAATAAGATCTATTTCAGTCATCAGCTATACCAAGATTCTTCATTATTTGAATCATTAAATGCTTATGAAACCATCAATATACAAGTAACGGAATGAAAAAAATATTGATCATTAACGGTCATCCTAACAAAGATTCCTTCAATTTTGGAATTGCAAAAGCTTACAAAGATGGAACTTTACAGTCGGGAGCGGAAGTTCAGGAAATTGTAATTGCAGATTTAGACTTCAATCCGAATTTACAGTTTGGATACCAGAAAAGAATGGAATTGGAACCTGATTTAATTAATGCCTGGGAAAAGATTAAATGGGCTGATCATTTGATGTGGATTCATCCTGTTTGGTGGGGCGGTTTGCCAGCGATTACGAAAGGTTTTATTGACCGACTTTTCTTGCCTGGGCTGGCTTTTAAATACCGAGAAAATTCTGTTTGGTGGGATAAATTACTGAAAGGAAAGACAGCACATATCATCACAACCTTAGATCAGCCAGGTTTCTATTACCGATTTTTCTTTGGTCGACCCAGTGTGAATCAACTTAGAAAATCAGTGCTAGAATTTTGTGGAATACAGCCTGTGAAAGTTACTTACATAGGAATTATAAAAACTTCGGATGGTAAACAACGCCAAAAGTGGCTTAAGAAAATTAAATTATTGGGAGTAAAACAGAAGTGATTTCACTAAAAAATGGTCATTGCGAGAAGCGAAGCGACGAAGCAATCTCAACTTAAAAAACGATGTTTAAACTTAATTTTCCTTATATGCTTAATATAGCTTAATGGTTGAAATTTTAAAACATTAAGATTAGATTAAGTTGTTAAGAATATTAAGATTGCTTCACCTTCGGTTTGCAACGACTGCAATCCTTGCCCCGATTGACTCAATTTTTATATTTATAATTATTGAATCGTTGAAACTCATTCATCGTTTTGAAGAGAAAATCCTTTTTTGAAAAAAAGATTGTAATACTTCGGCTCTGCTCAGCATAAACTTGAATCGGGAAATAGCTCCAAAAAATTAGTACAATAGATAAACCATATAGTTCTATGCCATTAAAAAGCGTAAATTTGCACCATGAATAACGATACCATTTGTGCACTGGCTACGGCCAATGGAGTAGGTGCTTTAGGCATTATCAGAGTTTCAGGGAACGATGCTTTATCTGTCGTTCAAAAATCTTTTCCCAAGAAAAAATTGGAGAAACAAAAATCTCATACGATTCATTATGGCTATTTTATGGATGGCGATGAAGCGATTGATGAGGTGATGTTGTCTATTTTCCTGGCGCCAAAAAGTTTTACGACTGAAAATTCTGTGGAAATTGCTTTTCACGGCTCTCCGCACATTGGGAAACGTATCTTAGAAACCCTGATTAAAAACGGTGCCAGAATGGCAAAAGCAGGAGAATTTACCCTTCGTGCTTTTATCAATGGAAGAATAGATCTTTCTCAGGCTGAGGCGATTGCTGATGTGATTGCTTCGGAAAATGAAGCTTCCCGAAAAGTAGCGATTAATCAGTTGAAAGGGGGAATTACGAATGAAATATCTGTTTTAAGAACCGACTTATTGAATTTTGTTTCTTTAGTTGAATTAGAACTTGATTTTGCGGAAGAAGACGTAGAATTTGCAGATAGATCTGCACTAAATATATTGCTTGATAAAATTGAATTAAAACTCAATTCTCTGATCGAAAGTTTCCAATACGGAAACGCCATCAAAAATGGAACAGCCGTTGCCATCATTGGAAAACCCAATGCCGGAAAATCGACATTACTGAATGCTTTGCTGAAAGAAGAAAGAGCGATTGTTAGCAGTATTGCCGGAACAACGAGAGATACGATTGAAGAAATTCTACATATTAAAGGTCATGCATTTCGTTTAATCGATACCGCTGGACTCCGTGAAACTGTTGATGAAATTGAAGCCATCGGCGTTAAAAAAGCCAAGGAAAAAGTAGAGAATGCTAATATATTAGTCTATTTAGCTGATGCTGCAACAGAAAATTTTTCTGAAGATATCGAAATGATTAAATCTTTGCAACGCGATGATTTAAAGCTGATTATCTGCGCCACAAAAATTGATGAAGTTTCTCCGGCCATCTACGAAAAAGTAGAATCTATTTTCAGAAACGAAATCTCTCAGGAATTTGATTTTATCAAAATTTCGGTCGTCGAAAATCAAAATATACAAGACCTTAAAAACGAATTATCTTCTTACGTTGAACAGTTGAAATCTGCAGAAAACAACGTGGTAATTACCAATCAGCGTCACTTTGAAGCATTAGGAAAGTCGTTGGATGCGGTGAATAAAGTGAAGGAAGCGATTACTTTTCAAATTTCAACAGAACTATTGGCGTATGAGCTAAGAAATGCATTGGAATATCTTGGTGAGATTTCCGGTGAAGTGACCAATGATGAGGTGTTGGGGAATATTTTTTCTAAGTTTTGTATTGGGAAGTAATATAGAAATTCAATACACTATATTCTTAATATTTAACCTAAAAATATACATATTTCAAAACTCCGATAACATTGTTATCGGAGTTTTTTCTTATAAATAAATCCTTTTTTTTATTTACGGTTTTCCATAATTTAAAAAACTAATAACTACTTATATTTGATTAATATTTTAAATTAAAAATTAGTGTTCATAGGCTTAGAAGCAGAAATTAAAACTTTTAATGTGAATAATTAAAAAAATATACTGTTAGATGGTCAATTATAAATACATGCTTTTATTAAAATTTATAAAAGCTGAATGTTCATAGATGTTCACTTCAATGTGAAGACTATTTTTAATACCTTTGAATTTATTACTACTTTTTGAAAATTAGATAGTAAAAAACTAAACTATGAGTGACATAAATAAATTAATACAGGAAATCGTAAAATTCAGGGATGAGCGAGATTGGGAACAGTTTCACAATTCAAAAGATTTAGCTCTAGCTTTGTCTATTGAATCTTCAGAACTCCTTGAATTATTTTTATGGAAAGATAGCGAAGATTTCAAGATTGACAAGCTTAAAGAAGAGTTGGCTGACGTGTTAATGTATGCATTTCTTATAGCAAATAAACACGATTTAAGCATTGCTGAAATCATTCAGGAGAAAATGCGGAAAAATGCGGAAAAATATCCTGTTGATAAATCAAAAGGGAATGCAACTAAGTATAACGAATTATAGTATCAGCTTTTAATAATGAATTTTTCTATACAGCAGTATCCCTTTGACCATACTTTAGAATCTAATATTATAGAAAATCATAGGGGTTTTCTTAATTGGCCGTTAGTTTATTTTTTAGAAGAAAATAAAAATAAAGAAGCCTATATAGGAGAAACCACAGATGTTCTTAACAGATTAAAAACACATTCTAAAATTGAAAAAAAGCAGAAATTAAGTACTGTTAACTTAATCTTAAGCGATAAATTTAATAAATCTGCGACTTTGGATGTTGAATCAAATCTTATCAAGTATATTTCTGCAGACGGAATGTATTCTTTACAAAATGGGAATCTAGGTATATCTAATCACCAATTTTATCAGCAAAAAGAAGTTTATTGGGAACAGTTTAAAAATATTTGGTGTGAGTTGCAAAGTATGGGGATTGCAAGACATTCTCTGGATTATATTGATAATTCTGATTTATTTAAATATTCACCTTATAAATCGCTCTCTAGAGAACAAATTGCAGGACTCAAAATGATCTTGGTATGCCTTCTTGATGATCAGGCAAAAGTAAGTTTGATAGAAGGTGGTGCAGGAACCGGAAAATCTATCCTTGCTATTTTTCTTTTTAAACTTTTAAAAACCGACTTAAATGATTTTAATTATTCAGATTTTGATGAGAAAGATGAAGAGTTATTTAAGACTTTAGAAAAGGTGAAAGAGAAATATGGAGATTTGAATATGGCTTTGGTTATACCAATGGCTTCTTTTCGAAAAACTATTTCCAATGTTTTTAAAAATATTAAAGGATTATCTCCAAAAATGGTAATTGGACCTTCAGAAATCACCAAACAAAAATATGATTTATTGATTGTCGATGAGGGACACCGTCTAAGAAGAAGAGTAAACTTAGGTTCCTATTTCGGAACTTTTGACAAAAATAGTGAACTCTTAGGTTTGGATAAAATGACTACCTCTGAATTAGATTGGATTCAGCTACAGAGCGAAAAATCCATTATTTTTTATGATCAATATCAATCCATTAAACCATCTGATGCCACTCATGATAGTTTCTACACTCTAAAGCAATTGTCAAGCACACGTAATGAAAAATTAAGCAAGCAATTTAGAGTGAAAGGTGGAAATCAATATGTCGATTTTGTTCATCAAATTTTCGATAGAGCATATTTAGCTAATCAAGACCATCGAAATATAGGATTTTATGATCTGAAAATGTTTGATGATTTAAATGTAATGGTGGAGCAAATTCATTTAAAGGAAAGGGAAAGAGGATTATCCCGAATGGTTGCAGGGTTTGCCTGGGAGTGGGTCTCCAAAAATGATAGATCAAAATTTGATATTGTAATTGGTGATACATCTTTACAGTGGAACAGTATAGTAACTGATTGGGTTAATTCTCCCAACGCCATTAATGAAGTGGGGTGTATACATACTACACAAGGTTACGATCTGAATTATACAGGAGTTATTATTGGACCTGAATTAGATTATGATTTTACAACAAATGAACTAGTTGTTTACAAAGAAAATTATAAAGATAAAAACGGTAAAAACTCAATAAAAGATCCGAAAGTTTTATTGGATTATGTCATTAATATTTATAAAACGATATTACTTAGAGGAATTGAAGGGACATATATTTATGTCTGTAATCCTAATTTAAGAAAGTATTTTTCTCAACTAATCCCGATTCATCAGGAAAAAGATCATCAAAAACAACCCTTAATAATTTTAGATGAGCCTAATGAATTTACTATTCCTTTTTACAACTTGGAAATTGCTGCAGGTAATTTTTCAGATTTGCAGTCTGCAGGAGAAGCAAAGTATATTGAAGTCACTAATTTAGATTCATCACAAGATTATTTCATTTGTAAGGTGGTTGGAGAATCTATGAATAAAGTGATTCCCAATGGTAGTTTCTGTTTGTTTAAAAAATATACAGGAGGAAGCAGGAATGGTTTGATTACTTTGGTTGAGGGCAGTGATATTTTTGATAGTGAAACAGGAGGCAATTATACCATAAAAAAATACTTTAGTAAAAAAGCAACCGATGATGATGGATGGCATCACGAGGAAATTACTTTAAAACCAATGTCAACAAAACCTTATGAATCTATTGTTTTAAGAGATGAGGAGACGATAAATTTTAAGGTGATTGGGGTGTTTGAGAAGATTTTATGTATCTAATTTCAGTTATCAAACAAATGCTATAAAGCTTAAAGACAATAAAAATGATGAATAATTAGCAGATCATACTTATTGAATTATTATAAAATCTGATTATTATTATTATTCATTAGTAACTTCCGAAGAGTATTATTTTCAAAAAGCTAAGAATGCGTTAGATACTTTTTTAGAATTAGAAGTATCTGAAGAAAATAAATTCTTTCTTCTTTCAAAGCGAAAAGATTATGATGAACTTAAAATAGTCTTTCACGATATGCCTGAATTTTTTGAATTTGGTAAGGCTTTATTAACTATTATATCTTATTGTGATGCTAAAGCTTATAAAAAGAATGAATTAAATCAATATGTAGATAAACGAGTTTTGGCTTTAGCTTATGTACGGATGAATAATTGGATTGAGCACTTAATTACTTACAAGTTTGAAGGGAAATTAGAAAATGGATCAATTAAAAATGCAATTGAATATTTACTAAATCCTGTAGATAATTTTACAATGTTAAGCGAAAATCATCGTAGTCAGATTTCAGAAAATCTCTTCGGAAAAGATTATCACATCGCTTCATTTAAAAATGATTTTATTGACTTTTTTTCTGAATTATCAATTGAAGTTAAAAATCCATTAAACTACACGCATTTACTTACAGGAATTAGTTATGGTATTATTTCAGAATGGAAAGAAAGTATTATTGGTCTTGTATGCCCAGATAGTACAGGATGGCAGAGTGATGCCATTGAGGACACTAATAGTGGTAATTATATAGCATTATGGAATCATAAAAAGCCTAATGGTACTGGTAATACTCTTAAACTACTAAGACAATGTATTGAAGAGAACGGTTTCTTTAGAATCTTTTATACGTCAAGTTACAATGTTAATTATGTAGCGGAAATTATTGATTTTGCGTATAATCAAAATGATTTAAATAAAGCTGATTGGAGAAATAATTATGGATATGTAGAATGGTTTAATAATGATTTAGCTGATTACAAGGATGGAAGTAAATCCGCTAGTTGGGTTTATTTGGCGAGAAAAATTTATGAAGTTAATTCTAAAAATTATGCTGAATTTAAATATCATAAATCATTTGGTTATCCAAGTGTAGGTTGCCAAGCGCCAGTCATTTCATATAAAACTAATGTAGATATAAAAAAACAAACGGAAATGCAAAATCAAATAAACATTCTTAAATATAAAAAACAAATCATCTTACAAGGTCCTCCAGGAACGGGTAAAACAAGATTGGCTAAAGAAATTGCAATGCAACTTGTTGAATTTAATATTTTTAATACCAAAACAATTTCGGTTAAGACCTTAACGAAAAGCTATATTCAATCTAATCTGAAGGTAGGTCAAAAAATCGAAGGAAAGAACAACACAATGTTTGAAGTTGTGGATTTTGAGAAAAATGTAGTTTTACTTAAAAGTGAAACCAGCAAAGCTTGGAGACCATCTTACAATAAAATAATAGATTCATTTAATAATAGATTGTGGAAAATTAAAGGTAGAACAGGCGGATTTAAATCTTATGAAGATGCAATTGCAAAGCATTTTTATGAGAATCATCTTAATTCGATAAACGAAGAAGAGCAAAGTATAAGTAATGTAAAAGATTTTCAAAAGATCATTCAGTTTCACCCAAGTTATACTTATGAAGATTTTGTTAGAGGTATTGTTGCGAAGCCGAATGAAGAGGCAGAAGGTATAATTTACGAAGCAGAAAATAAAACTATAGCTAAGTTTGCAGAAGATGCGTTAAATGATTCTGATAATAACTATGTTTTAATTATAGACGAAATAAACCGAGCCAACCTCTCATCAGTTTTAGGAGAACTTATTTATGCATTAGAATATCGTGGTGAAGAAGTAGAAAGTATGTATGAAGTTGATGGTTCACAAAAGTTAGTTCTTCCTCCAAATCTGTATATTATCGGAACGATGAATACAGCAGATAGAAGTGTTGGACATATTGATTATGCGATTAGAAGACGATTTGCTTTTGTAGATGTGTTGCCCAAAGAACTACAAGAAGATGATGAAATCTATTTTAATACCAATGATTTTAGCAAAGTTTCCGCACTGTTTAATGAATCTAATGTAAGTAAAGAATTTGAAATTGATGCAGTACAAATTGGTCACAGTTATTTTATTGTAAAAAAGGAGGATGCAGTTGATGGAGCAAAAAGAGATGAGTTATTTAAAATGAAAATGGATTATGAAGTCAAGCCTATTTTGTTAGAATATGAGAGAGATGGAATTTTAGTTGGTGAATATGACAAAAAACCAATTAGAGAATTTATAAAATCTCTGTAATGGGTATTTTCCTTAAAGAACATATTGTTTCTACCCTGAAAATTACAAATGATAACAATCTTCTGGTTTTAGAAAAAGAGAAATATCTTTTGCATACATCGGAAGAAAAATTAGAAATATTTCCTCGTATTTTCAAAAAAGAAAGAGGGAAAGATTATTCTTGTTTTAATTGTAAAATTTATGATGATGAAATTATTTTAAATTCAGATTATTTTGTAGGAATAGATTGGTTGACCAATGATCGTTTTATTTATGTAGAGCCTAAGCTTAATTTCAGTGTTTCAACAACTTTTGAAAAAGCTATTGAAGATGGCGAAGAAAATTCTTCAGATCAAGAAGTTGAAACTTTTAATGTAGAAGCTAAAGAAAAGGTAGAAACAGAAAACGGTATTGGCGAAGTGGATGTTATTGCAATGCTAATGACCATAATATCAAAAAGCGAAGTAGCTCAAGAATCTGATAATTTGCTATTAATAGATTGGGACAAACCAGAGATTCCGATTATGCAAAACCAAGATTTGTTAACGCCATTTTTGGTCGTAAAATTCCTTAATCTGCTTCAGGATATTGCTAGAAAAGGTTTGAAAAAATCTTATTACAAAGTTCAGGAAAATCTTCGTAATAGAGTGAAAGGTAAAATCTTGGTAGGGCAGCAAATCAAACAAAATGTTTTTAAAAACCGCTTCACTAATACCGTTTGCGAGTATCAGGTTTTCGGAGAAGATTCTGTTGAAAACCGCTTCCTGAAAAAAGTGTTTTTATTCTGTACACAGTATGTAGAGAATAACGAATATTATTTTAAAAAAGATAATGATATCTCTTGGATGGTCAATTACATTCGTCCGATTTTTGAGCACATTAGCTCCGAAGCTGATATTCAGGAAGTAAAATACTTAAAACACAATCCATTTTTCAAAGAATACAAAGAAGCCATTAATATTGGGCAACAGATTTTAAAACGATTTTCATACAATATTACCAAAACAACATCTGAAAAAATATCAACACCACCTTTTTGGATTGATATGCCAAAAATGTTTGAGCTATATGTCTATGCAAAGTTATTATCAGATAATCCTGAACTCAGCAGTACAAATTTTAATTATCAGTTTGCTACACATGGTAATTCTCTTGATTTTTTGATTTCTATAAATGATCATAATATTGTGGTTGATACAAAGTACAAACTAAAATACAATTACAGCCAAATTCACGATGATATTAGACAGGTCGCAGGATATGCAAGATTAAATAAAGTGAGAGAGGAAGTAGGTTTAAACAAAGATAACAATGAAGAAATTCCTTGTTTAATAATTTATCCGAAACCAATTCAAAGTAATGCTGATGAGAAAGGTTTGCTAAGAATTGAAAATCTATTAAAAACTGAGATTAGTCCTTATCATAAGGTTTATAAAGTTGGAGTTTCTTTGCCATTACTTAATCAATAAACACATATTATAATTTAAGAATAGGTTATATGATAAATTGGGGAATTTGGAATTTGATATGACAGATAAAATATTTGACAGAGTATAAACAATAAATAGACTTTAATAATTAGCAATAACAAACAGTAATACTTTTGTTGTATTGATATGTTCTGCTAATGAATTGCATGGGTATACTTTTATATTGTGCTTCAAGTGATAAACCCCATTTTTAACAAATCACCAACAACCTAAACTCCCCACCCTCCTCAACAGGAGCCCTATGCACACAAGGCAAAACCTCTTGTTCAGGATGATCCACCGCCAGGCGCCAAAGATGCCCCAATCCTAAGTTAACGGGTTGGGCATTGGGATTAGGTTGATAGTGGAGATCGAAGAAATTATCTTTTAGGAAAGTTTCAAATTCAGCTTCCGGACCGTCATGTAATTTTTTAAGCTTTTCTCTGATTTCCGGGATTAATATTTTTTGTTCAACCTGATCATTAGGGATGATATCACTTGCAGCACCATGGTAGGTACATAAAAAAGTATCCGTTCCAATGGGGGAGCGGTCTACATGAAAGGAATATACATCCGTTGAAATGAAGTCGAATTCATCATCTCGTTCATAGTTTTTAAGTAAATTAAGAGAAGGCGATGCTCCGAAATCTGTCAATAACTGTATATCATGTAAGATAATTTCTCTTGCCAAATTCCCTTTTTCTGAAAGTTGGAGTGCTAAAAGATCTTCAATGGAAACTTCTGTAATGTTTTCTTTTAATTGAAGTTGAGATACAATTTCTTTAAAATCGCCCACTAAATTTCTGTGCCAACACATGGCATTCATCGCTCCCTGAAAATGGGTATTGACAAGTTCAGAAAAAGTAAAGACTACTCCAATTTGGCTGTTGTCAGAAAATGTATTGTTCATAGAGGTCGCATTATCGGTTGAGTAGCATAATTCTTTGCAAAAATAAGGAATACGGGAGAAGATCATGTTATCATTCATTTTTTTTATAAATCCAGCGATATTTATTTTCTTACCTTTAATCATCAATAGATTGCCTTTGAAAAAGTCCAAAAACATTGCCTCTCATCACAATCAGCTCGAAAATCTCAGGATAAAACTAATGCCCTTATCCATTTTTCATGAAAAGCAGCTAGAAACCCATAGGGATGACCATTATATGTTTATTTTGCAACAACAAGGAGAATTTATTCTTGATGTAGATTTCAAAAGGGTTGAAATGATCGGAACTTCATTATGTTTTGTAGGGCCGGGACAAATCCATCAATATTTTTATCAGAAGGATAATAAAGGTTGGTTTTTATTTGTAAAGGCAGAAGCGGTTTCAGAATCTTACAGGGAAATACTAGATATGCATCAATGGATCAATCAAGCTGTTGCCACTGATGAAAGTGATGTCGTTTTTGATCTTCCTCCGGTATTCGAAAGAATAGAAAAAGATCATGCTTTGACGAATTCTTCTATTGAGCTTTCATTAGTACAAGCTGTTATCGGAATTATCATTTTAAAGCTGGGGCAGTCTCAAATTTCAGGACATCAGAATAACGGACAGAAATATTGGATTACAGGACAGTTTAAAAAGTTGATTAATGAAAATTTTAAAATAAACAAAAAGGTACAGGAGTATGCTCAATTTCTTTCTATTACACCACTTTATTTAAATGAGGCGGTAAAAGAAGTGACAGGATATCCGGCGAACTTTTGGATCCGGCAGAAAATTTTACTGGAAGCGCGTCGCCTTTTGTTTTATACCACAATGGATGTGAAGCAGGTCGCTTATGAACTGGGGTATGAAGACCATATTTATTTTTCAAGATTTTTTAAAAAAGGAACAGGAATAACGGCCCTGCAGTTCAGATCCGGAAACCAAGAATTGTCTCATCATCACCATTAAAAAGATATCGGACATCCAGACACTGTATAATAATTTTGTATCTGTCAATCATTAAAAATATAACAGGATTGATGGTAAATAAAAATGATACAAAAGTTTAGAAACAAACGAATTGCTATTGTGGGTGGAGGACTGGGAGGTTTGTGCCTTGCTCAGGGATTGAAAAAAAATGGAATAAGTTATATGATTTTTGAAAAAGATACAGCTTCGAATGTCCGAACTCAGGGATATAGGATTAGGATCAATGAATTGGGAAGAAATGCTTTAAAAGAATGTCTTCCGGAGAATTTATATCAACTGTTTTTTGAAACCTGTGCGACAAGCACAACAGGAATGAGAGTATTCAATCCCGGTCTTAAAGAATCAAAAAATGAGCTTGTTGAATCATGGAGTGACGGAGTGAAAGAAATGCCTGATTTGAAACCTAATCGATTAACATTAAGAGAAATTCTACTGCAGGGACTTCAGGAAAATATTCAATTTGGAAAGGAATTGGTTAGTTGGAAAGAATTAGCAAATGAAAAAACAGAGCTTTCATTTGCTGATGGAGCCCAATATGTGGCAGATCTAGTTGTTGCGGCAGACGGTGTCCATTCCAAAATAGGAAAAGGATATTGTAAAGACAGGAAAATTAATACTGGAAATATTACCATTTATGGCAGGACATTTTTCACTGATAAAGCTCAGGAACAAATAGCAAAAGAACTCCAGAAAGGAACTTCTGTTATTCTGGGAGATCAGTTTTCACTGATTACGGATGCAATGAAATTTGATTTTTACAAAAAAGATAAATCTTGGGATGTCTTGAGCCCGATATATAATTATTTTTATTGGGCATTTATTGGAAATCCCGAAGCTTTTGGATTGTCTCAGGCAAACTTTTACAATCAGCCATCAGAAGAGGTTTTTCAGTGTATTAATAAACTTACAGGCCATTGGCATCCTAAACTGAAAGCATTATTTGAACATGCTGATAAGGAATCATTATCCATCACTCCAATCAGATCATCTTTACCGAAAGAGAAATGGAAGTCCGGCAGCATAACTGCTTTGGGTGATGCTGTTCATACCATGAGCCCTGCTGGAGGTGTCGGTGCGAATACAGCATTTATGGATGCTGCGCTGCTGACAATAAATATCAGTGAGGCTCTGGTGAAAAATACCAACATGATAATGGCGATAGCAGATTACGAAGAGAAAATGAGAATCTACAGCAATCAGGCTGTTGAACTGTCTTTACGAGGTGGAAATATTCTGCATGGAGCCAATGAGAAGAACTAATTCTTTACAAAAAAAACAGCCGGCGAAATATATATCACCGGCCATTTTTTTGAAAATAAATATATTAAAAATCTAATCTTGGATGATCATCTTTTTAGAATCTGTTAGTTTTCCATCGGCTGTCATTTTATAAACATAAGTACCGGACTGAAGATCATTGCTTGAAAGTCTCACTGCTCCGTTTCCTCTTTCATTGATAGAAAGAGATCTTACAAGCTGTCCGGAAATACTGTAAATTTCTATTGACGCTGATTGGGTATTTTTTGGTAAATAATATTGGATGCTGGTTTCACCTTTGGTTGGATTAGGTGCGTTCTGAAATAATACAGGAACATCTGATGATGAAGATAGATTACTACTTGCAGTACCTTTGTTCAATAACAGTTGTTTTAGCTCCTCAACAGTAGTTTCTAGATTTTTGATTCGGTCCTCAAGTTGTTTTACTGTTTCATCATTGTTGGCTGTTTTGCTTAATGCAGTACTTGAAACCATGACATTCCCATTGTTGTCTACCACTAATCCGCGGCCGGTTCCTGTAGGTAGACCTTGTAACCTTACTGTTCCTACTGTATGAAAATTAGCAGTTGGTGTTATGGTACGTATTCCGACACTTTGATCTTTGATAAGCATGGTTGAGTTGGATGACAGACCGAACATAATGGATAGCGGAACGTTATTCGTTAATTTCGCGGTTCCGGTTCCGGATCCGATTACGAAAGAACGGTTTCCGGTAGCAACAAGATCAATTCCGAATCCTCCAGAATAAAAATCACCCAAGTCAATTCCAACGCCTATTGCAAATTGATTGGCATTTCTGATGGTATTTTTCCATCCTAATGCCACAGATTTTCCGGCACCATTAAGTACTGTATTTGACTGTCCGGCAACGATATTAGCCCCACCTGCACTGCTAAGATTATTTTCCCAACCGCTAACCAGTGAGCTGGAAGCATCTCCACCCAAAATATTGGAAATCCCATTGACAATACTTCCTTTTGCTTTCGCGAAATTTGTATTATTGTTAGTTTCAACAATAAAAGAACCTGCTTCGTTGAGTAAGGCCTGGCCTGGATTAGGAGAACTCCCATTCACTCTTAAAAAAAGAGGTCTGTTATCTACTGTACCCACATAATTTGCAGGATTGATTCCCGGATTTCCATTAACGTCCCATTGCTGGGCGTTCAGAATTCCTGTTAAAAATACCATAGCAATTGCTATTCCTGTTTTCATGGAAGATAATTGTGTTCTCATAAGTTTTTGTTTTTATGGTTGTTAGGTTTGTTTTAGTTTTCACTAAGGTAGGAAATATTGTAATTGAAAAATATAGTTTCTCATTGATTGTGAGTTTTTATTGAAAGATTTATCTTAAAATTCAGTGGTAAAGCATGAAGATTATATTATTTTAAATATCTATTTCATTTATTCATAAAAACTAATATTCTGGATTCACTTCCTATCAGGTGTTTTTATATTTAACTATATGATATTCACGGATAAGAATGAACTCATTTAAACTTTTTACTTTAAGTAAAGAATCAATTTAAATTTTTAGTAGGAGTTTCCAGTCTTGACTTTTCTGTAATAACAAGCCTCTGTTTGTATCATTTTTCGGACACATCATAGGAACGAAAAGGAAATTATCCTTTATGGTTTCCCGTAATTTTATCTTAGATGTTGTTTATAGTTTTGAGCATTATAAAAACTAAAACAATAACTCAATCATTATGAATAAAAAAATTACTCCTGCAGACCTGTTTTTGGGTATTCTTGCAGTATTGCTTATTAGTGTAAGTTTTTACCAGACCTGGCTTGGTCTACAGCAAATCTTCGGTCCGGCATCGTTTGTCATCGCATTGGTTTTATCACTCTTACTTTTGTTTTTGTGTTGGATGCTTCGAAATGCAAAATTGGAAGGAAAGCCTACGGGAAGTCTTGTAGGAATCTACATTTTTATTGCATCTTTCTGTTTTATAGCCAACTTCAATGCGTTGTATACCCGATTTATGAGAACCGATATTTATACAGATGAACTTAGGGAAATCAATAAAAACTTCACAAATCTTGAAAACGATGTTGAATCAAAACTGAGTTACAAATACAACAAAGTAACTACTCAGAATATCGAGATCAAGAAAAAGCAGTTGATGGAGCAGATCAAAGATCCCGGAAATAAAGGAATCGGAACCCGCGCTCAGTCATTAATTCGAGATATTGAGAAACTGACAGGACAGAAAGTTGATCTATTGACTCCGGTTGGGACCGATTACGAAGATCTATCAGAAAGAATGGGAAGACAGATTGATAATATGATTTCGGATTTATCTCCTGAAGAAAGAGCATTAAAAACAGATGTCAATAATGCGACTTTAAAATGGAATAAAAATATTCAGGATTTACTGCTTTTATCTAAAAAAGAAAAAGATGACATGTCGCAAGGTTTAATTGATGAATCTCTTTCCGAATATAATAAATTAGGAAGCCGTGCGCAGACTGTTTTAGGAAATGAGAAAATTCATTTTGAACCTGTTATATCAAAAACTCAACAAGTCGGAAAAATAGGTTTTGCTTTTGAACATGCCATTAAAAACTTTGGGATGTACCAGTTTGTGGTGTTAGCAGGATGTATTTTATTGGATTTTGTGATTGTAATAATCATTTTATTGGTAACAGATCCTAATAATAACGGGCGAAATAACGGAGGTAGTGTATTTAATAATAAAAGAAAAGGGAACACTTTAATTCCTAATAACTAAGCTATGGAAAGCAGTAATGAAAAATTAAAACCATTGTTGTTTGAAAACGATAATGAGATGGAAGAAACTTTAAAACCTCTTTCATTTGAATTTAATAAAGATACCCATGATGATTATGTTCCGATTGCGAAAACAATTTCCAATGACATAAAAAATAAAGAAAGCAACTTTGTATTCTTTTTTGGAACGGCAGAATCAGGGAAATCTGTGATACTTTCTTCGATGTTATATTATCTGAGGTCATACGCAGGAGTTTTGAGACCTAAATTGGGAACTCCCAATACAAAAGAAGCGAATGTTCTTTTATCTGATTTTTTCGAAAATATAAGACAAGGTATTTTACCTAATAGAACAACAAAAGATCAGGTAACCCGTATGGATTTGGTTTTTGAACCTAATAATAAATCCAAGAAAGTAACTCCCATTGATCTTACTTTTTTAGAAACTTCAGGCGAAAATCATAAAGATATTAAGCGTGGCGGAAGCTATCACAGCAGTATTGAAACTTTTCTGAATGCTAACATTCCACTCACTTTTATCATTGTGACGAGCTATGAATCTGCTTATAAAGATGACAGTTTAATTAATGAATTTCTGGATGAATTAGAACGAAAAGGAAAAAATCTAAAATCGGTAAATGCTGTTCTTGTTATTTCTAAATGGGACAAATCCGGAAGAATGGATGTGGAAAGTGCTGAGGAGCTTGATAATTTTATATTGGAGCGTTTACCAATGACTTCACAGCGAATTAATACTTATGGTTTAAGCAAAACCTATTATACGGTTGGAAGTGTGCAAAATGCAACCGGAGAAGAGAGAATTAATTTACTGAATCTTTCTACCGCTGAGGTGTTGGCAAAATGGCTGTACAGAAGTATTGTAGGCTATGATTTAGATTATGAAGGAACATTTTGGGAACGTTTAAAATTTAGTTTTACGAATTAATGAGCACTACTTATTTTTTCTCTGCATTCGGAACCTTTGGAAATCCGAATGGCTTCAGACAGTCTTTTTTTCTGGGCGGAAATGCTGCCATTGTAAAAGATATCCGAACATTTGATTTGAAGACAGATGCTATTATGCTCTTTCCGAAAAGTAAAATCTATTCAATACGTAAAGATTATGCTGCGGGATGCAACCTCATCTCTTATTCGGTATATACATTTGCAAAAGAGCAGAATTCTCACAGAGGCGGAACCTTTATTGGCTCAAGTCTATTGTTTGTAGATAAAATAGGCTCTGAAAGTCTGGTTATAAATGTATTAAATGAGTTTCAGGATAGCTTGGAAAATAATAATGTTTCAGAAAGCATTATTACAACAAATCATTCGGATAAGTTTTCGATTAATAAGCCTAAGGATTTTGATAAGATTGGGTTTAATCTAAAGGATGTTAATGATCTTAATTTTGTTCAGAATACCCATAAATATCTTGTTGTTTACAACGAAACAAGCCCTGATCAATTACAAAAACTTTTTAATAAATCGATTGATTTACTTAATGTTTATGATACTATTTATTTTACTGAAAGTCATGAGATTGCCGAGTTTGTAAAGCAAAAAGGTATTTTTAAGATTGTAGATGCCAATGGATTTACAAGAGAGATAGAGAAGCTTCAGGAAGAAAGATTACGCCTCGTTCAAAGCTTAATTAGTGAATTTGAAAAGGAAAAAGAAATAATAAAAGAGGATCGAAAAAAAATAATTGATGATATTACTCAACAGATTGAGCAAAACAAAATCCGACATCAGGAAAATGATAAAAAGATCAAAGATTCTGAAGGCGGAATAAAAACAATCAATGAAGAATATGATCAATATTCAAAAAGAATTGAAAATAGTATTCAGAAATTAAAGTCTGAAGGGAATGTAGAGTCTGCGAAAAAGCTTTATCAGGAAAATAAAAGACATTTTTCAAATACTATCAATCAAAATAAAAATGTAGATTCTTTACACTCCATTTCAACATCTAGGGTTAATGGTAAGGTAAGAACAAATCAACAATACGGAAATGATCTTTCAGATTTTAACAGATATTCCCCAAATAGTAAAGGCAAGGAAACCAAATCAGACGGCTATAAAATAGCCACATTTATATTGTTGCTAGTATTGATCGCATCTTATGCCTGTTATTTTGCATTTTTCTATAATGCAAAAGACTTCGATATTCGAGTCGGAGGAATTACAAATTGGTAACGTCTTAAATAAATAATATCGGCTTGAAGTTTAAGTTCAAGCCGATTTTATGATTATTTTTTTATCCCGTACATCAAAATTCTCTTAAAAGAATAAATCGCCGGAAGCTTCGGAAAGTTCTTTGCAATTCGTTGTTTAAATTCTGTTGTAAAAGTTATTTTCTGTTCCTCATTCAATTTTTCTAAATAAGGTATCAGAGCTGATCCGGAAATAAAATTAAATAAAGTCTCATGATCTTCTGCAATAATAGGGTAGACCTTTTGAGACAAATTCAACTCTTCAATTCCGTTATCGAATAAGATTTGTGCATATTCATCTATCGTAAGAACTGCAGATGGTCGGTTCCAGCTGTTGAGTTGAGATTTGAAAGGTTCTTCATTGGCAAGTTCAAACAGAATTTGATTCAGAATATTTCCCGGCTGATAAGGCATTTGGATGGCTAATTGACCATCAGTTTTTAGCTTAGAGATCAGTTTTGGAAACAAAGTTTGATGCTCATCAGACCATTGCAAAGCCGCATTACTGAAAATAAGATCCCAGCTTTCATCACTATTCAAGACTTCTTCCGTTGTTGCTTGTCGGAAATGAAGTCGATCATTTTCCAATGTTCTAGACTTTTCAAGCATTTCACTTGATGAATCAATTCCAACAAATGTAGCATCCGGAAATTTTTCAGTAAGAATGGCCGTTTGTTCGCCTGTTCCACAACCCAGATCAATGGCTTTCATCTGGTTTTCATCTTTAATCAGATCGGCAAGATCAAAAAATGGTTTGAAGCGTATATTTTTAAATTGATTATAAATCTCAGGATTCCAAGGCATAATTGTAATTTTTAGGTTGATTAAATTTACTGTTTTTAGAGGGAATCAAAGAAAAAGAAATACTAAAAAAGTTTTTTTAACAATCATAATAAACATAAAGTTAGTCATCTTCGAAGAATCTATGATATAACTTTTGAATTATATTATTAAGATTCATTTCAAGATGATAAAGAGTATAATCATTAAAACTCCTTTTAAACGCAAAGTTTTAATAGGAAAGCGTATTATTTTTAAGGAAGCCAAGAAATGCGACAAAGTCGCTGATGAAGGAGGCTTCTTAAAATCAATATAATTGATTCAATTCTTTGCTCCCTTAAATATGCAGAATTAGAAATAAATCTTTGCGTCAAAAAAATCCTGACGAAATCATACAATGACAAATATCTCGTACAATCTTTATTGAGTGAAACTGCAGATGCGACGAATTCAAACATCATTTCGTGCTAAAAATATTTTCACATTGGAAAACTTTCCACTTTCTTTGCGATTGCTCATTTATAGGGAATAAAAGTTTAAATAAGTTGATCATGAAAATACAAATCATCAGCGATCTTCATCAAGAATTTGGATTAACCGATTTATCCTTTGATAATGCTGATTTGGTAGTACTCGCTGGTGATGTAAATCTAGGAACAAAAGGAATTGAATGGATTAAAACTAACATTCCGAATAAACCGGTGATTTATGTGTTGGGCAATCATGAATATTATAAAGGTTCATATCCAAAAACACTAAATAAAATAAAGGCTGCTGCTCAGGACTCCAATGTTTTTGTTTTGGAAGATTCTTTTGTAGATATTGAAGGAGTTCGTTTTCATGGCGCAACATTATGGACAGATTTTTCAATATTTGGAAATCCAATACATTACGGAATGATCTGTCAGTCGAAAATGAATGATTATAAAAAAATAACGAGAGATCCTTCTTATTCAAAGATGAGAACGATTGATACTTTTAAAATTCACCAGTTTTCAAAATTGTGGTTACTGGAAAGCCTTGAGAACTCAAAAGGATTTAAAAATATTGTGGTTACGCATCACGCGCCAAGTATTCAGTCTGTTCCGGAAGAGTATAAAGAAGATCCGCTCACCTCAGCTTATGCTTCCAACCTTGAAGATTTTATTGTTGAATATCAGCCTTTGTATTGGATTCATGGGCATATTCACACGCCTTGCAGGTATACAATTGGAGAAACGGAAGTTATTTGTAATCCTCATGGTTATATCGTTGAAAAATATAATGGATACGATAAAGAGTTGATCATTGAGATTTAAGTTTTAAATTTGATCTCTTATAATTCATTTTTCCAATGCCTAGAAAATCTAAATCGGCGGTAACAGATTTTGTCACAAATTTCACTTTTGAAGAACTTCTTAAGGAAGTAGAATTTGATCTCAGAATTAAAGAATATGTGGTTATGACAATCGATAGTGCGAACTATGCGATGAACCTGAATGTTCCGAGTCGTGCCGAGTATTTTTGTTTGATTTTGGTGAAAAACGGTTATGAGCAGTTTAGAATTGATGATAAACGTTATACAAGTTCGGCAGGAGATATTATCTTTTGCCCGATGTCTGAAACATTTTGGATAGAAGAAGTTTCGGATGATTACGTAGGAAAGTATATTTTCTTTTCTGTAGACTTTATTTCGAATGCTGGTTTTAATTATAGGTCAAGTGATGTATTGAGAAGTCTGTCAGTAGATACCAATGTGATTAAAAATGAACCGGATATTTTTCGCAGAATAGAATTTCATTTGGATGAATTGAAGGTGCTGAATAGCACTGAAAAAGAGAATTATTATTTCAATGAAATGATTTGGCATCACTTTTCGCTGGTTATTTATGAGGTTGATAATTATTTCAAAAGAACAGAAAAGTTCTATCAAGTTACTTCTCGTGAAGATGAAATTACCACAAGCTTTTTTACCTTAGTTCGGGAACATTTTAAAGATCAGCATAGTGTTCAGTTTTATGCAGATGAACTTTGCATTAGCCGAAAATATCTAACAAAAGTCATTAATAAAACGATGTTTAAATCTCCCAGAGATATTATCCATCAAGTTTTGGCTGTAGAAGCCCGATTGTTGCTCAAAAACTCAACAGCCAATGTCAATGAAGTAGCTACTCAATTGAAATTTTCCGATCAGGCGTCTTTTAGCAAATTCTTCAAAAAACATGTAGGCAAATCTCCTCTGGAATATAAGAGAGATGATTTGTATTGATTTTGTTTTAATAGATAATAGATTTTCAATTAATATTCTTCGATATCTATTTGGCTCATAGCAGCCCTTTTTATTGACCTAGGAAAATGCAGCGTTAAGAAACCTCGAAGAGGTTCGCCGATTCAAATAAAAAAATATAAAATATTGAGGCAAAATAAAATTAATCCGTTAAAAAATTCCCACTGTTTGAGTACGGGACAAACTTAGAACCGAAGAAAAACAGGTAAATCCGCACGAGTTTTGGGAATTTTAGGAGTAACTTTTAATTTTTAGCGGAAGTTTCCAAGTCTTGAATTTTTGTTTCTTTTGTTTCAAGACAAAAGAAAAACAGTCATAATAAACACGATGTTTATATCAATAGGAACGGACTTTAGTCCGTTTAATCAATACACCAAAATCAATTGGCTTTAGCCAAAACTTAAATACTGAATTTTCAAAAAAATAAAAAAACACTCACAAAAAATAATCTGTAGAAAAAATAAAATAACCTGACATTTCTCATAGTTGCTTAAAATAAGGAGTCTTTTTGACAAATCAAGAGGTTTTTTGAATATTTCTGTACAACTTTTTTAGTTTCAATTTTGCCCCGTAAAATTTAAAGGAATTATTGTTATGCAGAGATTTTTTATTCAGAAATCGACTATACTTTTCCTCTCGCTGATTGTTTTGGCGGGGTGCAGGAAAAATAATCAAAACCAATCTTATCAGCAACAGGCGCCGGAACTTCCTGTAGATATAGTAAAACAGGGAGATGCTTCTGTTTCCAGAGAATATGCGGCTTCTGTGGAAGGAGTTTCTAATGTGGAAATCAGACCTCAGGTGACGGGATATTTAACCAAAATTTTTGTAGATGAAGGGGATTATGTGAGAGCAGGCCAGTCTTTATTTAAAATTGAAGATCAGATTTTCCGTGAGCAGTTGAAAAGTGCACAGGCTGCTTTAATTACAGCACAAGCGAATCTTTCAACTTCGAAGATTGATGTAGACCGTAAGAAAGAATTATTCAGAAATAAAATGGTTTCCGATATTCAGGTAAAAGAAGCGGAGGCTAATTATAATGCTGCAAGAGGTGCAGTAAGCCAGTCGATGTCTTCTATTGAATCGGCAAAGATCAATCTTAATTTTTCTACAATTAAAGCTCCGGTAAGTGGGTATATTGGAAGATTCAATTATCGTTTGGGAAGTTTATTAACGCCAACTAATCAGGATCCGATTACGCTATTATCAGACATTCATCAGGTATACACCTATTTTAGCATGAGTGAAAATGATTTTAATAACTTCCAGAAACAGACAGTTGGAAGCAATATTAATGAGATCATTAAAAATACGCCTGCAGTTTCTTTATTGCTTTCGGGTGGAGAGAAATATGCTGAAACAGGGAGAATTGATGCTGTGGAAGGTCAGTTTAATAAAACCACGGGTTCTATTACTTTAAGAGCAAAGTTCAACAATCCGAATAACTTATTAAGAAGTGGAAACACTGGAAAAATTGTGATGGAACAGTTTTACAGCAATGTTATTCTGCTTCCGATTGCTTCTACAAGAACGATTCAGGATAAAACTTTTGTATTCACTATCAAAGACGGAAAAGCGACTCAGTTACCGATTGAAGTAAGCGGGAAAGCGGGAGACAATTTCATTATTTCTAAAGGGTTAAAAGCAGGAGATCAGTACATCGTTACCGGTTTCGACAGATTACAGCCGGGAACTCCTGTTGTTGCTCAAAAGCAAAAGAATGCTCAACCGAAAAAATCGTAAGAAAAAATCATGTTAAAGAAAATTATAAAAAGACCCGTACTGGCAACGGTTATCTCCGTATTGCTTGTTATTCTGGGGGTTGTCGGTATGCTCAATCTGCCGATTACAAAATTTCCGGACATTGCGCCACCTACCGTCATGGTAACGGCAGCATATCCAGGAGCCAATGCTGAAACGATTGCGAGATCCGTAGCTCCACCATTGGAAAACGCCATCAATGGAGTTGAAAATATGGATTACATTACTTCTACAGCGAGTAATGACGGTACGTTAAGTATCACCGTGATCTTTAAATTAGGAACTGATCCCGATCAGGCAGCCATCAATGTTCAGAACAGGGTAGCGCAGGTTACGAATCAACTTCCTGCGGAGGTTGTTCAGGCGGGAATCACCACGTTGAAGAGACAAAACAGTATGATTGCGATGGTTTCTCTAACGAGTAAAGATGGCACAATGGACGATCTTTTCCTGGAGAATTATGCAAAAATCAATATTGTTCCGGATCTGAAAAGGGTAAAAGGAGTAGGAGATGCGATGGTGTATGGAAATAAAGATTATTCAATGCGTGTTTGGCTGGATCCGAATAAACTGACTTCATATAACCTTACTCCAGCGGAGGTTTCGCGTGCGATTCAATCTCAAAACTTGGAAGCGGCACCGGGAAGATTCGGGGAAAGAAGTAAAGAATCGATGGAATATGTCCTTCGTTACAAAGGAAAATTCACGGAGCCTGAGCAGTATGAAAATATTACGATCAAAGCATTAAGCGATGGTTCTGTTTTAAAATTAAAGGATGTTGCGAGAGTGGAGTTTGGAGCGTACAGTTATACGGTTTCTTCAAATTTCAACAAAAAACCATCCGTAACGATGGCGATTTTCCAAATGGCAGGATCGAATGCCAACGAAGTACAGATTGCGCTTCAGGAAAGAATGAAAGAACTGGAGAAATCCTTCCCGGAAGGAATGGCGTATGAAATTCCGTATGCAACGAAAGATGCATTAGATCAATCTATCGAGCAGGTAATTAATACGTTGATAGAAGCATTTATTCTTGTATTCATCGTGGTTTATATCTTCTTGCAGGATTTCCGTTCAACATTAATTCCGGCGATTGCGGTTCCGGTTTCTATTGTGGGAACGTTTTTCTTCATGAATCTATTTGGATTCTCAATCAATATCTTAACGCTATTTGCTTTGGTACTCGCCATTGGAATTGTGGTGGATGATGCCATTGTCGTCGTGGAAGCGGTTCATGCTAAAATGGAACATAAGAAACTCAATGCAAAAGCGGCAACGATGTCGGCAATGAGTGAGATTACAGGAGCGATTATTTCGATTACGTTGATTATGTCTGCGGTATTCGTTCCGGTAGCATTTATGAGTGGTTCTACAGGGTTATTTTATCAGCAGTTTGCCTTGACATTGGCGATAGCGATTGTAATTTCTGCGGTCAATGCATTGACGTTAAGCCCGGCTTTATGTGCATTATTCTTAAAACAGAATCACGGGGGTTCTCATGAAAAAATGAATTTTAAAGACCGTTTCTTTGCTGGTTTTAATGCAAGTTTTAATAAGCTGACATTCCGTTACGGAAAAGCGGTATTATTCTTATTAAAAAGAAAATGGATCGCATTCCTTATTATCATTGTGTTTGGAGGGTTATTTACTTGGATGTCTATGACTACGCCAAAAGGATTTATTCCTGATGAAGATCAGAGTTTCATTATCGTGACGGCTAATTTGGCGCCTGGTGCTTCAAAAGACAGAACATCAAAAGTAGTGGCTGATACAGAAGATAAATTGATGAAAAATCCTGCGGTTGACAAAGTGATTTCTGTGGATGGACTGAATCTTTTCAGTGGTTCAATGTCTTCTTCAGCGGCTTCTATTTTCGTTAAATTAAAGAAAGGCGGAGAGCGTGGAAAGATTAATAATATCAATGAAATTATCGGGCAAACGCAAGGAATGCTTTCTCAGGATAAAAGAGCCAATTTCTTGGTAATTAATACGCCAACAGTGGATGGTTTCGGAAATACGAGTGGAATGGAGCTTGTGCTTCAGGACAGAACAAACGGAGAACTTCAGAATTTAGGAAATATCTCTTACGGAATGATGGGGGCTTTGATGCAACGACCTGAAGTTGCTGTGGCGTTTACCACTTTTGATGTTTCTTATCCTCAATATGAAGTCTTGGTAGATGAGGTAAAAGCGGCTCAATTAGGAGTGAGTGTTTCTGATGTGTTAGGCGTGATGCAAGGGTATTACGGAAGTATTCAGTCTTCGGATTTCAACAGATTCGGGAAATATTACAGAGTATTGGTTCAGGCTACTCCGGAAACGAGACAGGATAAAGAATCATTGAATGGTATTTTCGTTAAAAATAATGCGGGTCAAATGGTTCCTGTAAACACGTTGGTAACCTTAAAACAAGTAACAGGAGCGGAAGTGGTGGATCGTTTTAACTTGTTTAATTCTTCCAATTTAACGGTAATGGCAGCTCCGGGATACAGTTCTGGTCAGGCAATGGCGGCGGTTGAAGAAGTGAGCAAGAAAGTGCTACCTCCCGGATTTACGTATGATTATAAAGGAATGAGCCGTGAAGAAGCCACTTCAAGTTCACAATCTGTAATGATCTTCGGATTATGTATCGTGTTTGTATTCTTCCTGTTATCGGCACAGTATGAAAGTTATATTCTTCCGTTTGCTGTATTGATCGGGATACCTGTAGGTTTATCGGGAGTATTTGTAGGCATTACATTGGCGGATCTTTCAAACAATATTTATGTTCAGATCGCGATGGTGATGTTGATTGGATTATTAGCGAAAAACGGAATTCTGATTGTAGAATTTGCCATCCAAAGACGTAGAGCAGGAAAGAGTTTAATTGCTTCTGCGGTGGAAGGAGCTAAGGCTCGTCTTCGTCCGATCTTAATGACTTCTTTGGCTTTTATTACAGGGTTAATTCCGTTGATTTTTGTGGTTGGTCCTTCTGCAATGGGGAATCTTTCCATCGGATATGCAGCAATTTCAGGGATGATTTTCGGAACTGTTTTAGGAATTTTTGTGGTTCCTGTATTGTTTGTGGTATTCCAGTCTTTGCATGAAAGAATCAATGGTAAAGAAGTAACAGAAGCCGATTGGGAATATTAATTCTAATGATATTTAAATAATGAATTCAATTAAAAATATAGCATATTTAGCATTAATTTCAGGGATTGCGGTTTCATGTAAAGTTCAGAAATATGAACGTCCCGAAATAAAAATGCCCGAAGCTTTTAGAAGTGATACGATCGTTACAGACAACAGCGAGAATATCGCAAAGATTAGCTACAAAGATTTTTTTAAAGATCCTGTTTTGGTAGCATTGATTGATAAAGCGATTGTTCAGAATAATGATCTTCAACTGGCTTTAAAACAAATAGAATTTGCTTCTTTGGCCTATCATCAAAGCAAGTGGGCGAATGTGCCGACCGTAAGCGCAACGGTTGCCAATGCAAGTCTCAGCCGACCTTCAGACAACAGTATGAACGGAATGATGGCCGGCCAGTTTATGGGAAGAAAGTATACGGAAGATTATTCTACTACAATCAATATTTCTTGGGAAGCTGATATCTGGGGCAAGATAAGAGGTCGAAAAGAACAGGCTTTAACCGAATATCTTAAAACTCAGGAAGCTGCAAAAGCCGTGAGAACGCAGTTGGTGGCTTCCGTGGTTCAAGGGTATTATAATGTATTGATGTTGGATACGCAGTTGGAAATTACAAAATCTAATTTAGCCTATTCAGACACGACATTGAAGTACTTGACAAAGCAGCAGGAAGTAGGATTAACAACAGCTTTGGCCGTTCAGCAACAGGAAATCGTGAAAGATCAAATCTTAAAAACAATTCCTGCCATTGAAAGTTCTATTGCGACTCAGGAAAATGCATTGAGTCTTTTAATAGGTTCAATGCCTGATAAAATTGAAAGAAGCGCAAGTTTGAATAACATTCAGACGCCCGAAACCATTGCGTCAGGAATTCCAGCAGACTTGTTGAGTTACAGACCCGATATAAAAAGTGCTGAATTGGATCTGAGAAAAAGTATTTCCGGAATTCATGTGGCGAAGATGAGTATGTATCCGTCGTTCAGTATTACCGCTCAGGGTGGACTAAATGCTTTTCAGGCGAGTCATTGGTTCAGTGTTCCAGGATCACTTTTCGGAATGGTAGCGGGGGCAATCGCTCAACCCCTTTTGAACGGAAAACAACTGAAAACACAATACGAGCAATCAAAAGTGTTGTCACAGCAAGCTGAAATTACTTTTAAACAATCGGTTTTAAAAGCGGTAGGTGAGGTTTCTGATGCGTTAATTCAGATTCAAAAACTGGAAGAACAGCAAAAAATTGCAGAAGGTTTGGTGATGAAATCTAATGAAGCCGTGAAGAAAGCAGATATTTTATTTAAATATAATTCAGCGACTTATATTGAGGTTATTTTGGCGCAAAGCAATAAACTTCAGGCAGAATTGGATCTGGCTTCTCTGAAAGCACAAAGATTAAATGCAATCACGATGCTCTACCGATCTGTAGGTGGAGGTTGGCAATAAAGTAAAATGAAACCTGTTGCGTCTATTAGGATACAACAGGTTTTTAATCCAACAGGACATGAAGAATACAAACATACACGAGGGGATCATACTTATTCCGGACTTCAATGGATTTACAGAATTTGTATTCAATACAAAATTGTATACAGGGCAATATATTGTAAGAGAACTGCTTGCTACATTGCTTCAGGTGAATGATCAGCATTTTGATATTTCAGAAATCGAAGGGGATGCTATTTTATTTTATAAATATGATTCAAAACCATCATTTCAAACTGTTTCAAAACTGCTTAATACAATGAGGAATGCTTTTAACAGAAAGGTGGAAGAGTTAAGCGAAGTTTTGAATACATCTATTGATCTGTCTTTAAAATTCATTGTTAACTATGGTAAGTTTTCACAATATACTCTCGGGAACTTCAAGAAACTCTATGGACCGACGGTAATAGAAGCGCATCAGTTGCTTAAAAACGACTTTGCAGAACAACCTTCTTACGCTTTTTTCAGTAATTCTTTTCTGGATAAGACGAATGATTTTGAGAATGGTTCTCATGGTCAATTATATGTTCCGGAGGTAGGTGTTGTTCAGTATTTTGAAAAAATAAAACAGCATATTTAAATTTTCCTTGTAATTTGCTTTTTGCAGACGTCCGAAGAAATTCGGGCGTTTTTTGTTTTTAATGATGTTACAATCAGTTGTTTTTGTGAATATTTCATCATAATATATCAATGTGAGATTATGGCATAATGCTTAATTAGAATTAAGGAAGAATTATTTTGGTTTTTTTTCAAAATTAGATGTAACATACTTTGCATGATAAGTGTCTTATAGATGAAAAACTAAATTTAGTGAAAAGAATTATATCAACAATTGTTTTATTAATAGGAACCTTAGCTTTTGCTCAGGTAAAAAATGATTCTATTAAAGGAAAAGATATAGAGGCTGTTACCGTAACAGTGAGGAAAGCCACTGTAGAATCTAAGGCAGACAGAACTGTTTTTAATGTTGCCAACAGCTCCATTTTAGCAGGAAATACCACTTGGGATGTTTTGAGAATGACGCCTTTGGTAAGTATTGATAATAATGATGCCATCAAAGCAGAAGGGGAATCTGTAACGGTATATATTAATGATAGAAAATCTGTTTTTACAGGAAAAGAATTAAAGGAATACTTAGCGACTATTCCCGCAGATAATCTGATGAAAATTGAGGTCATTACAAGTCCATCTTCAAGGTATGAAAGTGCAGGATCTGTCATCAATATCGTCTTAAAAAAGCGTGATGATGAAGGAATGAAAGGAAGTGTAACGTTGAATAACAGACAAAATACCAAGAACTCGCAATACAGCAACCTCAATCTGAATTATCATAAGAAAAACTTTACGCAGACCTTAATCGGAAGTTACAATGACAATACGCACATTGAGAAAAATAATTATCTCTATACTCGGTATGCAGATAACCAGATTAGTAAATTTAACAGTGTAGATACCAACAAACGCCAAAGTCCTTCTGTTTCTTCTACCTCAGAATATGCGTTAAATGATAAAAATACCATCGGGCTTATTCTGGAATATTATCAAAGTAAAGTTTCCTCTTTTTCAGATGCAGACGGAAGTGTATCTCTTAATAATGATTTTCAATCTTACATTCAGAATCAAAATGCATCGGGACTTAACCGCATGTTGGGAACCAATTTTTTCTATAAATATTATGATAAAGAGAAAAACAGGATCTTAGATATTAATATAGGTTCTAATTATGAATCTCAGGCAGAAGATAATACTTTTTTGAAAAATGGAATTGATGCAAAGGGCAATAAAAGTTTTAATGAAACCCTCATTTCCAATTATAATCAAACCCGTAATTATTACTTAAAAGTAGATTATACACAACCTCTTGGGAAATCTGGATCTGGAGGTACTGTGGAATTTGGCGGTAAGATGGACTTTAATAATAACGTGGTTCCTTACGATCTTTACGAAAACAGTATCACTTCTAATCCTCCTGGAAATAGTTCAGATAGAAGAAATGATTATTTCAGATATGAGGATAACGTGAATTCTATTTATCTGAATTATAGCAAAACGTTCTTCAAAAAACTGGAAACGAGAGTCGGACTTCGATATGAGCATATTGATTTTAAAATACAGCAAGACGTTGCCGGAACCAAAAGAAAAGAATCATACGGAAATTTCCTTCCCAATATATTGTTGAAGTATTCTTTCTCGGATAAATATGATTTGAGTCTAACCTACAACCGCAATGTTTGGCGTCCGTGGTATACAGAATTTAATCCTTTCCTTATTCCTAACAACGAAGGAATATATTACCGAGGAAATATGGATTTAAATCCTAATCCGAGTGATAGGATTGTAATGAAATTAGGACTTTTCAAGAAGTATTTTATTTCTGCAAGATATATGTTTACCAATCAGGATTATTGGACAACCTTTGCGACTGAAAATGGAAAAACGGTCACTTATCCAGGGAATTTTACAGGAAAAATTGAAAAGTATTACCTGTATGCGAATACCAATCAGACCTTCCTGAAGAACAAATTGAGTGTAAATTTAGGAGTTGGATGGTATTATAATGACAACAGTGATTTTAATGCAAAAAATGGATTGGAGGGTGCCAGAGATTATATAAGTTATATTGGTGGTTCTACGAATATATCGTACACGAATCTTTTTAATAAGAATATCAATTTAAGTGCATGGGTTGAAATTTCGAATCAGAATAATGGAAATTCTTATGCGAATAAAGCCAACGTTTTCCATACGATTTCTGTGACCAAAATATTTCCTAAAACACAGATTGAAACGAGCGTACAGTTGATGAATATCTTTAAAAGACCAGTATATGACGGAACAACATTTAGTAATATTGGGACCACTCAAAATTATTCGAGATGGGACTGGTACGGCGTTTCGCTTTCTTTTGTAAAACGTTTCGGAAATCAAAAAGTAAAAGACAATACCAAAACCGATGTTGAGAAAAACGGCGGTGGCGGAAAGTAATTGTTTTTAGTTTAATATAGTTCGAATTTGAAAGCGACTGAAGGAATTCGGTCGCTTTTTTTGTTTCGATTAATAGTTTTGATAGTATCATATGATACTATCAAGGTATCAATAGGAGCGGACTTTAGTCCGCTTTTCTTTTGCATAATAACTTGGGCTTTAGCCGAAATTTAGGAGATCTCCAATCTTTTTTGTTTAAATTAAAAATTGCTATCTTTGATAGTATCATATGATACTATCAAGTTTTGAAACCACCTTATATAATTACAGATAAAATTTTAGAATTAGTTGTTTCTATTTCTGAGAAAATAGGAGAGATTAATGCTAATCATCTTTATAAACCAACCACTGAACTTCGGAAGAAAAATCGTATCAAAACAATTCAATCTTCATTGGAAATTGAAGGAAATACTCTGTCAGAAGAACAGATAACCGCTTTGTTAGAGAATAAAAGAATTATTGCTCCGGCTAAGGATATTCTTGAAGTTCAGAATGCTATTGAAGTGTATGATGACTTGAAACGTTTTAATGTAAATAAAATTAAAGATTTAGAATTTGCACATTCTATCTTAATGAAAGATTTAATTAAGAACGCAGGAAAATTCAGAACAACTAATGTAGGAATTGTTAAAGGTTCAAAAGTTGAACATCTTGCACCTGGTGGTACAATGGTAAAAGGCTTAATGAATGATCTTTTTACCTACTTGAAAAACGATAAAGATTTGATATTAATTAAAAGTTGTGTTTTTCATTATGAATTTGAGTTTATTCATCCTTTTGTAGACGGAAATGGTAGAATGGGAAGGTTGTGGCAGACCTTAATTTTAATGCAGCAATATCCTGTTTTTGAATTTCTACCTGTTGAAAGTCTTATTAAAGAAAATCAAAAGAAATATTATAATAAGCTTTCAGAATCTGATAAAATAGGACAATCTACTCCTTTTATTGAATTTATGTTGGCCATCATATTGGAGTCTTTGAAACAACTTTTACAATCTCAAAATATCAATTTAAGTATAAAGGACAGGTTGTTTTTATTTAAGGACAAAATAGGAAGTAACAAATTTAGCAGAAAAGATTATTTAGAAAGTTTTAAAAGTATTTCTGCACCAACTGCGAGCCGAGATTTGAAGTGGGCTGTAGGACAAAGTATTTTAATGAAATTTGGAGAACAAAGATTAACGGAATATCAATTTAAAGAATAAATGTTTAATCTTTTATTTCAACCACAAAGGGATATAAGATTAGATATTAGTATTTTAGGTTAATTATTAAACTGCTAATAAAATCCCATAAGTTTTTAAAAATCTTTGATTTTATTCTTTGGAGTGGCTTTTGTTTTCTAATAATTAAATAATGGTTAAATATGCAGATAGCTTTTGTCACTTTTGCGGTTAAATTTTCATTAATTTAAATAAACTTAACAAAAAATGCCCGAATCAGATTCAGGCATTTCGTTTTAGAAATATATAAGTAAGATTACTTTAACGTAAACTTCACTTTTGTTTTAATGGCATCAGAAGAATTTCCAATTAATGCTTCAAAATCTCCAGGTTCTGCAACCCAGTCGTGTTTTGCTGCATCAAAGAAACTTAATGCTGTTTTATCAATTGTAAAAGTCACTTCTTTTTCTTCTCCAGGGTTTAAAAATACTTTTTCAAAACCTTTCAATTCTTTTGCAGGACGTGGAACGGATGATTTCAAGTCGCTGATATATAATTGAGCAACCTCAGCACCTGCTTTCTTTCCTGTATTTTTTACCGTAACTGTAAACGTGATTTTGTCTTCCTGAGACATCGTTGTTTTATCGGCTTTCGCTTTTCCGAATTCAAAAGTGGTATAGCTTAATCCGTGTCCGAAACTGAATAAAGGTTTGATCTTTTTTGTATCATGCCAACGGTATCCCACAAAGATTCCTTCGTTGTAAGTAATATTGATTGGGTTTTTCTGATCTTTTCCTTTTCCGGCTGCTAATTCTTCTTTATTTCCAGGATATTCTCCTAATGCATGAGCAGAATTATCTTCCAGCTTCACAGGGAAAGTAAACGGTAATTTCCCTGATGGATTGGCGTCACCTGCCAATACAGAAGCGATAGAATTTCCAGCTTCAGAACCTAGATACCAAGACTGAACAATAGATGGAACTTCTTTTACCCATGGCATTGCCACTGCATTTCCTGAAACCAGAACTACAGCAAGATTTTTATTTGCTTTTGCCAAAGCTGAGATTACATTATCCTGATTGTATGGTAATCCGTAGCTTTTTCTGTCGTTTCCTTCACTGTCTTGGAAATCGGCTTTATTTAATCCTCCAACGAAGATTACGTAGTCAGATTTTTTTGCTAATTCAATAGCTTCGTTTAATAATTCAGCTTCAGAACGAGTGTCTTTTAAGTCTTGTCCGGATTTTACGCCGTTATATTCTCCACCAATATCTCCCACATAACCTCTTGCATATTGTACGTCAGATTGTTTTCCAAATCTTGCTTTAATTCCGTCTAAAGGAAGTGTTTCATATTTCACTTTTAATGAAGATGAACCTCCACCAACAGTCATGATCTTAATAGCATTTTCACCAATAACAGCAATTCTTTTAGCTTTATTAATATCAATTGGAAGAACGTTTCCTTGGTTTTTCAACAAAACAATTCCTTCTTCACCGATTTCTTTGGCTACCGCTTTATGTTCTTCAGAAGCAACATTTCCGAAAGGCTTGTTTCGGTTCATTGTCGTTTTGTACGCAAGATTTAAAATTCTTGTTACTTTATCGTCAAGTTCTTTTGTTCCTACTTTTCCGGATTTAATTAAATCTAAATAAGGCTGTGCTAAATAATAATTATCGTATGCATTTTTGGTTCCTGCAGAAAGTCCGTTGGTCCAGCTTCCGAATTCAAGATCCAATCCGTTATGGATAGCTTGTTCCGTATTGTTTACGGCACCCCAGTCTGAAACTACAACGCCTTTGTATTTCCATTCTCCTTTTAAAATATCATTTAGAAGATATTGGTTTTGGCTTGCATATTCGTTTTTGTACATGTCGTAAGCGCCCATGATCGTCCACGAATCTCCTTCTGTAACCGCAGCTTTGAAAGGCGGAAGATAAATCTCATACAACGTTCTGTCGTCTATCTTTACATTACTTGTATGACGGAACATTTCCTGATTGTTAAGAGCATAATGCTTTACAGAAGTCGCTACACCGTTTGATTGCACTCCTTTGATATAAGGAACTACCATTTTAGATGTTAAAAAAGGATCTTCACCCATATATTCGAAATTTCTTCCGTTTAATGGCGTTCTGTAGATATTTACTCCGGGTCCTAAAAGGATATCTTTCTTTCTGTAACGGGCTTCTTCTCCTAAAGCTTTACCGTAATTCCATGACATTTTTTTATTCCATGTTGCTGAAAGTGCGGTTAAAGCAGGGTAGGCGATGATAGAGTCATTCGTCCAGCCGGCTTGGTTCCATTCGTCCCACATCACTTCCGGACGGACACCGTGAGGGCCATCTGTTGTCCAGAATTCAGGAATTCCCAATCTAGGAACTCCGGGAGAGCTAAACTTCGATTGTGCATGAAGCATTGCTACTTTCTCTTCCAGTGTCATTCTGGAAAGTGCATCCTTAACGCGTTGCTCAACGGGTTTGGATTCGTCTAAATAAACGGGTGTAGTATTTTGAGCCATAGAATAAGCAGAAAAAAGTGTGAATAAACTTATGATGGCAGTTTTCTTTAACATAAAAACCTTTTTTTGATTCGTAACAAAATTAAGAAAAATTTTTATTATCTCAAATTGAGAAAATGTAATTTTTGCATAATTGGTCATTAATAACCAATTGTAAGTAAGAAAAATGCGAGTTTGGCTAATAGAATTTCTAAGAAAAAAAGGCAAAATAAAAAGACACCATTTCAGATTGTAAATTTTTCTGAAATGATGTCCCGATATAAAATAATAGAATTTTTTAATCAATCGAATAATAGCTTACTGCTTAAAGCCTATTGCTTATAGCAAAAACTACTACCAACCTTTAACAGCGCCTCCTTTGAAGATCTCTTCAGCTTTTTTTACCACTTCATCAGATTGATATGCTTTAAGGAAGTTTTTCACTTTCTCATCGTTTTTGTTATCTTCTCTTGCCACAACAAGGTTCACATAAGGAGAATCTTTATCTTCTTTAAAAATCCCGTTTTTAGCTTCATCTAATCCGGCCTGTGCAGCGAAATTATTATTGATAATCGCAATTACCACTTCCTTATCATCCAAAACTCTTGGCAATTGTGGAGCTTCAATTTCTACAATTTTCAGTTGTTTTGGGTTGTCAACAATATCAGTTACTTTAGGAAGTAAACCAATACCGTCTTTTAATTTTATTAATCCGTTTTTCTGTAAAAGAAGTAATGAACGTCCGCCGTTGGTAGGGTCATTAGGAATTACAATCGTACTTCCGTTTTTAAGTTCACTGATGTTTTTAATCTTTTTTGAATACGCTATGATAGGATAAAGAAAAGTCTTTCCTATAATCGCTAGTTTGTATCCTCTCTGTTTTGACTGTTCATCCAAATAAGGAGCATGTTGGAAAGCATTGGCATCAATATCTCCATTATTCAACGCTTCATTTGGGACTACGTAATCATTGAAAGAAACAAGCTCTACGTCAAGGTTGTATTTTTCCTTTGCTACTTTTTTCGCTACTTCAGCAATTTCCTGTTCAGGCCCTGCTGTAATACCGACTTTAATATGATTTGGATCTTCCTTTTTTGCTTTATTACAAGCCGTGAATAATAGTAAACCAGCTGCTAGGAAACTTAAAATTTTTATTTTTTTCATTGTAAATTATTTTATTTATTATTTTATCTGTTTTAAACGCAAAGTCGCAAAGGTTTCTAATCTTTGCACGGATTTTAAGGCGCAAGAAAATCTTAGATTTTCATCGTAAAACATGAGGTTTTGTATGCACAATCAAATTTATCGAAGATAAAATCCTTGCGCCTTAAAAACATCTATTATTCAATTTTTTGCGCCTTTGCGATTAACCAAAATTAGCGATGATCAAATATTTTAGCTAATCTATCACCAGAAAACTGAATGATAAACACGATAGCTACCAATAAACCTAATACCAGATTCATAATTACAGCGTCATAACCTATGTAACCATATTGATATCCGATTTGTCCTAATCCGCCTGCGCCAACAGCTCCACCCATTGCAGAATATCCTACTAAGGTGATCAAAGTGATGGTTGCGTTATTAACCAATGAAGGAAGTGCCTCTGGAAGCAATACTTTTTTAATGATCTGAAATGGAGTAGCACCTAAAGCTCTTGCGGTTTCAATTAACCCAGCCGGAACTTCAAGCAAACTGTTTTCTACCAATCTTGCAATAAATGGTGCAGCGCCGATACTTAACGGAACTAATGCTGCATTGACTCCAATAGATGTTCCCACCAAAGTTCTTGTAAAAGGGATCATCCAGACAATCAAAATAATGAAAGGGATAGAACGGAAAATATTAACCAAAATAGAGAGTATTCTGTTATAATATACATTTTCCAGCAACTGATCTTTTCTGGTCATAAATAAAAGAATTCCAACAGGAAGTCCCAACACGAATCCGAAAAACCCTGAAACAAAAGTCATATAAACTGTTTCCCAAACTCCTTTCGACAAAAGCGAAATTACCGTATCACTAAGCATAACCTTTTACTGTATTTTGAATTTTATTTTGATTGAAATAATAGATTGCTTTTTGGTTTTCTTCCTCTTCCCCTTGAAGCTGCAGCAATAATTTCCCGAAGTTGGAATCTCCAAGATATTCTACATCTGCTTTCAGAAGTTTGTATGGAATTTTATATTGATCATAAATAACGGAGAGTAATTTTTCCACAGATATATGTTCGTCAATTTCTATTTCAACAAGTGGAAATAATCCCGCTTGTGGTTCTTTTTGTAGTTTTTTATTTAATTCTTGTGGTATAGTCATAACACCTGAGTTTAAAAATTGTTTGATGATCGGATTTTCTTTATTAGAGATGATCTCACTTAAAGTTCCTTTCGCTAAAAGTTTACCTTTGTCTATCACGGCAACGTGGTTACAGATTGATTTGATAACTTCCATTTCGTGGGTAATCAGTAAAATGGTAATTCCCAACCTTAGATTAATATCTCTCAACAATTGTAAAATAGATTGAGTGGTCGCCGGATCTAATGCACTTGTGGCTTCGTCACAAAGTAGGAGATAAGGATCATTAGCCAAAGCTCTTGCAATAGCAACCCTTTGCTTCTGCCCACCAGAAAGACTTTTAGGATAGTCATTGGCTTTGTCTTCCAATCCTACGATCTTCAGCAGCTCATTAACTTTTTTCTGGATATCCGATTTGTTATTGTTATCTAATTCTAAAGGAAGCGCTACATTTTCAAAAACAGTTCTTGAAGAAAGCAGATTAAAATGCTGAAAGATCATCCCTATTTTTTTGCGTTCATGAGCAAGCTGCTTAGGTTTTAGTTGGGTGAAATCTTTTCCGTTGATGATAATCTGTCCCTGATCGGGTCTTTCCAATAAATTTACAGTACGTATCAAAGTACTTTTTCCGGCACCTGAAAAGCCTATAATTCCTACAATATCTCCTTGTTCAAGAGTCAGGCTCACATCATCCAGTGCTTTAAACGACTGTTTTTTTTGGTGAAATGTTTTTGAAATGTTCTTAATTTCTATCATTATATTTAAGCTACTTACTTACACTTTATACGGGTTGATAAGGTCTGTTGTTTTTCTTTACATGCCTCATTACCCTTCTTATTTTTACTTTTGACCTTTTGGAAAGTTTGAAGTATTTGGTAATATTGGTGAGGAGAACTCCAATTAATATTACTGAAAGACCATACAGCTGATTTCCGTTGATCGTTTGATTAGCAATAATCCAGCCAGCAATTACGGTCACGATGGGATTTATATACGTGTGCGTACTTACTAAAGCGGCCGGTTTTACAGATAAAAGCCAAATATACGAAAGATAGGCCACAATAGAACCGAAGAAGATCAGGAATGTTACACCCAGCCATGCTGAGAGTGGAATTTCACTGATTGAGAACTGGTTCCATTCTTTTCTGAAAAAGGCGATGATAAAAGAAGCAATCCCTGCAATAATGAGCTGTTGCGCAATATTCATAAAAGTAGAATGGCTGGCAGGATTTTTCTTAGAATATAAAGAACCCAGTACCCATGCTATTGAACTTATGGCTAAAACAATAAATGCGGTGACCCGAATGGAATCGCTTATTGCCGGATGATGGGCGTTAGAATTTACACTTCCTTTCAGAAATAAAATCAATCCGATAAAACCTATCGCTAAACCTATAGGAATAAATTTATCAGAGAAATAGTATTTCCAGTTTTTCTTGTCGATGGCAATAAACCAAAATGGTCCTGTGGCAATTGTAATTGCAGCTTCCGAAGCAGAGACATACTGTTCTCCCCAAGCTACCAGCCCGGTTCCTCCGGTAAGAATAAGAATTCCTGTGATTCCATTTTTTTTCCAATTAACCAATGAATTGGCTTTTTCTCCTTTTGCAGTAAGATAGCCAATCATTAATATCCCAGCAGCTAAAAATCTAAAACCCGAAAGGATAAAAGGAGGAAAGCCTTTTAATCCGAAAGAGATGGCTAAAAATGTAATTCCCCAGATTACATAAATATTGGCAAATGCGACGGGGACTAACCAGTTATTTTTTGAGTGAGTCATTGTGAGTTATGTTTTTTTATGTTGTTTTTAGAAATAAAAAAGGCCCTACAACGTGGTAAGGCCTTTAAAAATATGTCATATAAAAGTAAGGTCAACCACAGGAATTTAGATAAAGCATAGGCATACAACAATCCATCATCATGGTATTGATGCTATGTTTCTGTAAAGAATTATATTGTAATTCTGTCTTCATTTTATTTTTTGTTCTTAATATGTTGCAAATATAAAACATATATTTTTATTAGTCTACTAAAATTATAGACTTTTTGAAAAATAATTTGCATTTAATAGTTAACTATTTGGTTTTATGATGTTTAAATAAGTATTTTCATTGTGTTTGTGTAAATTATCAATACAATATTATAAAATACTTAATTTTTTTCTAAATAAATTATAACACGTCAAGTTTTGACGTTAACAGGGAATAGTTTTGCTTTAGAAATAAGCGAATAATTACAAGGGAAAATATATTAGCGCTAATATAAAAAACATTTACTTCATGAGAACACTTAATTTTTTTAACCTTTATGTATAATGCGTCAAGTTTTGGCGTTACAACGGAATACATTTGTTCCAATCTAACGAATCAAGTAATTAAAATCGCAAAAATATTGTGAAGCGTTAGAAAAATTAAATCAATTTATTCATCACAATCATAAAAACTCTTCCCTTGTTTTTATTCACTTTTCAATGAAGTAAATTGATATTTAGATGATTGTAAAAAAAAAAAATATATATATATATATATATATATATAAAACAATGTAATAATCACTAATCTATTCAAAATAAAAATTTAATAATATCAGTTTTTAATCTAAAATTAGATATTTTAATTTCAACAAAATTTATAATATAAACAAAATAATAATATGGCAAAAGTATTCTTTTTCACAGATCCAGATGCTATTATTGCAACCCAAAACTCTGATTTTGCTTTTGGTCCTTTGCCTAGTTCTTCAAATACTGACATTTATAATTTAGAGAATAAATTTTCTGTAAGTTCAGATGCTCCTGTAATTGCTATAACTAAAGGAATTATCATTTTTATTAATGATGAAAATAATAGTGAACTATTAAATGCGGCTTTAATTCCAATTAATTCTTACACGGCAGGTTTTCCGATTAAATTATTTATTTATCGGGGCATTAAAAAGAGTTCTTTAATAGACAGTAATAATTTTATTAAAGTCTCTGATTCTTCTTGGTCAAGTTCTAATATATTAAAAGATATTAAGAAAATACAAGATAAAATTAATGATGCAGTTGGTACACCAAACGTAAAAGCTTCTTCGAGTTGTTTAGGAGTGCAATATAGTTCTAATGTAAATAGCTATATAGAAAGTATTATTTTTGATAATACAGATGATTTTAATCCTTTAATTGTTGAAGGAGGAGATCAAATAGGAAAATTTCAGGGACAAAATGCTCTAGCTGGAGTAGAGGTTGTAATGGACAAAATTGGATATGATCCAAAAATTAATATATTAAGAAAAAAGAATCACACTCTTGAAGTTTCCAAATTGGTTGTTCAGTCTGCTGATAGTGAGGAAAATAAACTGAAATTACGTTTTCAAGATAGAGATAGGAGGGAAGAAATATTGGCTTATTTAGATTTAGCAGCATTTTATGGAACCTGTAAAAATCAAAAAGTCAGTATAAAAGGAGTTAATGAAAATTTTTTAGAAAAATTTTATAATAAAAACGTCATTTATATTGATATTAGAGATAATAAAGGATTTTCTTACAATCATTTTTTTAAAGAATCTGACGTTTTGAAACTAGGGTTTTATGATTCTAGTAATAAAATTGTGTATGAGGATCTAAACTATTATTCAGTTTGGCCAATATTAAGAATTATTAATAAAACATATAATTCTTCTAGAGAAAATTTTTGGTTATCTCTTCCTATAGAAACGACTGAAATAGGCAATCAATCATTACTATACTCTTATACACAGAATATTTCGACAACAGATGATAAAACAAAGAGAAAATATCACATTATAAGTAATGATTTTAATAGTGCAAATATTAATTTAAATTCTAGTCAGGCGATTAAATTAAATAATTGGAAATATAATAATATGATTGCTTCCAATTATATATTATTAAAAAAATCTTCTAATAGAAATAATGTAAATGAAGATCTACCTATAGCTTGGGATAATTTATTTTCACTAGCATCAATTAATATATTTGGTAATGATGTGGAGCAAGGTAGCTTTGCTGTTAATACATATTCTTCCATTAACTGCCCTATTATATTCGATCCAATAAATGGAGAAGCTTATACATCTACTATTGGGATAGCCTACGATAAAAGACATGTAACATTCTTTGTTTACAAAGAGCAGGTTATTTACTCCCTAGATAAAGATTTTAAAGAATCATTTGTTTCTCTAATAAATAGAGGGAAGTATAATGCTCCTTATAATCTTACAGATTATGATAGCTCGACAACTAATCCCAATATTGGCTTTTTGATTCAGCTAGCAAATAATTATAAGTTTGACAATTTTGAACTTGAAAAATTTATGATTAATGATAGCTCAAATAACATTTCGCACTTTTTAACATATTCTCAAGAAGATGACTTTAGAAATACAGATACAGCATTTAACAGTTTGAAATCTGTCTCGTTTACTTATGGTGAATATACACATCTGAAGTCTATAACAAGCTCAACTTTTAATGATCATTCTAAATTTATTAAGGCTAAAAGTGTTGAGACTGTAGAATATGAGAATGTGAATTTAGAGAAAATCACTCTCACTTTGAGCATTCCTACAGTCGTAAAAGATCCTCTGTCAAATATCTTATATATGGGTCTTGAAAATATCCCTGGAGATGTGGTATACAATAGTTTACCAATAACATTTACAGGAGTTAACTATAATTAAAATTAAATAAACATGGCAAATTATATATCAACAAATGCAATTGTTGACATTCCAATTACTGCTAAAGATGCAAACGTTAAGGTAGATACTATTTTAAAAAGTAGTTTGTTTAGATCAGAAGAGTATTTGGTGGCCTTAGCAAGAAATCCTGTAGCTGTAAAATCTTTAAAAAAAGATAACACTGTAAGGAAATGCTTAGGAGCTATAAATATTGCATTTACAATAATTAAAGAACTTTACTCAAACTCACCTAACTTCATATTATCTCCTTCAGGAAGTACATCTCCAGGATATACTTTTGATAATACAATGGAAAGTAATGTTATTAAGTTTCAACAATGGGTAGGCTTACCACAAACAGGAATAATTGATTCAAAAACATTATTGAGTATTGACTCTAAATTAACGCAGCAATCATTAACAGATGCCGCTAAAACAACATATATTGGAAAAAATACTAGAAAAAGAATTACTTTTCAGGAAAATTATAATCCATCTACGTTAGAATATAGCTATTCTGTATTTACATACAATGCAAATGAAACTTTTAAAATAAATACTAAAAACATATTTAGTGGATATACTATTCTTGCTAAAGAAGATAAATCTGCTAGGATAAAACCATCTGCGAAGACTGAGCGTGAACTTTATAATGAAATGCTTCAGCGAGAGGCTGGAATATTTGTAGAAAAAAAGTTGGATAACCCGGCAACAATTTTAGTTGTAAAAAAAAATAAGCCTGTTGCACAAATTAATATATCTAATCGACAAGGTTTTGAGGATGAATTGGCAAAAACTCCTCCAATGAATTTTGACGATCCTGATGCTAAAATATATAAGGTTGAAGCAGATGATAATTTTGGAGATATTGTTACAGAAAACTATTATAACACAGGTGCTCTCAATATTAAAGATCCATATACTGGAGCAACAATTGTTACTCTTCCTAATCGAATTCCTTTCGCTGTAAATGAAAGAAGTGAAGATGCCCGTTTTCAGTTCTATTTAAATCTTTTATACTACTATAATTCTGAATATGTTTTAAGTAGTAATAGTACAAAAGAATACGGAATGAAAAAGAGTGGTACTTATCAAAGGTATAATGTAAATCATTTAGATGATGTGAATGTTTTTGATAATACTTATAACAGCAGTAATCCAAACACGGCTCTGCCGAATTATTACAGATTCTTAAAAAGAATGGAGGCTTTAAATGCTGCTAGCAAAATACAATTTGATTCCACAGGTAAAGTACTTTCTTTTGTACCGGATCCAGGTAAAAATATTATTATACCTTCCAGAAAGTTTGCTGATTCATTATATAATTATTTGAATTATAGACACGATGAAATGCTCACAAAAGTAGATGATAACAACATGGGACAGGTTCAGGGATCGGTTTTAGATGGTATTATTAATACTTTAGGAAATGCAATTGATGCAATATCGGGAGTTATCGACAGTGTAAAAAATGAAGCAGTTGAAACCTACCATGAGGTCGCAGACTTTTTTGTAAAAGCATATAATTTTGCGATACAATCATTAGCGCAATATTGGCCTCGTGGAACAGGAGGGCTAGTAGGTGGAGAGTTTGATATACTTTTTACGGTCTTTAATTTTAAAGGTAGTGTAGAGCGTCATTTATGGCGAGAGGTTACAAAGCCTGAAGATTTTAATATCTGTTTTAGTGAAGCTGGATCTGTAGGAGTGGGCTTGGAAGTTATGTCCGGTGGTGGAGTTGGTTTATATTCTGGTGTAGGAAGACAAAAGAAATCATTAGGTCTTAATGCAGGTGCTGGTGCGTCGATAGTAGCTTCATTTAAGGCTAATACAGAATATCAATTTCCAATAAGAAAAGAAGAAACAGCATTACTGTCTATGGTAATAGCCGTTTTTGGAGGAGAAATGGTAACCAATACATCTCGACTTTTAGACTATCTTAATGTAATTAATCTTGATCCACATCACTATCTCACAAAACTAGAACTAGGTGTTGAAAATAAGGCGAGTGCGTGGTCGGCAGCTCAAGCAGGTTTCAATAATGGTACTTCTGCTAATAATTTGCACATAAATCAAAGTAATATTGAAGATGCAGCAACTCAAGAAGGTCGAAAAAGTTTTGGACTTGCCCACAATCTGCTAAGTCAGGTTCCCGGGGTAGGAGCTCAAGCTACTGGAGATATAACATGTGGTTTATCTTTATCTTTTGAAGCGGAGTATGATATGAATCCTAAAGTCTCCAATATTGATGCTCGAGTGTTTAGTAAAGCAAAAATTGATCTTAAATATTATGCACAAGCTCAGCTGGGGGCAGGACCTTTAGGAAGCTTCCTTCAAAAGCTTGTTATAAATTATGTATCTTCTTCATTTTTCAGTGCCTTAGATTTTGATAAGGGTATTATGATTGGTTGTGAATGGGAGTTTGAAAGAAAAGCAGATGCAAAAGATGTGACTTTGAGTGATATTCGTTTGGGTAGAGGGAATGTTCAAAATAAACATTTCCAAGCTTTAACAAATGGAAAACTTAAAATTTCTAACAATGCTGCAGGAGATAGATTTGATAAAAGTGTGTCATTGTATTTTGGATATTTTACCGGAGATGTCGGAACTATTGGTGAAGCTGGAACGGAGATGAAATTAAATCTTGATATGGGTGAAATTAAAAAAATGGGTGATGATCCAAACTATAATTTTACTTATGACAATGTAAAGAAAATTTTAAAGAATTTTGAGTATCGCAAAAAAGTAGGGGTCTTTGCTAAAAAGTCTGATGCTACGAGAAAGAAAAATAATAGACTTGACAGATTAGCAAGCTTGAAATATCCAACAAGAGTTGCAGATTCATTTTCTAGATCTTCTTCCGCAGCGACAGAAGTAGGGCTATTAAAGAAATTTTTTAGCGGAATCAAATCAGGATTTACGTTTATAGATGGTTCATTGGCGTTAGATTTTAAAATTAATATGGAATTTAATCTTGTTGATTTACTTTTTGAATTTTATATTAATAAATTATACTATAAATATTCTATATTAACTACAAGTACAGCGAGAGCTAGTTTTGAGAAAAATCTAGCTCTGGAACGTAAGAGAATTAATGATAAAATAAGTAAACAATTAAATGATGGAAAGGCTGGAAAGGTTGAAAAAGGAATTGATTATTATAATTTTCTTTTTTCTGAAAATGAACAATTTACTGGAACAGCGAATAAATTTAAAGGGTTAAATTTTTACATAAAAGATCTTATTGGGGGTAATACGGCAAACTCATTTTTTGAAGTTGTAAAATATTTTATAAAAGGAGTTAAGGCATATAATAGCTATCTTAATAACGTAAAACCTACAATTCAGCAAAATGAAGATTTTGGGATTGATGATTTTATAGATCTATTTTCCTTTATTGCAAGTATTTCAGGATTAGAAGCTGGCTTAGAGGCTATTTTGGGTCCCACAGTTGGAGGACAAATAGGAGGTGGAGAAGGTCCCGGAGTAAGAGGTGCTGTACACGGTTTTGCAAGACTTAGCTATCAGGGAACATTGTTTAAAAATGGAGAATTAACAGATTTACCTATTAATGATCCACTACGTTCAAATTTTGACGAAATTAATAGAATTCTGGCTTTAGCATCAGATAAAAATAGAATAGGAATTAAAACATTATTAAAAATATTAACTAATTAAAATGAAAAACATTATTGTTGTAATTTTTCAAGTATTTTTTTTAACTACTTGCTTCGGACAGGCTGTAACAGATAATACATTAATGAATTCTAAGCAGAGTAGAACTGAAAATATTAATCTGCATGGTCCTGTGAAATCGGCGTATTGGTACTATACTTATATTTCAGATTCTTTGGGTAATGTTCCAGATCTTCAAAAAGCTAAAGAAGATGTAATGTATTTTAATAGAAATATAGGAGGTGAATTGTTTACTGCTTTTGACAATAATGGAAGATTAATAAAACAGATTCCCAGATATGAAAATTGGATGGATATGACAAAAAAACCTTTATCAGAAAGGTATGCTATTTTTCATGAATATGACGATAAAGATTTACAACAAAAGAAGAATATTAAAGTTACAAAATATCCTAAATATCCGATTTGTATTGATTATCAGATAGTTAAGTTGAATTTTGTTTATAAGAATAATATATATCAGAATGATCATAAAGAAGTCTTTGGATATGTATATTTATTAGATAAGAATAAAAGAATAAGAGAAGAAAAATTCTATTTAGTCTCAGATTCTGATAAGTTTATCTTAAACGAAAAGGATTTAATAACAAAAACTGAATTTGTTTACAACAATAATGGAAACCTTATCAAACAAAATATTAAACCAGGAATTTCTGGTAAAGAAATGCCTTTTACGGCATTAGATACGGAAAGTTCTTATTGTCCTGATTTACATTTTTCATATGAATATGATAACCAAGATCGTATTGTAAAAATGACTCTTTATGGCTGCGAGGAAGTAGTTCAAAGTGAGACATACACTTACGATTCCAATAAAAACTATATTTCGAAAAATGAAATCTATTTTACATCTTCTCTAAGAAGTAAGGTTTATATTACCAAAAAAACCATCATGTATTATGATGAGTTCGGAAATATAATTCACAAACAATATATTCCAGATTTTCCAAATCAAAAGTTGCGAGGTTTTATGTATGAACTTCCACAACATACTTACTATAAATATGAATATGATAAATACAATAATTGGTATAAGTGTAATATTTATATGAATGGTGAGGATGGACCTATTACTGCAACTATAGAAAGAGAGCTTCAATACTATGACAGTTGATGCTCTATAGACAACCAATTACAAAATAATAATTGAATTATGCCAAATCAAAATATACATCCATCATTAAGTCAGTTGATTTCGTTGGATGCCATCCCTAATGAAATAGAGGGAATTCGCGATGCGCTCGTCAGTGTATTTGATCATATTTATGTGAAAAACCTGATTGCATCAAAAAGTTACGACGGCTCTTCTGCCTATTATACCTTTATTTTAACTACTTATGCTCCGCTTGGAATAAATATTCCCATTGCTGACGATTTAAAACTTGTTCTAAATCCTACTACAACAGGGACTACAGAAATACCTATTAGCTTTGATTATTCATGGGCAATTCTTAAATATATTAACAGCTTTAATTTTGAATCTTTCGATAACGGTGTTCGTTCCGTTTTGGAAATCTTTATGGAATTGGCAGGTGTTACACAGTCAGAATTACTTTATGATGTATTAAGAGCTTTTTATCCGGAAATTAACGGATTACAAAATTTCATTCAGCAATTTAATAATGCATACAATCAAGCAATGCTTCCTCCATCTGATGACAACATGGCTTTATGGGAAAAAGCAGAAAGTGTTGTTAATGAAATTTCAAATTTAAATTATGACTTCTTAGATGTAATTTGTAAAACATCACTTGACCTTAATGGCCAGGGAGTTGAAAGAGTGAAGACTGTTTTCGAAGGGTATTTTGAAGATGCTAAAAAAAGTTTTAATGAAGCTATTAGGCTAAATTTTAATGCATCTATACAAGAAATATCCGTTGGATTACAATTTCCTCAAAAATGGTTAACCCCAGTTTATACAGGAGTTGAACCTGTAACAGGATTAGAATTGGATGATCCACTTCCTGATCAATATTTTAGTTATTTAACTTTTGACGTGGGAAGATTAGATTACTCTTCTTCAAGTGGGTTTAAATTTACCAAAGAAAGTGCATTCAATCTGAATCGTTCCATGATTGGTAATACAGGGTTGATTGTTGAATTTGATGATTTAAAAGTTGATCTTAAATCTGATTCGAATATTCCGGAAGCTACTTTAGATGGAAGACCTGACAATTTTAAAGGAGTTTATGCCAAAAGAGCAGCAATAACACTTCCTCATAAATGGTTTAAAAATGTAAATAATACCACCCTTCAGATTTATGGAAATGATCTTTTAGTAGGTACAGGAGGAATCTCAGGAACAGTTGGGTTAGAAGCAATAAATGGTACTCCTACTACCACTGATGATTATCTATATGCAGACATGGGCAGCTGGAGCATCGGGTTTAATTCCTTTGATCTTACCTTTAAGCAGAGTAATATTATTTCATCCAATATTAAAGCTCAGTTAGTAATTCCAAAATTTAAAGGCTCAAATGGAGATGCTAAAATAGATGTTACAGGACATTTGGATGCAGCTGGAGATTTCCTTTTAACTGCAGCAGCTGTAGCTCCATTAGATCCTACTATTACCTTACCCGGAGTTTTTAAATTACATCTAAAATCCGTAGAGCTAGGGAAAGAAAATGGAAAGCTATTCATTGGTGCATCTGCAGATGTAGAATTCGTTGATGACCTATTGGGAGGCCTATTAAAAGGGCAAACTTTGAGTATTTCTGCGCTTAGAATTTATAGCGATGGAAGCATCGATTTCAGAGTGAATGGAGGAAATATGACCCTTCCAAAGCCTATTAAACTTCCGATTGGGCCTGTAGATGTTTCTGTTACGGCGATTCACTTTGGATCTCATGAAAGAGTCGTAAAGAATGTAACCCGTAAATACAACTACTTCGGTTTCGATGGTGGTGTAAGTATCGGTGTTGCAGGAATTGATGCCCGTGGAGATGGAATCAAATTCTACTATACCATTGATAATGATGATACGGACGTTAATAAAGGTCCTGATTCATATCTTCATATCCAGACCATTCACATAGATATGATCATTCCTGCTAATTCAAGTGATCCAACGGTTTCGATCAAAGGATGGTTATCCATTCCGGAGCCTGGAGCATTCCAGGAATATAAAGGAGGAGTGAGCTTAAAGGTGAAAAATCCTCGAATCACAGGAGGGGTAGATATGCGTTTAGCACCGAAATATCCTGCATTCCTGATTGATGCCAATATTGAACTTCCAAATCCAATTGCATTAGGTCCTGTATCCATCTACGGATTCCGTGGATTGCTAGGCTATCGTTATGTGGCAGAGAAAAAAGCAATTGGTATGACATCTGATAACACATGGTATCAGTACTATACAGCTCCGAAAAGAGGAGTTGGGGTAGATAAGTTTAGCCGTCCGGATCAGACCGAGGCCTATAATTTCCCATTCTCTTTAGGAGTTGGTGCATTGCTTGGAGATACAATGGCTAATGGAAATATCATTTCTGCGAATGCGATGTTATTGCTTTCACTTCCATCCATGGTGATGGTAGATGCCAGAATGAAGCTTCTATCGAGTAGGGTGACCTATCAGGATGATCCACCATTCTTTGCGTTCTTTATTTTTGGAGATAACTCACTAGAATTCGGATTTGGAGCCGACTATAAATTCCCTGAAGAAACAGGTGATATTATTAAGTTATACGCTGAAATTCAAGCTGGTTTCTTCTTTAATAATCCATCTGCATGGTATATTAATTTCGGAACAAAACAGGCACCAATTACAGCAAGCTTACTGAAAAACCTATTTACTTTGAAAGCCTTCTTAATGATTTCCGGAAAAGGAATTGAGGCGGGAGCAAGAGGAGAATTTAGGTTTGACAGAAAATTTGGTCCAGTTAAAATCTTTGTATTAGCTTACTTAGAGCTTGGAGGAAAAATCAGTTTCCAAAAACCTCAGATGGGAGCGTACTTTGAAGCAGGGTTAGCTATTGATATTGATGTTAAAATCATTAGGATCTATGCAGCTGTTACCATTCTTTTAGCAGTAGAGTCTCCGAAACCGTTCTTAATTTACGGAGCATTTAGTGTCGCATTTAAATTGAAAATTCTGTTCTTTAAAATTAGCTTTAGTGTTAAAGTTGAGCTTAAATGGGAGTTTAATAAAACAGTAGAAAGAGATCCTGTAAATCCGTTTACAGAAATTTCTGATCAGACGGAAAGTTTAGTAAAAGGAATCAGTATGTTAACGAACGAAACATTTGATCTGTTACAGGTAAGTGCCAATAGTTTTCCAAATGTAGATACAATTAAAAATGTAGTTCCTTTAGATACCTATATTGATATCAAAACAACAAAAGGATTGCTTCCTACAACTGAAAGTAATAAGGTTATCGGTGGATTTACCAACCCGGCAAGTAATTCCGTAGATCTTATTCCGCCTGATAAAGTAATGAAAGGATTGGAATTGAGACAGGTAAAACACCAATACACTCTTGAAAGTTTTGAAATTAAAGCATACGTTGGAAATGGGAAATGGGTGAAATATGATCCTTTCAAAGCAATGGATCCTACTAATACTTATCTTACCAATGCGAAAGCCGGTCAATGGCAGAAAAAAGACAACCAGTATAATGCAATCCGTGTATTAGGAACAACCCCGTTCTCTTATACAGAACAAGGAAATCCGGGATGGTTTACGCCTGAACAATATGGGGTGTTACCTTCTACATTATTCTGTCATGGTCAGGAAATTGAGAATTCTATTTCAGACTTTTTAGATAAACCATTGAATACCCAGTATTTTGCTTCTACGAACAATTTCTTCCAAAGTAAAAAAGCTTCGTACCAGATTTCAGGAGATGTACAGTATACGATGGATCCTAATGGAAATATGGTTATGCAGGGAGATTCAGGTAAAGTATCTGATGAGGTGAATATTTTTGGTTTTGAAAAGTCATTAGAATTTAAGAATAAGTCACACCTTACTGTTATGTTACCTGCTCCAGCAAGAGAGATTAAATTGAAACTTAGCACTTACAGCACAGGCTTAAATATTCAATTCTTCAGCCCGATCATTGATGATACCCAGTCATTTGTTCAATATCATATGGATGAAGTATACTATCCAAAAGATGTTCTTAATGATAAAGTGATTGTACCAGAGTGGATTACGGAAAAAGGAATTACTAAAATTGTTATTATTCCGGATGTTACAGATTCAACGCAGATTAATCTTATTTTGGAACAAATGGCAGTATTGATGCAGCAAGGTTACCAGCAGGCATTGGCTCATGGTGGTGTTGTAGGTACTGTACAGCCAAGTGATATTCAGCAATACAGAAATCTAGAAGCACAATTGCAAAAATTGCAGTCTACAGGATGCGAAGGGGCAAGACAGGTTAAAGAAGAAATTATGTGTAAATACTACCAAGTGATTGCACAGCATTATAACCTTAGTTTCTTTGTTCCTTTCAATAGAAGGGGAGGTACACCAAATGGGATTACCTATGCTACTTTTGTAAGCAACCAGTTGGGTCTTGGAGTTTATCATCAAATGTTAGAAACATTAGCATCACTTGGGGTTCAATCTCCTTTGTTTAATGTTTATCTGAATCAATATGCAAAGATGCTAGAAGATTTTCAAAATTATGTTGATAATCATTCGGTAAGTTATGATGAAATCATCAAACGTTTTGAAGTGTTGAAGGCGAAGTTCAGACAAATCGAAAGATTGTCATTGGATTTAAATCTTTGTACAGACTCTACATTATGTAATTTAAGTGCAGAGCTTGCTCTTAAAGTGTTTGGGGAATTTAATGACCGACAAAATATTAGTAGATCTCCTTTATTAGAAGCTTTTAATGCATTTATTGATAGCCATCCTGGGTATTCATATTTAACGACAGTATTATCAAGACAGATATATACAATTAATACCGTTGTTTTCAATGGGCAGTATTTCTATATGACGAATGGAGGTGCATTTAATCAAGCATGCCAGGATATTATTTCAATTCTGAAAGATCTGGGTAACTGTTCTTCTAAAAAGAAATGCTTTACTTTATTCCATGAAATTGAATGGTTATCTGTAGAAGATTTTGACTATAATGTTCATATTCCTTCTCAGGCAGCTATTGCAGAGGAAACTCAAGCAGCTCTTTATGCTATTACAAAATCTGTTCAGCCAATATGGAGACCGGATACTGCATATTATATCAAATTTATCTTAAAAGATAATGTAGATAACGGAATCAATCATAAAGTGTATCCATATGCGTATGCTTTCCGTACAGCAGGTCCGTTAGGATTCTTCCATTTAGACAAGAACTCAACTTATGGAGATATTAAAATTGCGAATCCGGATGGTTCTGAATATAGGTTAGAAGATACTACAGGAGACATTTATGATAGCAACGGTGCGTATGTGAAATCACAGACTCCACATCCTGATCAGTATCCTCATACCTCTTTGAGAGCTTATATTGATTATCAGCGTTCTTATCCAAATGCAGACGGAAATATTGTGAATGCAAAACCTTTGTTCTATCATGACATAACAACAAAGATCTCATTGTATTTCACTTCCAGCTATGTATCCAAATTGTTAGGTGGATGGGAAAATTTTGTATCTGAAGGCCATAACATGGGAGCAATTGGAGGAACGATGAAGGTGATTATTAAAGATCCTGTTGAAGATATTTCAGTGATTAATCCACCAACATTAGAACCTACAGAGACAACTATTATACAATCTGCGGTAGATATTCCTCAGACTATTGAAAGCTGGGCTGTAGATAACGATCCTGCGATTCCTACAGTACTGGATCAATATTTCAATATGTTGAACAGCGGTACACATTGTACAGGAATTATAGCACTTGAGAAACCAAAATCAATGTATCGTGTAATAGAGCCGAGAAGGTTAAAACCTCAGAAGTTATATACAGCACAGGTTCTGAATTTCTATTGGGGTAAAGATACGAATGTTGATATTACGAATGTTGATGATAACCTGAAGAAAAAGTATGCTAAAGAAGTTCACAAATTTGTATTCCAGACTTCTCGTTATGAAAACTTTAAAGATCAGGTAGAAAGCTGCTTTATTCCATACCAGGATACCAATGGAGTAAACCAAACCAAACAAGCGGTTTATAGTATTGAAAAATCAATTGCACCTAATAAGCTGACTGCAGCATGGGATATCATTAAGACAAAACCAAAAGAGGTTTGTGACAACCCATTAAGCCAAGCGATTGCGAATCAGTACCAGCATCCGTTTGACAGAATTGTTCAGGGATTATTCGGAATTACACCTCAGGAAGATGCTCCTACAACGGAATTTAATAAGATTATTAATTCTGATACAGGAAAAGTGGTGGCAATCTTAATCAGAAACCCGGAGCCGTTTAACCATCCTAAGATTCCTTTGGAAGATGTTAGCAGACAGATGACCAATCCAGTATCTCCTGCGCTTCCAGAACTTATATCTAGTGGTATGATAGAAGTAGCAGGACTTACCAGAGCAGGAAGTTACACTACCAACATCAACTATAAAGTTGTTTATTCTAAAGATTATTCTCAGGCATTAATAATGAATGCCGATAAATTGATTATATCAAATGAACTGAATTTCAAATTCATTTATAAAATTTGGGATGGAAAAAATTATATAGAATCAAGTACAGTTATTGCTAAAAATATTAAAATAAACTAATACAATGTCTTTAAATACAAATAATATAACTAATGCGGCACCGACCTCATTATCAATGAATAATATCTTTTTACAGTCAGATTGTTTATACATTCAAGCTGCCGGATCAAAAGGAGAAGAGAGTACTGCAGGAATCCATTTGAGATGGATGCTTAAAGGGCCTGCAGCAGAACATTTACCTAAAGGAGAAGCCTATCAAGGCTCTCCTAAGGGTTTCAACAGACAGGAGGATTTCGTTAGGTTATCCAGAATTCGTTATCAGCCTTCAATTACATCACTTTATTTAACAAGTTCTCCTACAACTGTAGTTGATTCTGAAGCACTATGGCTTTACTCAAGCGGAAAGCGTGATGGAAGGATGTTCTATGTTTATTTTAGAAATACAAGTAAATATAATGAGGTAAGAGCTAATACTGATCCTTTTTCAGATCCAAGTGGTTTTTTAGATAAATATGGAAGTAATATTATTGAAGTAGAAAATAAAGATTCTTTATTCTTTGCTTTGCAACTTACGCCTAAAAATACCTTAGGAACTGCAAAAACAGAAGTGCTTTCTGTGGAAACGAATAAGCAAAACCTTCCTAAAAACGTAACATTTAGAAGAACTATTTCAAATTTTACAACTAAGATATTTGCTGAAAATGCAAGAAGTGTTCGTTTTGTACCTGATGGGACCATTATTTCCAAAATTGATTTTGAATTCTATGAAGATGCTTATAACAGAGAAGGTTGGGAAGAGTTTGGGAAATTTGCACTTACTACAGACGACGGTGAAGCTCATCAAAGATTAGATCCGGATCCGGGCAGTTACCCTGTACACGCCACTTGGCCAAGATATAATGATGGTGAATTTGTTAATATCAAAAACTATATTTCAAAATGGTATGATGATAATAAAGACCCAGAAAACAGTATCAAAGATTCTGTTATTAAATATTTGAAGTTTAGTGATGATGCAGCTAATCCATTGGCTTTAGATTACTATTATCCTGAGGATGACACAAGTGATCCTAATCCTTTAGAAATTTCTCATTTCTCAATTCTGCAAATGGCAGCTTTGGATTTCCATGTAGCAAGGATGTTAGGATTAGGCCATATGGATATAAAAGATGATGTATTTAGCGGAGAGCAATATATGTATGCGGCTCATTATGTAACTGAAGCTGATTTGGGGAACGGACAGGGACCTTTTGAAGCTGTTCATGTCTCTCTTACACTTCCGACATCAGTAAAAGATCAGCGTCTTTGTTTGCCTGTAAGACTAAAACAGCCGGTTCCAGGAATTGTTTCGGCAGATCCTACTGCAGGAGTTACCATGAGTAGCTTAACAGATGCAAATGGATATACTTATGACGGAACAGCAAGATTTTTAAGTTTATTAACTGAAGAATTATCTCCTGATGAACCAGCAAATAGTCCTTTCTACTATTCCACTCAACAATTTGATATGTCTACCTTCACATATCCGGTACACGTGGGAATTGAGTATAAATCAAGTGATGAAACGGAATGGAGACTTCCTGAACTTCCTCATAACCCCAATTATGTAAATGTATTTTCAAACGGAGACAAAGCACACTTTGAAACTGTAGCGATTGGGCTTCCAGAGTACGGAAATCCAGCATACGTTCATAAAGAAAAGAGATCTGGAAAACATAAATATGGTTCTTATGGAGTAAACTGGTTTTCAAGGGCTCAATCAGCATTTCTTACATTTGAAGTAGAGTCTACTATTAAGCCATCAAATATTTTACTGCCTCCATCCAGTGTAAATGCATTTTTGATTCAAAAGGAGCTGCCTTTATTGCTTACTTCTCAAAATGAACAGGATTTGTATGCGCAGAACCCAGCTAATGATAAGTCTTTGATAAGACTTACAATGGAGTACGATGCTTCACAGGATATGATTACGTATCAAAAAGAAGTTAATGGAGTACAGATTACAGATTTCACCCCTCTGCCTGATGCTGAAGAATTATTTGCAGACCATATTGAAGTGTTTTTCCGTCCGGAAATTCAAAATCGAGTTTTTGGAACAATTGAGAGTATCGCTGATTTAGCAGGAAATCCTTTGGTATCTGTTGTTAAAACAAAAGGGTTAGATTTAAGTAGTACAGGAACGGTAGCAGCAGGAACCCTTCAGGTATTGAAACCGACTATTGCACCTGTAGCATTTCCTAATTATATAGGTGGCGTATTTACGGTAGGTACTGATGATTATTTTATTCATAATATCTTACCTGGAACAAATCCTGATTATCCTATTTTCCATGTCCTGAAAAAACAGGTAGGAAATGCGTTTGGTCAAAATACATCTATTCCTTTTGATCCGGCGAACTTTACCGTACCTCATGCCAACGATTCATTTATGGTTGGAGAGAATATGCAGAATCCTACAACATGGGGAACTGTAAATCCTCATCCTTTAAAAATTCAAATTGGTAATAACTGGCCGATTCATACTGAAGAGAAAATAATCAGATCGGGGCAGGCTCCTGATATTACTGAAAATACCTATTTCAGAAAATTCAGAGGAATTAAAAAGACGGCAGTTGTTAAACGATTTGTTGAATTTGGTCCTAATCCGGATCCTAATGATCCTACTCCTGTTCCACTTCCTTTTGTAGGAATGTATGAGATTGATTTCCCTGGGTTTAATTTAGGTAATCATCCTCAGTATTCTACTGTGGTGGGTGCAGATAGTGTACAATGGTATAGAGGAAGTATCCGTGTTGAAAAACATGATGCTCCGTTTGAAGAAAAATCAACACTTAAAGTGGTTCGTATTGATAATATTGGAAATGGAGATCTGAAAGTCTTTGCTTTAGATGAAGCTTTTTCAACCAATCCAATTCAACCTAATACAATGCCTAGCAGAACTGTAGAGGTGAATTTCTATCCTGGATATAGAGCTTATCTTCATTATAATGCACCATGCCGCTTAAGAAATGAAGATATTCTTCCTCAGAATGATGACTTAGAAAAGTATACAATCTTCGGAACAAGAAGTGTGGATCTTACTTATGCAGATTATAAGTCGAGAATTTCTTCCCCAACAATGATGTTTGGAAGAAAAATTGAAGCGCCTAAGGTTCCGGATGCTCCGTCTGGTTCAAAATATGCAACAAGACCTGATACTTTTGGACGTTCTTCATATGCTTTTACCACTACTTATAAGCATAAGCCTTTCAGCGTAATGTTTCTTCGTAGTAATGACGATATTTTACTGAGTTCATTATATAAACATACAGAAGGATATAATGCTGTCCCTGAATTAAACTCTGTTGAGTATATTAGAGAACATAATAACGATGAGTTTTTCAACGACAGATTATCAGATCTAGCCAATGCTATTATTACTTCAGATAAGAGACAATTTATAGAGCATAATGGATATAGGCTTCCGATTCCAAACAGTAAAGGTTTATTAAAGGGTATCAATGAATTTATTGCAGATCATAATAAGCATTATTCTCCTAGCATACCGGCAATAGCTTATGGCGGTGCTAATGGTATTCAGGATTTATCAACAGAGATTATTCCAGCTGACCCTAATGGGAAGTTTGGAAGAGTGACATTCTATGATTTTGTAAAACAAACAATTGAAAATACTTATGTGCCTTTAACAGAGGTTCCTATTCTTTATCAGTTTATTAAAGATGGTGTTTATCAGCCAATTCCTAAAGCACAGGTTATTAGAAACAGAAACGGAGTACTATTAACTCCGGGTAATGATATAGATGGAGAATTTGATATGGCTCCAATGATGAAGATTCTGGAAAGAACTCCTTATCATAAAACTTTATTTGTAGATTATACATTAGATGGAGCATCTACCAGTGTGTACTTTTATGCAGTAAAGGAAACAAATGCTCAATTGTTACAAAGTGAATTAAGTGCTGCAGTTGGACCTATAAAAATGGTTAATTCATTCCCTCTGAAAACTCCTGAGATCAAAAGTGTGATTCCTGTTTTAGAAGATTCAGCAGTAAATGTTTCTCCAAAAATGCAAGTAACAATCAACCCTTATAATAAAATCTACAATGTTAAAAAAGCGAAATTATATCGTGCTCTTAACATGCAGGATGCTATTTCTGTTAGAACAATGGAATTGGTGAAAGAGCTTGATTTGGAACAAGAAGGAGTAGTAGGTGACGAAACGTGGACATTACAAGACAGTTTTTCAGATTTACCTGAGGTTCCTTTTAATGATCCATTATATTATCGTGTTACTGTAGAAGCAGAAGTAGAATATGCAGAAGCACAATATGGAACTAATCAAAGTGATGTCATCGTAACAGAGTATGCGCCTTCGGAAGCATCAAAAATAATGATTACAACCATTACAGAAAATGTGCTGCCATCATCTCCGGAATTGAAATTTGAATCTAATCCAATTACAGGAAATGTGGTGACTTCAGGGTTGTTAAGTTGGAAAGAACAATGTTATAAAGGTAAATATCACCTTTATAAAATGAATAATCAAGGAAACTGGAAAGAAATGGCTAGAATGAATATTCTTCCAAATAATATTTCAAAAGTACAATTGTATTTATTCGAAAATGATCCGCTTACAAATACAGAAGCTTGGATTCCTAAAGAAGTTTTTGATATTAATGATAAAACGATCTTTTTAAGATTCGATAAGCTAGGACTAGATCCTCTTACGGTAAAAGATGCCGAAGGAAATCCTATCTATCATCACTTCAAAGTCATTACAGAAAATACGGCTGGTATGTTTAGTAAAGAAGATAAAGTTATTACAATGTACAGCCCAGATAACTCATCAAATATTGGTGGAATTTCCTCTGATGGAACCGATGGGATGATTATAGAACAGACTTTTGTAGTGAGCCCAGATTAAAAATAAAATTATGGCAAAAAGAACAATCACACAATTAAAAGAATATTTTAAAGTAGGAAAAAGACCTACAGAAAATCAGTTTGGGGATTTAATAGACAGTTATGTACATGTAGACGCATCATCTGAGTATTCAACTTCTGTAGAGTTTCCTGCAAGTTACCAGGTAGGAGATTATATAGAATTTTTAGAATTTCTTCCTGAGATGGCTAGCGCTAGCGGGTTTTACGAAATTTCAATAGCTTATACAAGAAATAATATAGCTTCAGCAGCTACCCATCTTGCAGCAACTTCCCATGCAAACCCAAATGCATGGAGAGAATGTGGGGCAATCAATAAAAATAATTATGTAGATGACTCAGGCGCAGTTGCTTTTACTATTGACGTAAATGGTTCTGCTCGCAGGTTTCGTATACGAGCTATAAAAGTACTTGGAGCTACAAATGAAGCGATGTCAGTTGTAATAAAAGTACGTTCTATTAATAAAAACAGCTCATGGTTAGCAATAGATAACAGAGGTAGTAATACTGCCTCTGTTCCTCTTCAGCCGATGAGCAATGAGTGGAACCTTTGGGTAGGAAGTCTGCATACAAATGAAAGTGCTAAAGTAGCTTTAAAAGTAAATACAAATGGAGATGTCGGAATTGGAACAAATGAACCCAAGAGTAAACTAGATGTTAGAGGGACTGTTTTCGCTGGTAGTGGTGATGGTACACAAGGGGTCAACGCATTTGCCATTCGCTATGAAGATGGTTCATTGAATAACTGGGGATCATTAAGAAGCAGTGCAGAAACTTATATGAGTTATGGGGTTAGGGCGAATCCTTACGGGGCCTTAAAATGGCTATCAACCAATGGTGCTTTTCCTAATTATAATACCGCTATAATTACAGGAGGTGAAGGTGTTAAATTTCTAGCTTCTAATTATCAGCAGACTGCTTTTGATTATCCTGTAGATATGTTTGAACTGATGAGAATTAATCCTAACGGTAATGTAGGTATAGGTACTGATTCTCCTAAGCAAAAACTAGACGTAAAAGGGGTAGTGCTATCACAAGTAAGCAGTAACGAAGGGGGGGCTCTTTTTTTAGAAAATGCTAGTAAAACAACGCCAGGTACTGCAAACAGATGGGCAATGTACAATATGACAGGTGGTTATGGAAACGGCTTACAATTCTGGAGTTATTCTGATAATGGAGACTACGGAGTAAAGTTGATGTTATCTGATAAAGGAAATATGGCATTGTATGGTAAACTTGAAGCAAAAGATGTGGTGATTACACAAACACCTACTGCAGATTTTGTTTTTGCACCGGATTATAATTTAAGAGGAATTCATGATTTGGACAAGTTTATTTCTGAAAAGAATCATCTTCCTGAAATTCCTTCAGCAAAAGAAATGACAGAAAAAGGACTTGCTGTTGGAGATTTTCAAATAAAATTACTCCAAAAAATTGAAGAGTTAACCCTGTATATCATTTCTCTTAAAAAGGAAATGGATAGTATGAAATTAAACTAAATCATGGCAAAAAGAGCAATCATACAATTAAAAGAATATTTCAAAGCAGCAAAAAGACCTACAGAAAATCAGTTTGGAGATCTTATTGATAGCTATGCACATTTAGATGACCCAAATATATTTTCACCTAATTATAAAGAGAAAAGTTTTCATATAGATTTCCCCCATCAGCAAACTGATATGGCGGTAGATATTTTACTCGGAAACGATTATGTTGGTGGACATATTGAAGTTGAAATAGTAGGATCATATAACTTTAGTAATAGCGTTGGAGTTATAAGAAAACAATTTGATATAGGGGCAAATCCAGATAATGCTATTTGGTATCAACCTCTTTCAAGGATAGTAGAGGCGGCTGGTCCTATAGTGGACAATATCTATATTGGCGGAATTATTTGGGATACTACACTTAATCAATACAAATTAACGATTTACCATACACATTGGTCTGGAAATCCATATGAGGTAAGAATAAAACAACACACTTATGGAGGAGCATTAGCCATTAATAATGCTACTTTATCAGGTGTTTATTCTAATCCTCTCGTAGGACAGAAAAAACATTATGTATATTACAATGAAAATGTGGGTATTGGTACAACATTGCCGCAAGCAAAATTGCAGATTAATTCCACATATTCTACTCCTGATCAATTGGGAGACTTCATCATCGGCAATATAGATTTTCCGAATATAAGATTTGGCACCCACTCACAATATACCTGGATTCAAAGCCATGCAGGATCGCCATTACATATTAATTCTTTAGGGAATAATATAATATTAAATAAAAATGCAGGGAATGTAGGAATTGGGGTAGATAATCCTCAATCTAAGCTTGAAGTAAATGGTTTTATAACATCAAAAATTCTAAATGATACTATTACTCCTTCAAATATAGCTGGTTTTAATATTAATCAATTGGGAAGCAATGTACTTGAAATGTCATTTGCAAGAGATGGACAAGGATTAGGGGTTATTAAAACGCTTTCAGATAATCCTTTAACCATAGGAACTAATAATATCGAAAGAATTAGAGTTCAAGCTATAACAGGAAACGTGGGAATCGGCACAAAAAATCCTGATCAAAAACTTACAGTAAAAGGAAAAATTCATGCGGAAGATATAATTATTGATACAAATGTACCCGCAGATTATGTTTTCCAAAAATATTACGATAATTATTCATCAATCAGGCCAGATTATCAAATGCCAGATTTAGCGGAATTAGAATCGTATATCAAAGAAAATAAACATCTTCCAGAAATTCCATCAGGTGAAACTATGATGAATGATGGGGTGAAAATCGGGGATTTTCAAATGAAATTACTCCAAAAAATTGAAGAACTAACCTTGTATATTATTTCTCTTAAAAAAGAAATTGATACTGTAAAACACAATTAAATCATGGCAAAAAGAACAATTACACAATTAAAAGAATATTTTAAAGTAGGGAAAAGGCCTACAGAAAATCAGTTTGGGGACCTAATAGATAGCTACGTACATGTAGATGCATCATCTGAGTATACAACTTATCTTAATTTTCCGCCAGATTATCAAGTTGGAGACTACGTAGAATTTTTAGAATTTTTCCCGGAAATGGTTAATGCAAGTGGATTTTATGAAGTTTCGATAGCATATACCAGAGGGAATATCGCATCAGCAGCAACTCATATCGCATCAGTTTCGCACTCAAATCCGAATATATGGAGAGAATGTGGAACGGTTAATAAAAACAATTATGTAGGGGATCCAAATGCAAATGGTTTTACGATTGATGTTAATGGCTATTCTCGTAAATTCCGTATCAGAGCTACCAGAATACTTGGAGTTACAAATGAGATTATGTCTCTTGTTATCAAAGTACGGTCAATCAATAAAAATAATGCATGGAATGCTCTTAATAATAAAGGGAATGATTCCTCATCTATTAGATTACAGCCAATGACAAATGATTGGAGCTTACTCGTTGGAGATCAGTCCTCATCAGATTCCGCAAAGGTGGGTTTAAAGGTTACTAAAGATGCAAAACTAGGCGTAGGTACTGCTTCTCCAGAGGCAAAAATTCATGTAAAAGAAAATGAAAATTTAGGAAATGTAAATAGCGTAGCGGCCTTATTTGATAGAAATGAAGCAGCTGGTGGAAGTACTAAAATTAGACTAAAATATCATAGCAGTGCAGATCTGGAGCTTAATTCAGGATATTCCGGCACTGGCTTTATGTATGGCTCTTATAGTGATTTTAATATCATTAATAACGGATTAAGTGATACATACGGAGCAATAAATTTTGTCACAAGTAAGATGACCAGAATGAATATTGCAGGTAATGGAAATGTAGCGATTGGAGCAAATGCATCAAACTCTACACAGCCTTTAACAGTAAGAGGGAGGCAAGGATATAATGATGGTGTACCTACTGATGGAACAAACTCTAAGGCATTATTAAGACTTCAATCCAGTGATAAAGGGTTGGGTGAAGTTTTAGATTTTGGGATGAATATAGGACCTTCTTACGGATGGATACAGCCTCAAAATTCTGATGTAGCTAATGTATTTTATGATTTATCTTTAAATCCTAAAGGAGGAAACGTAGGAATTGGGGTTACTGTACCTGAGGGAGCATTTGATGTACATTTTCCGGGAGAACCTAAAACGATTAAGTTTTTAGACACAATTAATATGCCTGGTACAATGAATTCAATGGTTCGTTTCACATGGTATAATGATACCGCTGATGTAGGAGTGGTTAGAAGTGGGGGGCAAGCAATAGAAGCACTGGCATTAAGAATTAATCAAAAAGAAATTGCGAGATTTACCCCTAATGGTAACGCTGCCTTTCAAGGAAAAGTAGAAGCCAAAAACTTTGTGGTTTCCAATACGCCAACGGCAGACTTTGTTTTTGCAGCAGACTATAATCTGAAATCCATTCAGGATGTAGAAAAATTCATCTCTGAAAAGAATCACCTTCCTGAAATTCCTTCAGCTAAGGAAATGACTGAAAATGGAGTAGAAATTGGAAATTTTCAAATTAAACTTCTTCAGAAAATAGAAGAACTCACTCTTTATCTGATTTCTCAGAATAAGGAAATTGAAAATCTTAAAAAGGTAGTAAATCATGCCTAAAAGAATTATTGCAGAGTTAAAAGAATTCTTCATGGCAGGGAAAAGGCCTACGGAGAAACAATTTGAAGATGTTTTGGATAGTTACGTCCATGTGGATAATCCGGAATTTGTAAAGCCTGAAGATGTGGCAAGTACTAGAGAAGGAATTTTAAAATTTTTCACAACTGATCTTGATCCTAATGCAAATAAAATTTGTCATATAAAATTACCTTACAAAGCAAATACAGATCGTTCCATGTATCATCTTAAAGCTATGGGATATGATTATTCTGGATCGGATATTATTGATGTCATCTGGGTCGGATATTGTTATGAGCCAATTGGAAATTTGATTTATGATAAAACCCATGTTAACGCATCTACGACGATTACTGCTGGGCAGTATGTAGGAACAGATTCACATATATATCTTTGGTTTAAACCAAGTAATACTTACTTTTTATCATTTAAATTAGATTCAATGAGGGTAGGAAACGGCACTTTATTAAAAGAAAATGACGTTCAGCTTATTCTTAGTAATGAATTACAGTTATAAATTTATTGAGTAATACCAGCCCTTTTAAATACTACATTTAAAAGGGCTTTTTCTTTTCATTCAAATAAATAAAATTCCCATCATTTATTAAACTAGTTAAATGTGCAGCATTTTTCGTCAGCCTAAATTTGTCATATCAAAATTAAACAAATAGAAAAAATGGAAAATAGAATTTTAGGACTGCACCATATCACAGCAATTGCTGACAATGCCAAAAGGAATTTAGATTTTTACACGCAGGTTTTGGGACTGAGATTGGTAAAGAAAACCGTCAACTTTGATGATCCGGGAACATATCACTTTTACTTTGGAAACGAAACCGGAACGCCGGGAACAATTCTAACTTTCTTTCCTTGGGAAGGAATTGGAAAAGGAACAAACGGAAGCGGATTGGCAACGCATATTGGATATTCGGTTCCAAAAGGAAGTCTGGAATTTTGGAAGAACCGTTTTCAACAGCTCAATGTAAATGTTGAAGAGGGAGAGATTTTTGGTGAGAAAATGATTTCTTTTAAAGATCCGGACGGATTACAATTACAGTTCATCGAATCATCAACTCCGGATGACAGAAAAGTTTGGACAACCGATGATATTAAAGATGAAAATGCATTGAAAGGTTTCCATAATGTAACATTGACATTGAAAAAAGCAGATCCAACGATCAAAGTGCTGACAGATATTTTAGGCTACGATCTTCAAAAACAGGAAGGTGAAAGATACCGTTTCGCAACAGATTCAATAGAAACGGCAAATTTAATTGATATTATTGAAAATGATAAAATTGTAGCGGGAAGAAACGCTGCGGGAACCAATCATCACATCGCTTTCAGAGTGAAGGATGATAATGTTTTAATGGAATACCGCGAAAAAGTAATGTCTGCAGGATTAAGCATCACTCCAAAAATCGACAGAGATTATTTCTATTCATTATACTTCCGTGAACCGGGTGGCGTTTTATTCGAAATAGCAACCGATAATCCTGGATTCACCGTTGATGAACCTTTAAATGAATTGGGAACCAACTTAAAACTTCCAAAGCAACACGAAGGATTACGTAATAAAATAGCAGAAGCTTTACCGAAGTTATCATAGGTCATTACTCAATTTTAGTAAACGGTATATCTTAGCAACAAGCAACAAGCAACAAGCAACAAGCAACAAGCAACAAGCAACAAGCAACAAGCAACAAGCAACAAGCAAAAAAATAATACAATGGAAAGAACAGAAGTAGTTTTAGGAAATGTAAGAGGAGAAATTCAATTGTTCTCAGACGATAACAAAGCCGGGAAAATGGATATCTCGGTAATCGGAAAAAAATTAACAGTGTATCATACAGAAGTTAATGAAGAATACGCCGGAAAAGGTTTTGCGAAAATATTATTAGAAAAACTGGTTTCCTACGCAAGAGAGAATGACTTGAAAATTGTACCGCTGTGTCCGTACGTTCACGCGCAATTCAAACGCAACCCGGAAGAATATAATGACGTTTGGTTGAAAGAAGAATTGTAAAAATAAATTTACAAAATCAAAGTTTTAACGGAATATTATAACATCTAATTTGTCATTCTGACGAAGGAAGAATCTCTATAAATAGGATAAATTTCATTATAATTAATAGAGATTCTTCATTTTGATCTACTTCATTCAGAATTATAAACCAGACATGACATTGCTGACTGAAACCGGAAATCAAGGCATTCAAATAGCTGTGTGAACGAAAAATATGCACGATAAAATAAAAATCTTGCGTCTTTGCATTAGAATCCATCAACTAGAAACCATCAAAAAATAACAAAAAAACAATGCCACTTATAACAGGACTTCACCACGTTACAGCCATAACAGGCGATGCACAGGAAAACATAGATTTTTACACCGGAGTTTTAGGACTTCGATTAGTAAAAAAGACGGTCAACTTTGATTATTCTGATGTTTATCATTTCTATTTCGGGGACGAATTTGGAACTCCGGGAACTATTATGACCACTTTCCCTTATAGAAAAGGGTTGGTGAATGGAAGACATGGAAAAGGAATGTTGAATACAACGGCTTTTTCAATCTCAATGGATGGACTGGACTATTGGTTGAATCGCCTTGATCAATTTAATATTCCCTACAAACAGCCACAGCAAAGGTTTTCTGGTGAAGCTTTCATTTATCTTGAGGATTTTGACGGATTGGGATTAGAATTGGTTTTTAATGATAAAGATGACCGAAAAGGCTACTATAACGGATTTATCCCGAAAGATTATGCCATCAAAGGAATCCATCACGTAGAAATCTGGTTAGATGCATATGAAAGAACGGCAGCGTTGTTGACAACCCAAATGGATCACAAATTAATCGCTGAAAGTTCAGACAGATTTCGATTTGGAACAGATGATCAGCCGGGAAAATATGTTGATTTGGTTTGTACTCCAAATGCTTTGAAAGGGTTGGCTGGAAGAGGAACCGTTCATCACGTTGCGTTTGCGACGCCCGATGCACAATCTCAGCTTGAAATGATTGACAAATTAAACAAATTCGGCTTGAAGCATACCGAAGTGAAAGACCGAAAGTACTTCACTTCCGTATATTTTAAAGAACCGGGAGGTGTGTTATTTGAAATTGCAACTTCAGGTCCGGGATTCGATATTGATGAAGAGCTAGCATCTCTGGGAGAAGATGTAATGCTTCCGGAACAGTTTGAAGAAAAAAGAGAACATTTGATTGACGTTCTTCCCAAAAATTAATTATCCAACAGAAAAATACAGATAAAATAATGAGTCACATTTTAGATATAAAAACAGCAGGAAAACCTCCAGACCAAGCCGAAAAAGCTTTAATTATGATTCACGGTCGAGGGGGAAGTGCGCAGGATATTTTAAGCTTATCACAACATTTAAATGTTGAAGAGTATGCAATATTAGCACCACAGGCAACGAATGGAAGTTGGTATCCTCTTTCATTTATCGCTCCTGTAGAACAAAACGAACCATGGCTTTCATCAGCCATTGAAATGATTGGGAAGACAGTAAAAATGGCTTTAGAAGCAGGAATTAAAACGGATAATATTTACTTTTTTGGATTTTCTCAAGGCGCCTGTCTTACATTGGAGTTTTTAGCCCGAAATGCACAGAAATTCGGTGGAGCAGTAGCGATTATTGGTGGTGTGATCGGTGATAAAATCAATCGTGAAAACTACAAAGGAGATTTTGCTCAAACTCCAATTTTCTTGGGAACGAGCAATCCGGATTTCCATGTTCCTGTTGAAAGAGTGTATGCTACAGCCAATATTTTAAGAGAAATGAATGCCGATGTTACCGAAAAAGTATATGCTAACTTTGGTCATTCCATTAACGAAGAAGAAATGGAACTAGCGAATACGTTGATTTTTAAATAGAGTTATTTAAACATGAATTGATACGAATGTTTTTCACAAATAAACATGAGATTGTAATCAATAGAAACGGGTTTTAACCCGTTTAACTAAATAGCAAAAATCAATTTGGCTTTAGCCAAAACTTAAAATAAGCTATAAATTTAAACCGACATAGGAAGCTGAAGCGTTAAGAAAATTAAAAATTAATCCGTTAAAAAATTCCCACTGTTCGAAGCGCGAGACAAATTTTGAATCGAAGAACAAATAGTAAATTTGCACAAGTTTTGGGGATTTTAGGATTAAGTTTTAATTTTTAGCATTCAGTTTCCAAGTCTTGAACTTTTGCTTCTTTTGTTTGACTGCGTCGAATCTTTGATTTCAAGACAAAAGAAGTTTAAACAAAAAAACTATGCACGAAGATTTACTACTAATACTCGGACTTTTATTACTCGTCATGCTCCTCGTTATGCTGGCACAGCGTATCAAAATTGCGTATCCCATATTTTTGGTATTGGCGGGATTGGGGATTAGTTTTATTCCCGGAGTTCCGATTTTAAAATTGGATCCGGAGATTATTTTCCTGATTTTTTTGCCCCCACTTTTATACGAAGCAGCTTGGTACACGTCTTGGAATGATTTCTGGAAATGGAAAAGAACAATTTCATTAATGGCTTTCGGTTTGGTGTTTCTGACCTCAATTGTTGTGGCTTTTGCTTCTCAATCTTTAATTCCGGGGTTTACGTTGGCATTAGGATTTTTGTTGGGCGGAATTGTTTCACCACCTGATGCGGTTGCTGCAACAACAGTTTTAAAAGGATTAAAAGTGCCAAAGAGAACCCTTGCGATGTTGGAAGGAGAAAGTTTGATCAACGATGCATCATCATTAATTGTTTTCCGATTTGCTTTAGTAGCGGTGACGACAGGAGCTTTTTCAATGCAGGAAGCGACGGGGAAATTTTTTCTCGTTGCAGGAATGGGAATTGTAGTAGGAATTGTAGGGGCTCACATTTTCTACGCCATTCACAGGTTTTTACCAACAACTCCGGCGATAGATGCGGCATTAACTGTGATGACCCCTTATATTTTATTTCTGAGTGCTGAACATTTTCATTTTTCGGGAGTAATGGCGGTTGTAAGCGGCGGATTATTCATGTCTTTCCGTTCCCATGAAATTTTTAAAACAGGAACTACGAGAATCAATATGACAGGCGTTTGGAATACGTTGATTTTTGTGATGAATGCATTAGTTTTTGTATTAATCGGGCTTGAACTTCCAGATATAATTAATGGCTTTGGGGAGACTTCTTTAATGGAAGGAATCAAATATGGGTTAATCATAAGTTTAATTGTGATTGTAGTCCGTTTATTATGGATCTATCCGGTGGCACATATTCCGAGATGGTTGAGTAAAAAAGTACGAAGAGATCCAAGTCCGGGATGGAAAAATCCATTGATTATCGGTTGGGCAGGAATGCGTGGCGTGGTTTCATTGGCAACGGCTTTGTCGATTCCGGTGATGATGAATGATCAGATCGAATTTCCGATGAGAAATTTAATAATCTTCATTACGTTTATTGTTATTTTTGTGACCTTGGTTTTTCAGGGTTTAACGCTTCCTTTGATTATTAAATTAACCAAAATCGGAGAAATTGATGATATTTTACCTTCGCATGAGCAACAGGCTGGAATTCAGATAAGATTGGATAGTCTGGCAGTTGAAAGGTTGAATGAAAGATATGAGAAGAGCGTAACGAGCAATAGTTTGGTTGAAAATTTCAAAGACAGTTTACAAAACGATATCAAATTACATAAAGGACACTTAAGTTCATTGGAAATGTGTTCCAACAGACAAAATGATTTGAAAGAGTACCATCAGATTATGCTTGATATTTTTGCAATGCAGAGAAAGGAATTGTTTACCATGAAAAGAGAGAAGGTTTTCAGTGATGACGAAATTCGAAAAGCAGAATCTCAATTAGATTTAAATGAATTGAAAATTACGGGAACTAAGCATTTTTAAAAATAAACTTGTTTAAAATTTTGATCACTTAACAATCATCCACAAAGTTTGTCATCCCAGAGGGATCTAAACTTAGTATTAGAAAATTGCATGAAAAGATTTGTGTTTAGATCCTTTCAGGATGACAAACTTGTGGGAATAAATTGAGAAGATAAAAGGAATAACTAAAATAAAAGACATAATGAAAACACTACAATTCCTAGTGATCGGGAAAAATCAGGAAATACTGGATACTTTAAAAAGAATCATAGAAAATAATGAAGGCTGGAAAGCGGAAATTCAAAGTGATGAAAACATTTGTTACAATTATCTCAAAGAAAATCAGGTTGATATTGTACTGTTAAGTTCAGGGTTAGAGGAACAATTTGAAAAAGATATCAAAGTTTTTTGTGAAAATTTAGATCAGGATGTAAAGGTAATCGACCATTATGGCGGAGGAAGCGGATTATTAAAGAATGAAGTTTACGCGCTTTTCCCTAATTTGCAGCCGTAAACTTATTATATGTTTGAAAATATCATCAAAAACGTAACACGATTCATTACTCTTAGTCAAGATGAAGAAAAATTTTTCACAGATTTACTCACTTGCGAGACTGTTCCAAAGAAAACTGTTTTATTAAGAGAAGGAGAAATTTGCCAGTTTGAAGGCTATATCCAAAAAGGTTGTGTGAGGGTATTTTACCTTGATGATAATGGTTTCGAAGTCACTATTTTATTTGCCATTGAAGATTGGTGGACGAGTGACATTGCTTCATTTCAGGAACAGAAACCATCCAAATTCTATATCGAAACACTGGAAGACTCAGAGATTTATATGCTGACTCCCACTGCCAAAGAAAAATTATTAAAAGAATATCCAAAATTTGAAAGAGTGTTCAGAATGTTGGTACAGCGGAATTTATCAACGCTTCAAAACCGTTTGGTGAATACCATTTCAAAAACTGCATCAGACCGATATTTAGAATTTGTAAAAGTATATCCTACAATCCCACAAAGAGTTCCGCAGTATTATATTGCCTCTTATCTTGGGGTTTCAAAAGAATTTGTAAGCACAATCCGGAAAAGATTAGCTTCAAAATAGAAATGGTTTTGTCTTGCTGATTTTACAGATGATGCAGATTTTTTATCCTTAAATATTATAATTATTGTCATAAATAATTACAAATTTTCGGTCAATAGAAACGGGCTTCAGCCCGTTTAAAAAGTATACATTCCATAATATTGGCTTTAGCCAAAACTTAATTATTTTTTAGCGAAAGTTTCCAAGTCTTGAGCTTTTCTTTCTTTTGTTTGACTACGTCGAATCTTCGATTTCAAGACAAAAGAAATTTAATTGGTTGGAATATGCAAAGACGCAAAAATTCACAATTAAAAACGTTTTTGAGGCGCAAGAAAATCAAATATTTTCAACAAATTATCCATAATTAATTTTATCGCAGATAAAATCCTTGCGCCTTATCTATGATTTATAAATAATACCCTTGCGCCTTTGCGTATTCCAACAAAGAATATAATCACATAAAAATACTTAAAAAAAGAAATTTATTAAACTAGTTAAATGCCCAGCATTTTCCATCTCCCTAAATTTGTCCTATCAATAACGAACAAATAACGAATAGATATGGACAGAAAAGATTTTTTAAAGAAAGGATTATTAGGAACAGGAATGTTTGTGGCATCAGCTTCATTGGGAAACACAATGAAAAATGAGATTGATGAGATCGAGCCATTAGAACCAATCGGATACAATCATTTACCCAATCCCGAGTCAAAAATTAAAGATAATTCAGTCATTCATAAAGCAGATTCACGAGGAAAGGCAGATCATGGATGGTTGGTAAGTAATCATACTTTTAGCTTTGCCAATTATCACAATCCGGAAAGAATGCATTTCGGAGTATTGAGAGTCCTTAATGATGATAAAGTGGAGGCTGGAAGAGGTTTTGGAACACATCCCCATGACAATATGGAAATTATCAGCATTCCGTTGGAAGGAGATTTGGAGCATAAAGACAACATGGGAAATTCTGCTATTATCAAAAGTGGAGATATCCAGGTGATGAGTGCCGGAACAGGAATCATGCACAGTGAATTCAATAAAAATGCAGATAGCTTGGTTAAATTTCTTCAAATTTGGGTCTATCCAAATAAGAGAAATGTAACGCCGAGATATGATCAGATTACATTAGATAAAACAAAAAGTAAAAATAGATTTAAGCAAATATTATCTCCAAATGCTGATGACGAAGGCGTTTGGATTCATCAGGATGCTTGGTTTCACTTAGGAAATTTTGACAATACAATTGAAACCAACTATCAGATCAAGAAAAAAGGAAATGGAGTCTATGCCTTTATTTTAAAAGGAAGTGCGGAGATTGAAGGTCAGCCGTTAGAAACGAGAGACGGTTTTGGAGTTTGGGATATTTCAGATTTGAATATTAAAGCAACAGCAGAAAATACGGAGATTCTATTAATGGAAGTTCCAATGACGATGTAATCTGAGGTAAACAAATGGAGAATATAAAACTCACATAAGAATTGAAATCGAAGATTTTCAGAAAGCTTTAGTGATCTTCTCAACAGAATGCTTTTAACTTAAAAATAACTTAAGTGTTAAAATCTTTTGTGGTTAAATTTTTAATGACCTAAATGTTCTATTAAAAATGACACTCAAAAATAATTAATGCTAAAAATTAAAATCATGAAAAATTTCATTTTATCATTTGCAGTAGCTTTATTATCATTGACATTAAGTGCTCAAAATAAAACACCTGTCGGAACATCAAAAAACTGGGGCTCCGTTGACGGAATTTCAATGATCGGATTGGTGCAGGGACCGTCTTCCGCAGATGCTCAACTGCAGGTTGCCTGTGTTTTTGAATATACAGAAAATGACATTCACAACGCTCAGGCTTTGCCTGCCAGCTTGAATGGGTTAGTCCATTTAGATGACGCATTAAAAGGTGAGTTCACCAAGATCAGACAGTCGGGACAGTTTCAGGGACATTCATTAGAAACCATTTTAATTACGTCTCCTACAGGTTCTATGTCAGCAAAAAAACTATTGTTGATTGGCTTGGGTGACCGAAATAAATTCACTCCCGAACTGATGACTTCCGTAGGTGAAGTGGCCGCTCGTGAAGCGATGAGATTAGGCGTAACCAATTTCGCATTTGCCAGCGACCTGAAAGATGCTGGAATTGATTCTCCAACCGCATTAGTAGCCGGAAATGTAGTCAAAGGGATTGTATTGGCTAACCGTTCTGAAACTTATTTAAAAGAACACAAACTTTCAAATACCAAGAAATTAGAAAAAGTATACCTGTTGGCAGGACCGTCTTTCTTTGAAGTAGCAGGTGGTGGAATTAACGATGCGATTGCAGAAGTGAATAAAAAATAATGAAGTTAGATTCATTAATATTGTTGAGGGCTCTCTTTTTTAAGGGAGCTTTTTTTATATTTATCACTTGAATAAAGCTTTTACATGAATTTTTTTTTAAATATATTATTTCAACTATCTTGTTTTTCTCTGTACTTAGGGCAAAATTTAACCGATGATATGTTAATGAATTCAAAGCAGAGTAGATCTGAAAATATTAATCTGCATGGTCCTGTGAAATCTGCATATTGGTATTATACTTATATTTCTGATTCTTTGGGTAATGTTCAAGATCTTCAAAAAGCTAAAGAAGAAGTAATGTATTTCAGCAGAAATATCGGAGGCGCAATTTTTATTTCCTTTGACAATAAAGGAAGAATAATAAAACAGATTCCCAGATACGAGAATTGGATGGATATGACAAAAAAGCCTCTATCAGAAAGGTATGCTATTTTCCATGAATATGACGATAAAGATTTACAACAAAAGAAGAATATTAAAGTTGTAAAATATCCTAAATACTCAATTTATAATGACTATCAATTGGTTAAACAAAATTATGTTTATAAGAATAATATATACCAGAACGACAATAAACAGGTCTTTGGATACGTATATTTGTTAGATCAGCATAAAAGAATAAAGCAAGAAAAGTTTTATTTAGTCTCAGATTCTGATAAGTTTACCTTAAACGAAAAGGATTTAATTAGAAAAACTGAATTTATTTACAATAATAAAGGAAACCTTATCAAACAAAATATTAAACCAGGAATTTCTGGTAAAGAAATGCCTTTTAATGCAGTAGATACGGAAAGTTCTTATTGTCCTGATTTACATTTTTCATATGAATATGATAACCAAGATCGTATTGTAAAAATGACTCTTTATGGCTGCGAAGAAGAAGTTCAAAGTGAGACATATACATACGATTCCAATAAAAACTATATCTCAAAAAATGAAATCTATTTTACATCTTCCTTAAGAAGTAAAGTATATGTTACAAAGAAAACCATCATGTATTATGATGAGTTTGGAAATATAATTCACAAACAATATGTTCCAGAGTTTCCAAATCAAAAGTTGCGAGGCTTCATGTATGAACTTCCAGAGCATACTTACTACAAATATGAGTATGATGAATATAATAATTGGTATAAATGTAAGGTTTATATGAATGGCCAGGATGGCCCTATTACAGCAATAATAGAAAGAGAACTTGAATATTTTAAATAAAAATTTCTACAATAGATAGATTTAAAATGGAAAAATGGATATTAATTTTTATGTGTCTTTTTATTAATGAAATGACTTGTTGTGCACAAAAAATAAAGGATTCTAAAAATAGTATAAAGAAAAGTAGAATGATAATCCCCAATCGTAACATTCGAAATATAGAAATTCCGAATTTAGAACAAATAAATAATCAATTTACAAAAAAGGATTCTATAAATATTAAAAGCCCATCAGGAATAAATATTAAACTAAATAGGGTTACAAAAAATAGCATAAATGATTCAAATTATTCTTTTGAAGAATATGATTCTAAAGGACTTGTTCGGAGAATGTTTATTGAAAATTCAAGACTTTATTCTCTTGAGGAAATTTATAGAAATGAAAATAATGTAATACTAATACATAAAGATTGGGATAATTATAAAAATCGCTCTATTAATATTGATGTAAAATATAGTTATGTATTTTATGATACAGGAGAGTTAAAGAAAATAAAAACTTATTCGGATAATATACCCGTAGGAAATTGGTATGTATATGATAAATCTGGAAATGAAATTTCTAATGTTAATATAGAAAAATATTTCAGAATGTCAGTTCTTCAAGTATTAGAAATAGCCTCCAAAATTGAAATAGATAATCTACCAAGTTATTCTATTGCTAGATTATTTGATAAGAGTCATTCTTATTGGAAATTAGAATACTTTCAATTAGATGGAGGAGTTTCAAGAATATTTTTATTAGATGATTCTAATGGAAAAACTATTTATAATGAATTAAAAACTCACGAACCAGATTATAGAAATTCAGGAATTATTGATTACAATTCTATAATTGAATATATGCGTGATATTTTTGAGCCATTCGAGTAAAATAAAAACAAACCAATTGAAATAGATATATGATCAAAATGTTTGTTACTATTTTTTAGATTATAAGGCAGACTCTTTAATGTATTTTGGAGAGGTAACTTAAGTGAATTAAATAGGATTACCATCAGCTCTATATCATTAATAATTATCAGCAATGTATAATTCTTACACTACAAGATTACTTAATATCCAAAAAAAATCCCGATTTTTGCAACCCTTTCAATAATCCCCGAAATTCATGAAACTTTGTATTGCCGAAAAACCCAGTGTTGCCAGAGATATCGCCAAAGTATTGGGCGCAACCACGCCTAAACAAGGGTATATGGAAGGGAACGGCTATTGTGTAACATGGACGTTCGGACATCTTTGCACCCTGAAAGAACCTCACGACTACGGTCCTCAATATAAATCCTGGAATTTGTTTTTACTGCCCATTATACCAAATAATTTTGGGATCAAACTAATTCCCAATAAAGGCGTTGAAAATCAGTTTAAAGTGATTGAGAGATTGGTGGAAGAGTGTGATGAGGTGATTAACTGTGGGGATGCCGGGCAGGAGGGAGAACTCATTCAGCGTTGGGTATTGCAGAAAGCAAAATGCAACAAACCCATTCAGCGTTTATGGATTTCTTCTCTTACCGAAGAAGCCATTAAAGAAGGTTTTCAAAACCTAAAACCAGCCGAAGATTACAAAAATCTCTATCTCGCAGGAAATGCAAGAGCGATTGGCGATTGGTTATTGGGAATCAACGCGACCCGACTTTTCACTAAAAAATTTGGAGGAAATAAAGTAGTCCTTTCTATTGGAAGAGTGCAGACGCCCACGTTGGCGATGTTGGTTCAGCGTCAGAAAGAAATCGAGGCTTTTAATACCGAAGAATATTGGGAACTGAAAACCAAATACCGTGACGTTATTTTCAACGCAGCGATTGACCGTTTAAAAACATTAGACCGCGCAGAAAAAGGATTGGAATATCTTAAAGTAAACCCTTTTGAGATCGTTTCTTTTGAAATTAAAGAAGGAAAAGAAAAGAATCTAAGGCTTTTTGACCTGACCGGACTTCAGGTGGAAGCCAATAAGAAATACGGTTATTCTGCAGACAGCACTTTAAAATATATTCAAAGTCTTTATGAGAAAAAACATGTGACTTATCCACGTGTTGATACCACCTATTTATCGGAAAGTTTATATCCGAAAATTGAAGGGATTCTTCGAAAAATGTATTTCTATCAGGAACTGATTGCCCCTTTATTAGAAGCACCAATTCCAAAATCGAAAGCAGTTTTTGATGATGCAAAAGTAACGGATCACCATGCGATTATTCCAACGGAAGTTACGCCTTCTCAAAACTTGAGCAGGGAAGAGAAATTGGTGTATGATCTGATTGCCAAACGTTTTATTTCTGTATTTTATCCTGAATGTAAAATTTCAAATACCTTGGTAGAAGGTAAGGTAGGAACCATTCCGTTTAAAACAAGTGGAAGACAGATCCTTGAACCGGGTTGGAGAGCAGTTTATGCAAAAGATGCCAAAGAAGAACCTGCTGATAAAGAAAAAGATAAGGAAGAGGAACAAACGATTCCTGAATTCGTTGCCGGAGAAACCGGACCCCATGATCCGATGATTCATCAGGGTAAAACTTCGCCACCCAAGCCTTACACGGAAGCAACGCTTCTGAGAGCAATGGAAACTGCCGGAAAACAGGTGGAAGACGAAGAACTTCGTGAACTTTTAAAAAATAACGGGATCGGAAGACCATCCACCCGAGCCAATATCATAGAAACGCTTTTCAAACGACAGTATATTGAAAAGAAAAGAAAAAATCTAATTGCTACACAGACCGGAATTCAATTGATTGATACGATTGAAGATGAATTACTGAAAAGCCCTGAATTAACGGGGGAATGGGAATTAAAACTTCGCAAAATTGAAAGTGGTGAATATGAAGCCAATCAGTTTAAAGAAGAATTGATCCAAATGGTGACGGAGTTGACCAAAAAAGTGGTAGACGGAAAAGGAAAAGTCATCATGTTGCAGGAAGAAGAAAAAGTAGTTGAAAAGAAAAAGAGGGAACCTGCGGTAAAAAAAGAACTTCAGACTTGGGAAGAAACTAAGTGTCCGAAGTGTAAAGAACATAATTTAATCAAAGGAAAAACCGCTGTCGGCTGTTCTGATTTTAAAAATTGTGGCTTTAAAATCTCTTTCGATATTTTCGGGAAAAAGATTTCAGATAAACAACTTTTAGATTTAGTATTAAAAGGAAAAACTTCAAAGCTAAAAGGGTTTACAACACATCCGGAAAGTTTAGTAGAAGGAGTTTTATTGTTGTCTGATGATTTTCAGGTTGAGCTTAACTAAGTTTCAAACACAAATAACACGAATGTTCTTCACGAATAACACAAACATTATTTTCAACAATATCAATAGGAACGGGCTTTAGCCCGTTTTCATTTTAAATACGTTCAATTGGCTTTAGCCAAAACTTAACTAACCTTTCTTAATGTTTAAAAAATCTAACCATTAAGTTTATATTAAGCGATTAAGATTATTAAGTTTAAACTTTGTTTTAAGATTTGTGTCATTTGTTTGAAATATTTGTGCCATTTGTGTTTAAATTTACCCTTCAAATAATAATCAATGACCCCCGAAAAAAAACAACTCATCACTGACAGTTTCAACCGTTCAGAAACCTTAAAATTCTACAAAGCAGAATTACTGGAAGTTGATACTGATTTCATTTCCATGAAAATTCCAAAAATGGAATTAATGACCAGAAAAGCAGGAATGTTCAACGGGGCAATGATTGCTTCTTTGGTGGATGTTTCTTCAGGATATGCGGCGGTGAGCCATTATGAACAAGATTGTTATGTTGTGACGGTGGAATTAAAAGTTAATTATTTACGTCCTGCAATGGGTGATGCTTTGGTTTCAAAATCTTATGTGATAAAAGGAGGTGCAAAGATCAGCGTCATCAGAACAGAAATTTATGTTGTTGATGAAAATGGAGGTTCAGAAAGTCATGTGGCAACTTCATTGGTTACGATGATGAAGATAAAATAAGTATTTTTATTCGATTAAGGATATTTCACTAAATCAACTAACTCCAGAGGATTGTTTTCTTTTTTGAGCTTTTCTTGTTCCTGTTTTACAGATTCTTTAAGGTTAGCTTGAACGGGCTCACCAGAGTCCCCACGGGTAATCATCATTCCTTCGCCGGCTCTTATTTCTTTGAAAGGATCACTGTAATAATCTAGCTTTAGTTTCTGCAATTGCTTTTTGGTGGTTTTTATAGATCTGCTATTCCATGAAAAATTCTTTTGTTCAGGTTTCATTTTTTCTAAGCCAGTGAGTTCAAAGTCAAAATTATTTTTAGTCTCATTAATTTTTATGATTAAACCGGGCAATCCACTGAAAATATAAGGTCCGTTATTAATGGCAACTTCTGTTGAAAACCATGCTTCCCATTGGCGACCGGAAAAGCTGAGAGTAGCTTTCTGACAGTTATAAGTGCCAATCTTCTTTTTCTCATTTTCTATTTTCCAGTTAAGAATGGGAGTATCTTTAATTTCATAGGTATTCATCCCGATAGAAGTTGTTTTGCTGATTTCTTTTGAAGAATTATTTTTTACAGTCAAGATATATTCAAAAGGTTCCCCATCGTAAGTGATTTCTGTATTTACGGCTGCTGAGGTTTCTCTACTTCCTGTTTGTAGATCTGAAGGAGAATAAAAAAATGATTTGTTTTTATTGATTTCCAACACCATGTTTTTAGTGCTAAGTTTACTGTCTGTAGAGTCTTTTTTATACGATAATTTGTAATAGATTTTATAATTCTGAGCATTACAGAAATTGAAAAGGATGATGGTAAAAAGGACAACGTAATTTTTCATTATTTGAATTTTTCATCAATAAAAGTACTTCAATAAATAATAGGTTGCATGTTAATTAACTGTTTTTTAACTAATTGTATTGGTTTTAAAATGAGTAAGCCTGAACAGAAAATTGCAGATACGCATTATTCCCAACAGGATTCCACATTCCCCAGATTCCGACAGGAAGTTTATAGCCAGCAATGATGAAAGTTTTGGAAACAATTAAACTCACCTCAGTAATACCATCTTTTTTAGCAAAGAAATTACTGTCTTCTCCTGCATGATTGAGGGAGAAACCATAGCCAACTCTTGTACGGACTTCCAGGTTTTCATCTTCTTTTTTATAAACTGGATATTCCGCAGAAACAAAAGACGAATATTTGTTTTCGGTGTTGTCTTTATTCCTGTCTCTACCGAAAATTACAGTGTTGGCACTTAAGGTTAAAGGAATTTTATCACTGATGGTGTAATAGGATCTCAAATCCCAGAAACGGCCGGTTTCGCTGGCATTATAATTGAAAAATTCTTTGTTGTTGTAAGTGGCATTGGGTGAGAAATTATAAATGTCCCAAAGTTCTACCGTAAGATGTTTATTTTTATAACCAATATAATTGTTGAATTCTTTGTAAGAGCCATCTACATTTCCTCCGGTCCAAAATCCGCCATAGAAATTTTTACCGTCTATGTGAATATCTCCTGTATAAACTAAGCCTGAAGAAACTTCTAAACCACGCCACAAATGACTGTTTCTAAGTTGTAGGGCAGAATGGATTTTTTGACTATAAAGCAATGAGCTTCCAATAATAATGCTGAACATTATCAATAATTTAGTTCTGATCATGATGTTGTGTGTTTTTATTTGATAAGTAGCATTCCACATCCGATAAGTAAATACCGGATTATAGAATGTACTGTTGAAAATTAAAGGGTTAGTTAAGTAAGTCTTTTTCTCTGATTTTTGATCCAAATAGAGCGTAGGATAACATCAGTAATTCGCAAACTACAGTTAATATCCAGGTCCATCTCCAAGATCCTAAAGCATCTGCCAGCCCACCTTGAACAAGAGTAAATACAGCTCCGCCAAATACCGCTGAGATAAATACGCCGGATGCTTTTGAAGTATATTTATTCCATCCTTTTATTGAAAGAGAATAGATACAGCTCCACATAGAGGAATGTAAAAGGCCAATAGCAACAAGAAACCAAAGATTTTGAGTGATCATGGATACTATGGCAAGAATGGTGGCAAGGATAGTCGTAGTAGCCAATTGTGTTTTAGCAGAAATATGACTCAGAAAACTTGAAATAGATCTTCCAACTAAAAACCCTCCCCAATATAAAGTGGACAATAAAGCATGGATTCCTAGGTCCATCCCACCAATCATAATATCTGTTTTTCCGAAGAACGTGATGGGATGCCCGGATTCCATTAATTCAAAAGCATGGAGATTGATATTAGCTCCAATTGCAACTTCTGTTCCCACATAAAAGAAAATAGCCACAACGCCCAATGCAAAATGTCTGAATGACCAAATACTTCTTTCCAGTTTTTCTCCTGCCACGGCTCTCGTATTTTCAATATCCGGAAGGTGCAGTTTTCTGGTGATGAGCATAACCGTTAAAATACAGGCAATTAAAACAGAAAGGGGCAGTAATAATTGTTTGATCTCTATGTTTTCAATAGAAATTCCGCTGAACATCACAACAGTTACAAAAAAAGGAGCAGAAGTGGTTCCTATGGAATTAATTGCTGTTAAAATATTTAATCGCTGTACAGGTTGTGTCCCTTTTAACTGATAAGAAGCTGCATAAGGATTCACTACCACCTGAATGATTGCTGCTGAAGTTCCCATTAAATAAGATCCTACAACGAAAATGATAAATCCAAAAGGAATTACAGCATCAGCAATACTAAAGTCAAGATCAGGAAATTTAAAACCAAACCAAGATGAGAATAAGTACATAAAAAGTCCTGAGATCATAAATAAAAGTCCTCTCAGAATGGTGTTTTTATATCCAAAAGCATTTACCCATTTGCTTCCTAATGTTCCGTTCAGAAGATATCCTAAAAAGAAAAAAAAGGAGATTAAGGTAGTGAAAGTATTCTTTAAACTTCCTGCATGAGATAAGAAAGTGAATTTCAAAGGTGCCTGCAGCTGCTCATTGACGGTTGTTAAAAAACCGACAATAAAGTAGATGAAAGTAATAATAGCAAAAGGGAATATACTGGTATTCGTTTTTGTATCAAGGGGTTTGGTATCTGAATTGACTATCATAAGTGTTTGTTTTTTTATATTATTGATTTTAATACCTGAGTAGCTCCCTGATTTTTAATTTCACTCACGAATCTTTCATAGACTTGAATAAATGATTCTGATTCTTTTAAGTCTATACTTTTAAAAGCAGATAAACCTAAGAAGTCAATAGCGTTGTCACTTGAAATAAGTTTTTCATCATTTTCAGTAATCCAAGGTTCTGCAACTTCATAAGAATGTCCTTTATCATCCACCTTATATTTTAGATAATGTCTGTAAGATGCAAATAGAAAAGCTACACGGATGAGGTCTTTATCATCATTAATCATTTTGATGAGATTCGGCATAATGTAAACCGGGAATTTAGAAACTCCGTCAAAACACAATCTGCTTACCTGATCGCTCACACTGTGATTTGAAAATCGCTCTATCAAAGTTTGTTTGTATTTTTCCAGATCAGTATTTTCAGGAGCTGGAACATAAGGGGTAATATCAATATCCATAAAATTACGGACCAATTTGATAATGTCCTGATCCTGCATAGCTTCATCTACTTTTCGGTATCCTTTTAAAAAAGAAGGGTAGGAAAGTAGGGTATGGGAAGCATTCAAAAGGCTTAATTTCATATTTTCAAAAGCCGTTACATCCTGAGTAAATTCTACTCCAACTTTTTCCCAAGCAGGTCTTCCCGCGATAAATTGATCTTCAATCACCCATTGCGTAAAATCTTCACAGTAAACAGGAGCTTTATCCTCAGTTCCGCTTTTTTCATTCAATCTAATAACGTCTTCCGGAGTGGTGGCTGGCGTAATTCTATCCACCATACTGTTAGGGAAAGTAACGTTGGTTTTTACCCATTCTGCCAACTCTTTATCCTGTGCTTCAATGAAAGTGGTAAAAGCTCTTTTTGCTGTATTACCGTTGTGTTGAAGGTTGTCACAAGAAAGAATGGTAATGCTTCCGTTTCCGTCTTCTTTTCTTTTACGAAGTCCTTCTGCAACAAACCCGAAAACAGTTGTTGGACTGCTCGGATTTTCCAGATCATATTTAATTTTTTCATCATTTAAATTAAATGCATTCGTTTCTTTATCCAAATTATATCCTCCTTCAGTAATCGTTAAGGTGATGATTTTGATCGCTGGATTTGCAATTTTATTGATCACCGCTTTTGGGTCTTCTATACCCCAAATTAATTCTGTTAAAGAACCGATATTGTGTATTTCATCTTTGCCGTTTCTGCCACAAATCGTTAAAGTATAGTCAAGATGTTGAGACCTTAAATTGGTTACAATTTTTTCATCAGAAGGAAGTAGACAAACACCACAGATTCCCCAATGCTGCTGGTCTTCATACTTCAATAATTCATTGGTATAAAACTGTTGGTGGGCTCTGTGAAAATTCCCTACCCCAATGTGCAGAATACCTGATTGTATGTTTTTGGAATCGTATTGATAAGCTTGTATACTCATGTGAAAAATTTTATATATTTTTTTAATATTAGTCGATTTCTCAAACTTATATTAATTTGGTTATTGATAATGTTTTTTATTTGATTTTTTTTTATGGGAACGTTCCCAAAACTTTGGGAACGTTCCCATTTGCATATTTTTTATGTATTTTTGATGAAAATATATCTAAAAAAGACACGTGATGAGCAGAATTACCCTTAAAGATTTATCCAAATTCTTATCCTTGTCCACCTCTACGATATCGAGAGCGCTGTTAAATGACAAAAATATCAATGCCGAAACTCAAAAAAGAGTATTGGAAGCAGCCGAAAAATTAGGATATAGGCCCAACACCACAGCATTAAGTTTAAAGTATGGTCAGACAAAGAATATTGGCCTTGTAGTTCCCGAAATGATCACCCCTTTTTCTTCAAAAGTGTTGCAGGGAATTCAAAATATTTTGTACCCTTTGGGATATCGGGTTATCATTACACAATCCGACGAAAACCCTTTAATTGAGAGAAAAAACCTACAGCTTTTAGAAGAGTTTAATGTAGATGGGATTATCATTAATCTCTGTCATGAAACCTATAATGAAGATGTGTACAAAGAGATCATGGATAGGGGAATTCCTTTAGTTTTTTTTGACAGAATTCCGAGTAAAACATTGGAGGTTTCAAAAGTGGTAGTAGATGATAATATCAAAGCGTCCTTGGTGGTTGAACACTTGATTAATACAGGAAGAAAAAGAATCGTCCATATCATGGGACCGTCTACGATCCGTAATGCGGTTGAAAGAGAAATGGGCTATAAACGTATTTTAAAGAAACATAATATATTTGATCCTGAGTTGATCATAAAAACGGACGGAATGATGTTCGAAGCCGGAGAGCATGCCGCAAAACATTTACTGGACAGGAAAATTGAATTCGACAGTATTTTTGCTTTCAGTGATACATTGGCAATCGGGGCCATGAATTATCTTTTGGAGAAAGGAATAAAAATCCCCGAACAAGTGGCTGTTGCAAGTTTTTCAGGAACCGAATTGGCTACCATCGTCCATCCGAAACTCACCAGTGTACAGCAACCTTTGGTGAAAATGGGGGAAGCTGCAGCAGACTTAATGCTAGAAAAAATAAAAGATATTTCAGCGCCAAACCAAACAATTGTGATGGATACAGAATTAATTTATCGTGCTTCTACTTTTAATTAAGTTTGTAGAAATCAGAAATTTGTAAATGAGATATTGATATTTGATTGAATTTTTCTCTTAAATTGAATTAATTATTATCAATTTATTTACTTTAAATCGAATGGCTTTTGCTCGGTAGCACCTATAAACATTAAAAAATTAATTATTATGAACTTGATCATTCGACTTTTTATAACAGCAATCGTTGCATTTCTGCTAACTAAAATTTTACCGGGAGTATATTTTGAAAGCTTTTCAACGGCCATTATTTTTGCTATTGTTTTAGGGGTTCTTAATATCATCGTTAAACCAATATTAAGCATATTAGGGTTTCCTCTTACGATTATAACATTAGGATTTTTCGCTTTGGTAATTAATGCGATTATGATTTTAATGACTGATTATTTTATTGACAGTATGCATGTAAAAGGTTTTTGGTGGGCATTTATTTTTAGTATCTTGCTTTCCTTTATTACCTCTCTTGCGAACTCTATGTTCTCAGATAAGGATTAAAATAATAAATTCATATCAAATATATATCCGTCAGTTTTTTATTGGCGGATTTTTTTGTTTTAAACATAAACGTTAATTCTTTCGCTTAATTTTAAGATAAACATTAACTTTGGGCATCTTTGAATTAAATAGGGATTTACTGAAATTATGATGCTATTTCATAGGTCCGTAACAAAAATGAATATCAATATATGAAACTTAAGTACAGTCTGCTGGCTTTGGCAGCTCCGCTTTTAATGAATGCACAACAACTAATGACACCTGAAATTCTTTGGACTTTGAAAAAAGTGGGAGTACAGGCTGTTTCACCAGATCAGTCTTCGCTTATTTATAAAGTGGGACAGGTAGATCTAAAAACGGAAAAAACAAAAAGTGAGAACTATTTTCTAAACGTTCTTAATAATCAAGCTTCTAAAATAGATTTTGGTAAAAAAGCTCTTATTCAGTGGGATAAGAACGGTATTTACGCTCAGGAAGGAGATAATATCTATCTTTCTAAAGACAGCGGGAAGACCTGGACTGAGTTTTATACGATCGGGGAAGCTGATAATATTGTAATTTCTCCTGATGGGAAAAAAATAGCTTTCAGCAAGCAGGTTTTAGTGGAAAAATTAATGGGGAAAGACAAGTATGCCGATACTCCAAAAACTACTGCTCAGGTATATACAGACCTAAACCACAGACACTGGGATTATTTTAATGAAGGGAAATACAATCACGTTTTTGTAGTAAATGCTTCTGATAAAGTAGATGCTGCAAAAGATCTATTGGATGGTAAAGCTTGGGATTCTCCTCAAAGACCTTTTGGAGGTGCTGAAGATTTTATCTGGAGCCCAGATTCTTCTCAACTTTTATATGTTACAAAACCGAAAAGTGGTAAAGAATATTCAACAAGTACCAATACGGATATCTTTGCTTACGATCTGGCTTCTGGAGCTACTAAGAACTTAACGGAAACCAATAAAGGATATGATGTAAATCCAAAATTCAGTCCGGATGGAAAGTCGTTGGTTTGGCAGAGTATGGAAAGAGATGGATATGAGGCTGATAAAAATGACATCAAATTGATGGATTGGAAATCAGGAAAAACTTCAAATCTTACAAGCAGTTGGGACGAAAGTGTTTCCGGAGATGTTTTCTGGGGTGGAGATTCTAAAGCAATTTACTTCACAGCAGCTTTTAGAGGAACAAAACAGTTGTTTTCTTTAGATCCTAAAAATTCGAAAGTTCAGCAAATTACAAAAGGAGATTTTGATGTCAACGAGATTTTTGCAGATAATAAAAACTCTTTGGTAGTTGGAAGAACAGACGTAAACCATGCAACAGACCTTTTCTCAGTTAATCTGAAGAATGGTGAAATGAAGCAGATTACCGAAGCTAATAAAGACATGTATTCTAAATTGGCTCAGGGAAAATCTGAACTGAAGATGGTGAAAACAACAGACGGAAAAGAAATGGGCGTATGGTTCCATTATCCGCCAAACTTTGATCCTAATAAAAAATATCCAACATTAGTATATTGTCAGGGAGGTCCTCAATCTGCATTAACACAATTTTTCAGTACAAGATGGAACTTTGCTTTAATGGCAGCGAACGGATACATCGTGGTAGCACCAAATCGTCGCGGAATGCCGGGATGGGGAACAAAATGGAATGAAGAAATTTCTAAAGACTGGGGCGGACAACCCATGAGAGATTACTTGGCAGCAACAGATTATGCGAAAACGTTACCGTATGTTGACGGAAGTAGAGTAGCCGCGGTTGGAGCTAGTTATGGTGGATACAGCGTATTTATGTTGGCAGGAATTCATGAGAACAGATTCAAAACGTTCATCGCTCACGATGGATTATTTGATATGAAATCTTGGTATTTAACAACAGAAGAACTTTGGTTCGCGAATTGGGATTTAGGTTCTCCATGGGAAAAGCCATTGCCAAAAGCATATACAGAATTTAACCCAAGTAATTTTGTTGACAAATGGAATAAGCCTATTATGATTTTCCAAGGTGGAATAGATTTCCGTGTTCCTTACGAACAAGGTCAGGAAGCTTTCCAAGCGGCTAAATTGAGAGGCTTGAAATCTAAATTAGTCTATTTCCCTAACGAAAATCACTGGGTGCTACATCCGCAAAATGGTTTAGTTTGGCAGAGAGAATTCTTTGATTGGTTGAAAGAAACGTTATAATATCACATACATATTATTTAAAAATATTTGAAAACGGACTTCGGTTCGTTTTTTTTATGCCTAAATCCTAATAAATTGAAATTTATTATAAATGATCATAAAATAATACGGTGGTATCTGAAAATTATTAAATTTACGAGTCATTGCCTAGACAATAAGCAAAATCAATACACAAATATTTAATATTAATAATGATGGTTAATCTAAATTCGAGCTCTAAAGTTCTTACAGAAGACGAGATACACAGTTTATTACCTAATATAGAATTGCTGCCTTTAATTGAAAAAGCATTTACTCTATACAGTAATTCGCAAGTGCAGCTTCCTCCTGTTACGGAATTAAATTTTGAAAATCCTTCTGGTGACGTTCATATTAAGTGTGCATCTGTAAAAGAAATGCCATATTATGTGGTAAAAATTGCTTCAGGTTTCTATGAAAATCCTGGTAAAGGAATATCTTCAAGCCAGGGTTTGATGTTGTTGTTTGATAGTGAAACAGGTTGTACAAGTGCTGTTTTGCTGGATAACGGCTATCTTACAGATGTCAGAACAGGTTTAGCAGGTGCCGTTTGTGCTAAATATTTAGCTCCGAAAAATATTACTCAGATAGGGATTGTGGGTGCAGGAATACAGGCTCAAATGCAATTAAAATATCTAAAAACAGTCACAGCATGCAGAAAAGTTTCAGTCTGGGCAAGATCAGAAACTGGTTTAAAGAAATTTTTGGATGAAATTGATCATGAATATTGGGATATTACCTCAACCAACCATCTTCAGGAGCTGGCTGAAAATAGTAATCTAATTGTTACAACAACGCCTTCCCAAGAATATTTGCTTAGAAAAGAATGGATCAAGCCGGGAACTCATATTACAGCGGTAGGGTCTGATACACCTCATAAAATTGAATTGGATCCTGCTCTTGTTGCGCATTCTGACCTTGTGGTGGTTGACAGTATTGAACAGTGTAAATTTCGTGGAGAACTATATCAAATGTATAATCATCAGTTGACCCCTAAAAAAGAGGTTGTTGAGCTGGGAAAAGTTATTAGAGATAGAAGCTTAGGACGAAAAAATGATACAGAAATTACAATTGCTGACCTCACCGGAATTGCCACTCAGGATTTAATGATCGCTCAGGGGGTGTATGAAACATATTTAAAATAAAAATATAAATGTATGAAAATAGAAAATATTGTTAATGAGGTTTTAATGGCTGAAAAAAATATCAGAGCTCATATCAACACAACAGAAGTTTTGAAATCGGGTTATTTATCATCTTTAACGGGTGGTGAAGTATATCTGAAATTAGAAAATCAACAAAAAACAGGTTCCTTTAAGCTCAGAGGAGCTGTAAATAAAGTACTGTCTTTAACTGATGAAGAATGTGAAATAGGAATTATAACAGCTTCTACAGGAAATCACGGTTTGGCATTTGCAACTGCATCCGGTTTACGTGATCATGTAAATGCGCAATTATTTGTCCCTAAAACGGCTTCACAAATGAAGCTTAATAAAATAAAAGCTTTAGGCAATTTAGAAATAAATGAATACGGTAATGATTCTTCGGCTACAGAAGAGTATGCTAAAAAATTCGCTGAAGATCATTATATGACTTGGGTTTCTCCTTACAATGATCTGAAAATTATTGGCGGACAAGGAACTGTTGGAGTAGAAATAGCTCAACAATTAGGACCAGATCTGGATGCCGTGCTTATTACTATAGGGGGTGGTGGATTGATTTCTGGAACAGCTTCTTATTTAAAATCTGTATTACCTGATGTTTTAATTATGGGATGTGTACCCGCCAATTCTCCCGAGGTATATTGGGCGATACGGGATAAAAAATATGTAGAAAGTATGTCTTTGGACACTATTTCTGATGGCTCGGCAGGCGGCTATGAAAAAGGGGCTATAACGCTTGATATTATTGAGGCGGTTACAGATGGTTATCAGGAAGTTTCTGAAGATGAAATTAAAAACGCAATGAAGTTGATCTATAAACATGATCAACAAATTATTGAAGGTGCTGCCGGAGTAAGCGTGGCTGGTTTCATTAAAAATAAAGACCTTTTTAAAGGTAAAAAAGTATGTATTGTGATTTGTGGAGGGAATATTAATCCGGAACTTTTTGAATCTATTGTAAACAATTAGAATGTTTTTTGATATATGATATAATGTGAGAACGGATTTTTGAGTCCGTTCTTTCTTTGCTGGAAATTTATATATTTGAATCATGGAAAACAGAATCTCATCATTTCCACCCTTCATCGATGATCAATCTAAGATTTTAATTTTAGGTTCAATTCCCGGTGTGAAATCATTGGAAAAACAACAATATTACGCGCATCCTCAAAATAAATTCTGGAAAATTATTTTTGAATTATTCAATGAAGAATTTACAGAGAATTATCCTGAAAGAGTGAAGACCTTAACAAAGCATCATATTGCTATTTGGGATGTCATAGATTCCTGTGAAAGAAAAGGAAGTCTTGATTCTGAAATAAAAAATGAAGAAGCCAATCAGATTGGAGAACTGTTGGAACAATATCCAAACGTAAAAGCCATTTTCTGTAATGGCGGAAAATCCTATAAAAATTTACAGAAAATTTTAGGAAAGAACTATAAGCTTCCTACTATTTTATTGCCTTCCACAAGTCCGTTGCACACTGTTTCTTTTGAAAAAAAGTATGAAGAATGGAAAGCTATTTTGAATTTTGTGCAAAAATAAAATCATTGAATTAAACCATTAAGATTTCGTTAAGCGATTAAGATTATTAAGAATTCATATATGAATTTAAAATTTGTACTCTAAAAAATACCTTTAGATATTCTCTTAATTTTCCTTAACGTCTTAAAAAATCTTAATGGTTTGATTAAACTATTTTTTAGAAATCGGAATTCTATCATTAGCCAACCCTCCAACCCAAAAACTCATTCAACCCTTTCAAAAGCTCCAATTGATTTTTCGTTCGATCTAAATTATGTTCAGGATATTTTGTTGAGTAATAAATACTTCCATTTAAATAATCCGTCAGAAAACGAATCTCCTGAATATAAATAGCAACTTGAGCTGCATAATCAAGATTATTAGATTCTTCCGGAGTTAATGTTTCTTTTAAATGAAATAAGAATCCGTTTTTAACGGCATTATAAATTTCGGGATTAAAATTATTTTCAGCACTTCCGTCATCTTCATTGGTGGTGTTGGTGTAAGATTGTATCATCGTTCCAAAGTCATATAGAATGGTTGAAACCATCACGGTATCAAGATCAATCACGGCTAATGCCTCATGATTTTCATCAAAAAGAATATTGCTGATTTTAGCATCGGCATGAATGATTCTTTTAGGAAGTTGATTATTATTCACCATTTCAATCCATTTATTAGGTAAAGACAAAAATTGGTTGGTGAGTTCTATTTCAGTGTTGGCATTTTCTAGGAATTGAGGATCTGCATTTTTTAATGCCTCTTGATAATCATGTACTCTTTTCTCAAAATTAAGGAAATTGGGCAACGTGTCTTCAATATTGGGCAGCGTTCCCGTATTTACAACGTCAAGAAAATGACTGAATGCTTTGGCAGCTTCAAAGGCAATATCCGATGAAGGAACTTTAATAAAAGTCACGCTGTCTTCCACAAAACTTTGCATTCTCCAGGGTTGTAAATTTTCATCCTGTACCAAAAATTCTTTTGAAAGAGAAAGGATAGGTTTAATGATATCCAATTGATAGTCATTGGATTGTAGCAAGCAATTAATCTGTAAATGATTAATGATAATAGAATCTGTATTTTTAAATACCTGATTATTAATCTTCTGTAAGATGTATTTTTGATGAGTGTCTTTATTTTCTACAATAAAAGTTACGTTGATCAATCCGTTGATGATAGGATGAAGTGTATAGTTTTCGGTAGCAATAAATTTTTTAACAATATGGTCTACTTCCATAAATTTTGAGGGTATCGGTTTTTGTGAATTTCTTTTTCAAGATAGTTTTTAATAATTTCTTTATCATCTGCATAGGTCATTCCCATCCATTGTGAGGGCGAAGATTTTACCAGAACTTTTACTTTGTTTTCATCCATCATTCTTTGAACGGCGGAAGGAATGTAAAATTCCTCTTTAGGTAAAGGTTCTGATTTAATAAAATCATTAAAATACTGCTCCAAAGAATCGAAAATTGTAGGATGAAATACAAAATAGTTCATAGAAACTAAAGTTTCCGGATCTACTTTTATATCTTTTTCATTTTCAGTATAAATAATGTCATTCCCTTCTTTCCGAATGGAGGTTTGTTCTACAACTTTTATCAAATAATTCTCAGGATCCATGGTGCAAATTCCCCTTGCAACTGTACCATTTTCACTCAATGTTGTTGCTAATGGATAGGCAATAATCTCAAATTGCGAATCTGAAATATTCCCAAGATTAATTTCTTTTAAAGCAAGCTGATAAACTTCCTTTCCATAAAAATCATCAGCGTTAATAACGGTGAATGTTTCATTGATCACATTTTTTGCACAAAGAATAGCGTGCCCCGTTCCCCAAGGCTTTTGTCGGGTAGAATGGTTATAATTTTCAGGTACAAACATTTCCTGATCCTGATAAACAAAATGTAGTTCGAAATTGTTGTTTTTCGAAATTTTTTCAAGCCTTTTAATATAACTTTCAGGAATAGAACGGTTGAAAATAATCACTACTTTATTAAAACCTGCTTGCAAAGCATCATACAGAGAATATTCCATAAGAGGAGAGCCGTTGTCTAGGAGTCCGTCTACCTGTTTCAGGCCTTTGTATCGGCTGCCTAAACCTCCTGCCAATATAAGAAGTGTTTTTTTAGAAATCATCTGTCATTCCAAATACGGGTTTACGATTTTTCCATTGTCCTTTTGTGAAATCGGGAATATCAACTACCTGGCCTCCCTGTGCGATGGATTTTTCGCTTAACGGAGTAATAGAGTACCATGTCGCCAGATCATACACATCCATTGGGAATTCTATATTTCGTTTGATACATTCAATAAAAGTATTCATCACAAAGAAGTCCATTCCGCCATGGCCGGCTCCTGTGGCCATATTTTCATATTTCTTCCACATGGGATGATCGTTTTCGGTGAGCCATTTTTCAGGATTGTCCCACTTATGACTGTGGTTCATTGTTTTTTCAAAATAAATGTGTCCATCATTAAATTCTCCAGATCCGAAATCCTGCCAAAGTCCTTCTGTGCCCTGCACTCTGAATCCCAGATCATAAGGTCTCTGCAAGCTTGTATCGTGAGTCAGAAGAATGGTTTCTCCGTTTTCACAGGCGATTTGGGTGGTTACAATATCTCCCTGATTGAATTTTACTTTGGCATTCGGATGATTTTCTCCGCCTTTTGCATGTTCTACAATATATTTATGAAGCCCTACAGATTTTGATGAAAATGAAGATAGTCTTGTTAATCTGTTTCCGCGGTTGACGTTCATCATCATGGAAACTGGCCCTAATCCGTGAGTAGGGTAGAGTTCTCCATTTCTTTTCACATAATGTTCTGTACGCCATTTTGCTTCACTGAATCCTTTTGCTCCAAATTCAACTCCTGAGTTATAAGGAGTAACTCCGTCATTAAATAAAACACCACGCAGGTCATGCTCGTAACCGCCTCTTCCATGAACTAATTCTCCGAACATTCCTTTACGAACCATATTCAGAACAGCCATAATATCTCTTCTGTAGCATACGTTTTCCATCATATAAATAGGAACTTTTGTTTCTTCGTAAGCTTTTACAAACTCCCAACATGATGGCTCCGGAAACTTCCATTCCTACAATTTTCTTGGCACGCATGGCTTCTACACCTTGTGATAAATGCCATTCCCACGGTGTTGCAATTACTACGGCATCTATATTGTTTAGCTTTAATAAATTTCGATAGTCATATTCACCATTAGAAAACTCTTTTGCAGCAGGTTTACCGTTGTCTTTCAGTATTTTTTGACATTCAGACAGCATGATTTTACTGGGATCTGCAAAGCCTATAATTTCAACATCATTGCGTTTTGCCAATAATTTTACATGCTCACGCCCACGCAGTCCGACTCCGATAAAACCTACGCGGATTTTTTTATCAGACTTAAAAGTTTCAGAATAAGCGAATAAAGAATTAGGTAAAACTAATGCACCAAAAGTTGCTAATGCTGTTGTTTTGATAAAGTTTCTACGGGAATTATCCATCTACCTATTTTTTTATTTTAAAGATATTAAAATTTTAATAGTAAAAAAGCTTATAACATCAAATTATGACCATGGATAAAGTACTTAATAGCTATTTGTGAATGTTTTGTTTAACAAAAGGCCTGTTCTATAATTATAGAACAGACCTTTTTGCTTAAAGATTTAAATGACTTCTTATTTCGTGAATAATTTTTGTTATAAAATCATTGACCATAGTAGGCAGCAATCACTTTTTCTCTCATTTTATTTAAATACTTAATGTCTTTTGTATTGGATAAAATAATCAACGTAACATTTTTATCAATAAGATGTACCCAGTTAGCACTGTGTCCATAGCCTTCCCCTTGGCGTTCTGCAAATAAAGTATCTACTGAACCAAATTTTTTAGGATAAACCCAAAATCCAAAAGCCACATCTCCAAGGTTTTTATTAGGGGTCAGCATAGTGTCCAACGTTGTTTTTTTAATTAGAGTATGGTTAAATACAGCCTGATCAAAAATCAAAAGGTCTTTTGGAGTTGAATACATAGCCCCAGCCGAATACAGATTGTCTATATATGCATTAGTGGGCATGTGTAGCGCAAAAGCATCCGACTCATCCGCAGTGTAGCCTTCATCAATATTTTTAACGATGTCATTATGATGCAAAAATCCGGTGTTCTGCATTTTCAGAGGATCTAATATTTGTTCTTTTAAAACCTGTTCATAAGGTTTGTTGTATATCTTCTCAATGATTTTTCCGAGCAGTATAAAGTCACCATTATTATAACTAAACTTTGTTCCCGGTTTGTCAATTAGCTTTTCAGATAAAAAGGTGGTGATAAAGGTATCTAGATCCCAAATGGTATTATCATACGCCTGATGAATAAATTCCGGTGTGCTAATGTCTTTATGATCTCTTCCGCTGCTGTAGGTCAACAAGTTTCTTATCGTTACTTTTTTTGCCGCTTCTCCTTTATATTCGGGATAATACGTTGATATTGTTGCATCCAGATTGAGTTTACCTCTTTCGTATAGCTGCATAATAAGCACTGCAGTAAAAGTTTTTGTTAGAGAAAAAATATGGAATCTGGTTTCGTCGGAAAAGTTAATATTATAATGTCTATTGGCTAAGCCTTTATATGTCAATAATTCAATATTACCGTTTTTTGCGAGCAATACGCTTCCATTAAAATTATCTTTTTGTACAGAGGAATCAATCACTTTTTCTACGTTTTGTATTTGCGACTGAGCTGTATGTATGATCAATAAGAGTAAACCTGCAAGGATATTTTTCATGAGCGAAACTTTTTATAATAATTTACTTATTTGTCTACTGAATAAACCTCTTCATAAGGCTGAATAAGAACCCATCCGTTCCCTGAAAATTTCATCTGAAATTCTTCTCCGCTTCCTCTTCCCATAAGACTTTTGAAAGATACATTTGTTTTCAGGTCGGGGCTTAGATTTCCAGACCAAGCTACTGTAGCATTAGGATCTGTGAAAACCGGTGCATCGGGAGTTACCAATAATGTGATAGGATCTCCGTGGGTTGTTATTGCAATGTGTCCTGTCCCCGAAAGTTTCACCTGGAATAATCCTCCTGAGAGCGCTCCAGCGATGCTTTTTAACATGGTAATGTTGCTTTTTATACTATTCTCGTGAGCTAATACATCATTTCCATTTACACAAACAGATTCATTATTTAAATAAAGAATACGAACTCTTTTCCCTGCATCAGCAATGTATAATCTTCCGGTCCCTTCTGCTTTCATTAGTTTAGAACCTTCACCACTGATTGCTTTTTTAAGAAAGTTACCTATTCCTCCAGACATTATTCCCTGTCTTTCAAAATTAATTTTTCCAACATAGCCTACCATACTTCCTCTTTTTGTCCATACCGATTGGTTATTAAGGTTAATCTCTAAAAGCTGAGGCTTTTCAAGTTCGAAATAGTCTCTTTCTAGTGGATTTTCCTTGGTTTCGTTAACGAAAGATTCAATTGAATATTTGCTCATGTATTACTGTTTTTTAAAGAGCCAAATTACATTTTTTTTGCATTCAAAAGACTACTGATATTTAACCATTTGACAGGTTTGTTAAATAATACTTGACAAAGGGGTATTCAATGTCGTATATTTGCAACTCGAAAATTACACCTTGTAATTTCATTAAATTTTTAAACCGTAATTTAAAAAATGAAAACATCAGATTTTAATTTTGATCTTCCTGAGGAATTATTGGCAGAACACCCATCAGAGCACAGAGATGAGTCTAGATTAATGGTTCTTGACAGAAAAACGCAAACTATCGAACATAAATTATTTAAAGATGTGGTTGATTATTTTGATGAAAAAGACTTATTTATTTTCAACAATACAAAAGTTTTCCCTGCACGTCTTTACGGAAATAAAGAAAAAACAGGAGCTAAAATTGAAGTTTTCCTTTTAAGAGAGCTTGATAAAGAAACTCGTGTTTGGGATGTTTTGGTAGATCCGGCAAGAAAAATAAGAATTGGTAACAAGTTATTCTTTACAGAAGACGAATCTTTGGTAGCTGAGGTTATTGATAATACGACTTCTAGAGGAAGAACATTAAGATTCTTATTCGATGGTTCTTATGAAGAATTCAGAACTAAATTAAAAGAATTAGGAGAAACTCCACTTCCAAAATATATCAAAAGATCAGTAGAACCTGAAGATGCTGAAAGATATCAGACGATTTATGCTAAAATTGAAGGAGCGGTAGCAGCACCAACTGCAGGTTTACACTTCTCTAGACATTTAATGAAGAGATTAGAGATTAAAGGAATTGATTTTGCTGAGGTTACGCTTCACGTAGGTTTAGGAACTTTCAACCCAATTGAAGTTGAAGATCTTTCTAAGCATAAAATGGAGTCTGAAGAAATCATCATCGATGAGAAAAATGCAGACATCATCAACAGAGCAGTAGACGAGCACAGAAGAGTTTGTGCAGTAGGAACAACTACAATGAGAGCATTGGAAACTTCTGTTTCTTCAAACAAAAAAATCTCTGCTTTCAATGGTTGGACAAATAAATTTATTTACCCGCCTCACGATTTTGGAGTTGCTAATACAATGATTACGAACTTCCACACACCAAAATCAACATTATTAATGATGATTGCAGCGTTTGCAGGAAGAGAATTTATTATGCATGCCTATGAAGAAGCTGTAAAAGAAAAATACAAGTTCTATTCTTACGGCGATGCCATGCTTATATTATAATTAATTTTAAATTATAGATTATAAATTTTAGATTAGATCCGAAGTTCTTTTTAGGTTTTTAATCTAAAATTTATAATTTAAAATCTATAATCAACAATACTTTGAAAGATATCCGTACTTTATCCCTGAACCAGCTTAATGACTACTTTTTGACATTAGGAGAAAAGCCGTTTCGTGCTAAGCAGGTTTATGACTGGTTGTGGAGTAAAAATCTCCATTCGATTGATGAAATGACGAATCTTTCGAAAACACTTCGTGAAAGAATTTCCGAAGAATATACTATTAATCCTGTTTCTGTTGATCAGCTTCAAAGAAGTACAGACGGAACCATCAAAAACGGAGTGAAACTTCACGACGGTTTATTGGTAGAATCTGTTTTGATTCCTACAGAAACAAGAACTACAGCTTGTGTTTCTTCACAGGTTGGATGCTCGCTAAACTGCGAATTCTGCGCTACAGCAAGACTGAAGAGAATGAGAAATCTTGAAGTTGCTGAAATTGTAGATCAGGTTGCCCTGATTGATAGCCAGAGTAAAATGTATTTCGACAGACCGCTTTCCAACATTGTTTTTATGGGAATGGGAGAGCCGATGATGAATTACAAAAACGTAGTAGAAGCCATCCGAAAAATCACCCAACCGGAAGGTTTGGGAATGTCTCCAAGAAGAATTACCGTTTCCACATCAGGAATTCCAAAGATGATTAAAATGTTGGCTGATGATGAATTGCGTGTGAAATTGGCATTGTCCCTTCACTCAGCTATTGAATCTAAGCGTAACGAGATCATGCCGTTTTCGGATAAGTTTCCGCTAACAGATATTATGGAGTCTCTTCAGTATTGGTACCAAAAAACAGGTTCTGTTATCACCTTTGAATACTGTGTCTGGAAAGGCATTAATGACGGTGATGAAGATATTAAAGCTTTAATCAGATACTGTAAGCAAGTTCCTTCTAAAGTTAATTTAATTCAATACAACCCAATCGGCGACGGAAAATACGACAAATGCAATAAGCAAGCGGAGGAAAATTATGTCCGTCAACTTGAGAATGCAGGAATTACTGTTATGATCCGAAAAAGTAGAGGTGGAGACATTGATGCAGCATGCGGCCAGCTGGCTAATAAAGTAGCGGATTAAAATTTTATTAAAAAAAGTTAAAAAACATCTTAACGATTTCTTAAAATCTTACCTTTGCACGAAAATAGTAAGCGATGATGGATTACTTTTTGGGCGAAAATGGATTGGAGAATGTGTACGCTTGGTCGGTTCCTCTTCTTGCCACTGTTATTTTAGCTGAAATGATCTATAGCCACGTTTCCGAGGCTAAACTCTATAATGGAAAAGATGTAGCAACCAGTGTTTTGCTTGCATTAATGAACTTTGGGCTAGACTTTATCATGAAGGTCTTTGCCATGGGCGTGATGTTTTTCTTTTATAATCACAGACTGTTTTCTTGGGAGTTCAACATTTGGTATTGGCTGATTTGTTTTGTAGTAACAGATTTTGCCTATTTTGTTTTACATTATGTTGATCATCACTCCAGAGCATTTTGGGCAGTACATATTACGCATCACAGTTCTGAATATTTCAATTTAACCACCGGATTCAGAAGTCCTGTTTTACAACCATTGTACCGATATTTATATTTCTCTCCATTAGCTTTTTTAGGATTTAATCCTTGGCATATTATGGTGGTTTATGCAATTGGGCAGGTTTATGGAACTTGGGTTCATACGCAGACGGTAAAGAGTATGGGAATTTTAGAATATATTCTGGTTACCCCTTCTCATCACCGTGTTCACCATGCTTGTAATATAAAATATCTCGACAGAAATATGGGGATGTGTCTTATTATTTGGGACAAAATTTTTGGAACTTTCGAAAAAGAAGACCCAAATGTTCCTGTGAAATATGGGATCTATCCAAAAATGCCGGATAATAAGCCAGATACAGTTCTTTTCTATGAATGGCGAAAAATCTGGAAAGATATCAAACAACCTAATCTGAAATTTTCAGACCGTATTAATTATCTTTTTAATTCTCCGGGCTGGAGACATGACGGAACGGGAAAGACGGTAAGACAATATCAAAGAGAGCATTTGGAAAAGAAAAATCGAAAACTGATGCATAAAAAATCAGCTTGATATAATAAATATAATCTATTATAACCTTATATTAATTATCAATAGGAATGGGCTTTAGCCCATTTTTTTGTTTTTAGCAACATCAGTTTGCTTTAGCCAAAATATAAAAATGAACTTGTCTAAACTTTTTATTTTAACCACAAAAGAGATAAAAGATTAGCATATTATTTATTTAAGTTCATAATGAAGTGTAAACAAGAACACATAAGTTTAAAAAAATCTTTGATTTTTATTCTTTTGTAAGCTTTGTTTTCAAATAGCTCAACTTTAAATGATTCAATAATAGCTTTTATATCTTTTGTGGTTAAATTTTTTAATTAGTAAAAAAAAGACTTAATAATTCAAAAATATTCACAACAAAGTTTATTATTCATCTTTGTCGAGTTCAATAACTTAAAAAGAAAAACTCTATTTTTATCTAATGAAAAAGATCCTTTTAGCTGTAGCGATAACCGTTTCCTCGTTTTCCTTTTCTCAACAATCTGATTTCCTTAAGATAAGAAAATACAGAATCAATTATCTTGATGATAAATTAAAGGAAACTTCAGGGTTAAGTTTCTTTGACGGAAAGTTATATAGTTTCAATGATAGCGGAAACGCTCCCGAACTTTTTGAGATTGATAAAAACACGGGAGATATTCTCAATACATTTAAAATTAATGCTAAAAATAAAGACTGGGAAGCCTTAGTCAATGATGGAAATAATTTTTACATCGGTGATTTCGGAAATAATGGAGGAACCAGAAGGGATTTGGAAATATATAAAGTTCCTTTCCATAATAATGAGATAAAGAATGATTCAGTAAAAATAATTTCATTCTATTATCCGGAACAAACGGAATTCATTCCTAAGTACACCAATAATGATTTCGATGCAGAAGCAATGATTTATTTAAACGGAAAATTGCATGTTTTTACAAAAGAATGGACTTCAAAATCAACTTCACATTATATTGTTGATCCTGAAATATTAGAAAAACAAAAGGCTGAAAAAACAGAATCTTTTAACACGGGTTTTGTTGTTACAGACGCTTCTTATTTTGATAAAAAGCTTTATTTAATTGGTTATACAAAGAAAACAGAAGTGTTTTTAGATATCTTTGATGAAACCGAGCCTGGAGTCTTTTTTAAACAACAGCCAAAGCATTATTATTTGGGAAGCGCACTCGCGATCAGTCAGATTGAAGGGATCGCGGTAGATGAAAATGGAATCTATATTTCGGGAGAAAAATTCAATTCTCCGTTGGGAGGAGCAAAGCAGAGTTTTTATTTTGTTCCAAAAGAGAAACTCAAAGACTAATTTCTCTTAAAATTGACTTAAAAAAATTATCTTTGTGATTATTAATAATTATACATCTATCATACACAGATTGTGGCGAATATTGTAGAAGAAATCAAACAACCGATCAATGAGGAAATGAAACTTTTCGAGCAGAAGTTTTATGAATCTATGCAGAGTAAAGTCCCTTTATTAGATAAGGTAACTCGTTTTATTGTTACCACTAAAGGAAAACAAATGCGTCCCATGTTTGTATTTCTATGTGCAAAGTTAATAGGTGATGTTAATGAGAAGACGTATCGTGGAGCTTCCATGATTGAGTTGATTCATACCGCAACTCTTGTTCACGATGACGTGGTGGATGAAAGTTTTAAAAGACGTAATTTCTTCTCAATTAATGCATTATGGAAGAATAAAATTGCAGTTTTGGTAGGAGACTATCTGTTATCAAAATCAGTTTTATTATCTACAGATCATAAAGATTACGATTTATTGGCTGTAATTTCAAGAACGATTCGTGAAATGTCTGAAGGAGAGCTTCTTCAATTGGAAAAAGCCAGAAAATTAGATATTACAGAAGATGTGTATTATGAAATTATCCGTCAAAAAACAGCTACTTTAATTGCTGCATGTTGTGAAATTGGTGTTTTATCAAATAATGCTGATGAGGCGTTGGCCAAGAAAATGCAGGATTTCGGAACCTATACAGGAATGGCTTTCCAAATTAAAGATGATTTGTTTGATTATTTAAGTTCAAACGTTATTGGAAAACCTGTTGGGATTGATATTAAAGAACAGAAAATGACTTTACCTTTAATTCATACCTTGAAAATTGCCAACGAAAAAGACAAAAAATATTATTTCAATACCATAAAACGTTATAATAACGATCAAAAAAGAGTGAAAGAGCTTATTGCTTTTGTTAAAAGCTCAGGAGGTTTGGAGTATTCTATTAAAATAATGAAAGAATTCCAACAAAAAGCGAAAGATATTCTTGATGAATTTCCAGATACGGAGGTTAGAAGGTCTTTACATAATATGTTGGATTATGTCATCGAAAGAAAATTCTAATACATATTTAGTATAAAAAGGGAACTCTATAGAGTTCCCTTTTATGTTTGGGTTTTAAATTTTTTGTATGGTTACGTTTGTGACATTTCCACTTCCTGTAGCTCCTGTTTCTGTGGCTAATACAGTAGAGGCTGCATTTGAAGCAGCAGTTAATCGAACTTGATAGCCAGCAGCCGGTACAACTATTAATGTTGTGTAATTCATTAATTCTCCAATAGTTCCGGCGGTTGCGGCACCTGTGTAATGACTTCCTCTTCCCAGATAAGCCGCATCAGGGATTGGTCTTATCCCTAAAACCAACTGGGTTCCGGCAGCACAATCAGAGAAACTTGCCTGTAATGTAACGATGTAGTTTCCTGGTTGGTTGAACGTTAGTGTTCCGGTAGTTGTATTGTAGTTGTAATATGGAGAAGTTGATAACGGTGTACTAAATAATAAAGTGGTTAAAGTATTTGCCGCAAGACTTTGCGATCCGGTTAAACGTGCATGAAATAAACCATACGCGTTAAAGTTTATCGTTTTCAATATACCGGTGGCATCTGCAACTACAACCCTATCTGTTCCTCCTACACCTATATTGGTGTTAATTCCTCTAATTCTTGCATTCCCTGAAGCGATATCAAGTTTTTCGGTAGGTGATATGGTTGCAATTCCTAGGTTTCCTGCAGAGGTTATAACTGCATCATTACCTTGCTGTGTAGCGGTGGGTACACCTGAGTTTGCATTATCTTTGGCTCCGTCTATATGAAAGGCTGCTTGGGGATTGCTGGTATTAATACCAATTTGTGCGTAATAAATAGTACCCATTAATAGGGGTACTATTAAAATAATTCTTTTTTTCATTTTGAGCGTTTTGTAAAATGTTTTTTTTAATGATAATTATTTTACAAACTTAATAGAAAAATTCGGTAAAAAATGCGTTTTAATTTTATTTTAAGTTAATTAGTTGCGAATAATTCAATAAAGTCACTTTTAAATGATTTATTTGATAATTTAATTCATCAAACTATGAATTGTTTATATTATTATTTTGCTTAAGAATAATAGGTTATAGTAGTTTCAAATAACTCAGATTTATCACATAACTATGACATTAATCTACTACCTATTTGAGATGTATAATAAAAAATATTTCTACTTTTTTTAATAATTTAAATAAATGGTGTGCTTTTGTGAGAATATTTTACTGTTTATATTGAAAATGAACGAAATATTATGTTAAATAGCTCGATTTTTTAGGATTTTTTAATCAGATTATTCTAATTGTGACAATAATAACAGCCAACACGACGCAAAATAAAGCGATTAAAAATAAATAATCCGCAATAGTCTCATATTTAAATTCCTGCTTTTGGTTTTTGGCTCTGATGGAGAGAAAAGAAAAGAAGCAACTGCAGGCAAAAAGAATACATGAAATGGCTGCAAACTCGTCTAGATAAGTGCTGCCACTTATTTTCGTAATTTTCAAAGAAGTAATTATAAGTAAGGAAAATCCTAATAAATTACTTGATGCATTGAGGATATGGGGCGACTTTTTTTCCATGATTGTAAATTTAATCAAACTAAACCAGAATTTCCCTCATTATCAAATTTTTAAAAAAGATTAATAAAAATTAAAATTAATTTAAAAAGTGTATATTAGCAAAATACTTCAAAAACTAAAATTTTTTTTATATTGGCTATGCAAACAACCTATATTGAAACTCAGCAGATTTCCTTTCAAGATTTTAAAAATCAAATACTTGAAGACTATAAGTTAGGAAGAATCTCTCGTGAAATGTCTTATTTGGGCAGAAGAGAAGTTCTTACAGGAAAGGCTAAATTTGGTATTTTTGGTGACGGTAAAGAGTTACCACAGTTGGCAATGGCGAAAGTTTTCAAAAATGGAGACTTCCGTTCAGGATATTACAGAGACCAGACTTTTGCATTAGCGATTGATGCTTTGACAGTTGGAAGTTTCTTTGCGCAATTATACGCAGATACGAGTGTTGAAAGAGAACCTGCATCAGCAGGAAGACAAATGAACGGGCACTTCGCAACAAGAAGTTTAAATGAAGACGGAAGCTGGAAAGATCTTACAGCACAGAAAAATATTTCTTCTGATATTTCTCCAACGGCTGGGCAAATGCCTAGATTATTAGGATTGGCTCAAGCTTCGAAAGTTTATAAATCAGTAAAATTTGAAGGTTCTGAGAAATTCTCAAAAGAAGGTAACGAAGTTGCTTTTGGTACCATCGGAGATGCTTCTACAGCAGAAGGGCATTTCTGGGAAACATTGAATGCGGCATGTGCGCTTCAGGTTCCTATGATTGTTTCTATTTGGGATGATGGATACGGAATTTCTGTTCCTACTAAAAATCAGAGAGCAAAAGCTGACATTGCTGAAATGTTAAGCGGTTTCCAGAGAAATGAAGGCGAAAACCAAGGTTGTGAGATTATTCAGGTGAAAGCTTGGGATTATCCTGCATTATTGGATGCGTATGCAAGAGCTGAACAATTTGCAAGAATGGAAAGCGTTCCTGTAGTTGTTCACGTGATTGAAGTTACTCAGCCTCAAGGTCACTCTACCTCAGGATCTCACGAAAGATATAAGAATGAAGAGCGTTTAGCTTGGGAATCTCAGTTTGACGGATTGGTAAAATTCAGAGAATGGATCTTAAACTATTCCATCGAAATTGAAGGAAAAGAAGAGGTTATTGCAACAATTGAAGAATTGGATGCAATAGATGAAGAAGCGAAAAAAATGGTAAAAGCTGGGCAAAAAATTGCTTGGGAAAGTTACCAGAAAACAATTACCGATTTAGTTCATTCAGTGCTTCCTTTAGTTGAAAATCTTAAAGGACAGAATACGGAGATTGAAAATTACATTGGTCAGTTCAATAAATTAGTTTCAAAAGCTAAAAAAGATGTTTTCCATTTGGTAAGAAGATCTTTATTGGCGACAAGAGGAACAAATTCTGCAGAAAGAAATCAGTTGATGCAGAAATACAATGAGATTTTTGAGGTAGAAAAGGATAATTATTCTTCTCACTTATATTCTCAGTCTCAGTGGAAAGCTGAAAACATTAAAGAAATCAAACCTATTTATTCTGATGCTTCGGAAGATGTAGACGGAAGAGTAGTGGTTAGAAATAACTTTGATAAAATATTCGAAAAATATCCTGAAACGTTAGTGTTTGGTGAAGATGCCGGAAATATCGGTGACGTAAACCAAGGATTAGAAGGAATGCAGGAAAAATACGGTGACGTTCGTGTTGCTGATACAGGAATCCGTGAAGCTACCATTTTGGGTCAGGGAATCGGAATGGCGATGAGAGGTTTAAGACCAATCGCTGAGATCCAATATTTAGATTATATCTTGTATTGTTTACAGGGAATGAGCGATGATTTGGCGACGGTTCAGTACAGAACAAAAGGCGGACAAAAATCTCCTGTAATCATCAGAACAAGAGGTCACAGATTAGAAGGAGTTTGGCATTCAGGTTCTCCAATGGCGGGAATTCTAAACCTTTCAAAAGGGATCTTGGTATTGGTACCAAGAAACTTAACGAAAGCTGCCGGATTCTACAATACGATGCTTCAGAGTGATGATCCAGCTGTGATTGTTGAATGTCTGAACGGATACAGATTAAAAGAAAAACAACCAGATAACTTAGGTGAATTCACTGTTCCTGTCGGAAAAATTGAAGTAACTAAAGAAGGAAAAGATGTTACGTTGGTAACATACGGTTCAACTTGGAGAGTAGTAATGGAGGCAGCAGAAGAACTTGAAAAACTAGGAATCTCTGCAGAAGTTATTGATGTTCAGTCATTGATTCCTTTCGATTTAACGAATGAAATTGCTGAAAGCGTAAAGAGAACAAATAGATTGGTTGTAATCGACGAAGATGTAGAAGGAGGAACTTCAGCGTTTATTCTTCAACAAATTTTAGAAAAGCAAAAAGCATTCAGATTCTTGGATTCTGATCCGTTAACGATTGCTGCAAACGATCACAGACCTGCGTATGCAAGTGATGGAGATTATTTTAGCAAGCCATCTTCTGATGATATGGTTGAAAGAATTTATTCCCTATTTAATGAAACAAATCCTGAGAAATATCCTGCGATATTTTAATTGGAATTTTAAATAAATTTTGAAACCGCTTTCGATTGGAAGCGGTTTTTTTTGTAAATTAGAAATATGTTGTATTATTGAAAATAGATGGAAGAAATAAAATCATTCTTAAAGTCAAGAAAAATTGCATTAATAATTTCTGTAATATATGTCGGATTAGGAACTGTTGCAGTTTGTTCTGTTTATGGAAGCGATTTCTTATATGGAGAATGGGCTGGTTATGCTTTAGCAATTACAGCGCCGGTAACGTTTATTAGTTTTTTCTACAGGTTTGTTGACGTAAATATTTTTCCTGTTTTGATTATCCAATTTATAATGTTTATTATAACATTTCTATTTCTGTCATTGTTTATTAAAAAGAGAAATAACGCTTCCTAATTCAATGTTTAAAACTAATAACAATTTTTAAACAACAGCCTTCTTCGTTTTCTTCTCAATCAAATTACAATCCTTATCATATTGCACTTCCTTGTTATCATATTGCACTTCCTTGTTATCAAATTACGCTTCCCATTCCTCCAACAAATATAAAATCGGCAACAACGCCAATCCCTTTTCAGTCAATGAATATTCAACTCTTGGAGGAAGTTCCTTAAACTCCTCTCTGATGATCAATCCATCGGCTTGCATTTCTCTTAGCTGGTCGGTCAGAACTTTTCTTGAGATGACATTAATTCGTACGGCAAGCTCTCCAAAACGAAGTTTACGGTCTTTGATCACCAATACAATAATCGGTTTCCACTTGCTTCCCAATGCAGACATTGCTTTGCCTAATGGGCAGCTGTATTTCATTAATTCATTCTTTTTCATGGTAGATTTTATTTAACACTAATTAAAAATTAAACCACAAAAGACACAAAAGTTATAATCTTTTAAGCTTTCTTATTTTGAAAAAAAGAAGTTCACAAAAATAAAAATCAAAGATTTTTAAATACTTATGTGTGCTTATATGATGCGGTTTATGAATGAACTTAAAATAATTTATATGTTAATCTTTTGTGACTTTTGTGGTTAAAACAGCATCCACTTATTTAGATTTTTATACGTTACTTTTAAGTTACTAATGTAAGTTACTGCGAAGTTACCACTTTTTTTTCTACGTAAGATACAAATGTGAACTATTATTAGTTACTTTGTGTAACAATTTAAAAATGTTAAATATAAAATAATTGCAAAATGAGTATAGACGCATTATTTAGTCCATTTAGTTATAAAAATCTTCAACTTAAAAATAGAGTGGTAATGGCTCCGATGACAAGAGCACAATCTGATAACGGAGTACCCACTCAGCAAATCGTAGATTATTACGCAAGAAGAGCGGCTTCAGAAGTAGGATTAATCTTATCTGAAGGAACAGTAATCAACAGACCCGGATCAAAAAATATCCAAAATATTCCCGATTTCTACGGAACAGAAGCGTTAAACGGTTGGAAAAACGTAATTGATGCCGTTCATGAAAATGGCGGAAAAATGGGACCTCAGATCTGGCATGTAGGAGATACAAGAAGTTCTGAAGATTATCCATTGGTTGATATGGAAAAGGCTTCTACCATGACGTTGGAAGATATTCAGGATACGATTGCTCAGTTTGCAGCTTCTGCAAAATCAGCTAAAGATTTAGGGTTTGATGTTCTTGAAATTCACGGGGCTCACGGATATTTGATTGATCAATTCTTTTGGGAAGTAACCAATACAAGAACTGATGAATACGGTGGGAAAACCTTGAAAGAAAGAAGCAAATTTGCAGTTGATGTTGTTAAAGCGATGAGAGCGGCTGTTGGAGAAGATTTTACCATCATTATCCGTCTTTCTCAATGGAAGCAACAGGATTATAAATCCAGATTAGCAACAACACCTGCTGAAATGGAAGAATGGTTGTTACCTTTAAAAGAAGCTGGTGTAGATATTTTCCATTGTTCACAGCGTCGTTTTTGGGAACCTGAATTTGAGGGTTCTGATTTAAACTTTGCAGGTTGGGCTAAGAAAATTACGGGTCAGCCAACAATTACAGTAGGTTCTGTAGGTCTTGAAGGAGATTTTATGGGAGCATTTGCTGGACAGGGAACGGAGAAAGCTGATTTATCAGAATTAATCAGAAGACTGGAAAGAGGAGATTTCGATCTTGTTGCAGTTGGAAGAGCTCTTTTACAAGACCCGGAATGGGTGAAAAAAGTAAAAGAAGGAAATACAGATGACCTTTTAAATTTTTCAGCTGAAAGTTTAGGAGTTCTTTACTAAAAAGACAATTATGGATTGTTGATTTACTTTGTTGTTAGATTACCGGCGTTGTAAACCAATTGACAATTCACTCATTTATATTAAATTTTCAACCTATTTATTTTTTAAACAAAACCCGCTTTCAGATTTTCTGGAAGCGGGTTTTATATTTTAGTATAGGTATTCTGGTGGATTTAATTAATTTAAATTTAGAAATTTTAAGATAAAATAAACTGTTTGTAAAGAGGATATAGGTATTTTCAAAACTTGTTATATTTACACTATAATTTTAAAATATGTTTTCAGATCATATAACAACATATTGGAATCAATTTTTAGGGAGTATAAAAGAAAGCTCCTCTCAGCCTTTGGATTTTTCCGGTTCTTTTCACTTTGGTGGAAAAGAAGATGCAACTTCGATTGCCGCACTTGTTGCCACAGGTTCAAAAACATCAACAGGTTCCTTATTATGGGGATACGAATGTGAGAATAAGCCCATTCCTTCTATTGGGGAGTATAACATCATTACAGATTCGGACGATATGCCGGTTTGTATTATTCAAACGACAACGTTGTCTATTATTCCATTCGATGAAGTAGGAGAGCAGTTTGCTTTTGACGGCGGAGAGGGAGATCGCAGTCTTGAAGGCTGGCGCGAGATGTATTGGGAATATATTCAGTCAGAATGCGAACGTATTCAGAAAATACCGACAATGAAAACCCCGATGGTGTGTGAATATTTTAAAGTAGTGTATAACGAGCCTTTCCAACAGGAGTTCAAATAAAACTGCCCCCAGAATTTCTGAGAGCAGTCTTTTTAACAGATTTAAATATCTAAAATTGTCAAATAAATGACAACAGTGATTTCTTATAAACCAATATTTTGGTTAGGTTTCAATTGCTTTAAAATGTTTTTTGGAATCGCATTTTTGTGAACCAAGATTGCCGTTGATTTATATTCAACATAAGGTCTTGTTACATAAAGATATCCTTCAAAATCATTAGTTACCCCCCAAGAGTTTTTAACCATATAATATTCTTTTCCAGACTGATCTTTTGCTAATCCTACGATGTGCATTCCATGATCATCAGTTGTAGAAAGGTTGTTAAGCGCTTTCTGACGCATATCTTCTGTGATCGTTTTGTCTTTTTTAGGCTCCGTAAACAAGTCTTTTTTGTTTTCTGCATTAATCTGGTCCAGATCTACATCAGGAACATAGGCCACCCCATTTTTGTATGAGAAATAAGGCTCAGAAACATCAGTTGCCCAACCTACAGAATATCCTTTGCTCACTGCGTTGTCAACGATTGCTGTTAGATCTTTCATTGGAACATTCCAGTCAGAGTCATGGCTCCAGTTATCAGGAATTGGAACTACAAATTTTTGGTAGTACGGATAATCTTTATAAGAAGATAACTCAACATAGTCTTCTGGGTTAATTCCTACAACTTCTTTAGCAAAAGTTTTCGGAGTATAGTTCTTTCCTTGGTATGTAAAGTTAGCAGGAACTTTTCCTAAATATTCATCTAAGATAGCATCTACAGAATCCATCCAGTTATCAGAAAGTTTTCCTTTTGTAGCTGCCTGAACCAAACTATCCAACACAGGCTTTATTTTATCCTGCATTTCTTTGAAGTTGTTGGTTGTTTGTCCGTTTCTTAAGCCTGTATAAGCTTCTTGAGGAACAGCTCCGTACTTCTTGTACATATTCACTACATCATGTAATTCTCCACCATCTCCCCAGCTAATGGCTCCGTTATTAAGAACGTATAATTTTGCTTTATCGTGATAAGAATTTCTTGCCGTAAAAATTTCTGCCAAATCTACAGGCTTTTTACCCATTCTCTGCATTTCAGATTCAAGGAAAGAATTTCCTGAATAACTCCAGCAAGTTCCAGATGAACCCTGGTTTTTTACTGAAGTTGCCCCCACGTCTTTTAAAGTCGTGAATTTAAAATTAGCATTTTGAGATTGGTTGTTTTTTAACTTATTAATTAAGTCATCCTGTGCAAACATCATACTTCCTGCAGACAAAACAAAAAGTAATGATGCAATTTTGTTATTTTTCATTACTATAAAAAGATTATTTATATGAATAGTCGGTAAGAGGTAAGATATGTTACATAGGGAAAAGTTAAATTTAAAATGAAAGTTTTTTATGAAAAGGTGAAATTATAGTTCATCATTTCTTAAAATTACCTTTCTAAGCTTTCGCAGCTTAGCCTTTTAGCTTAATTTTAAAAAAAAGTTTATGATGCTTCCAACCTTTTTGAAATTTTCTGCATCTATATGAGTATAAAGCCTGACTATGGAAAGAGAATTACTGTTAGAATGTCAACGGAACAACCGCAATGCACAGCGGAAAGTTTACGAAAAAATGGCGGGAAAGTTATATTCGGTCTGCAAACGCTATCTTAAAAACGATGAAGATATTGAGGAAGTATTGGCTGATACATTCTACAAAATTTTCACGAAGATGGATCAACTCCAGAATCATGATATTTTCGAAGGTTGGGCCAGAAAAATTGCGGTGAATGAATGTCTGCAAAAATTGAGAAGTACAAAGGCTTTACATATTTCATTGGATGATCATTCCATAGAGTCCTCGGATACAACAGATACTATTTCTTTCGAGAAAGATATTTTGAGCTTATTGAGCTTTCTTCCTGAAGGTTGCCGCGCGATTTTTAACCTGTTTGCGATTGAAGGATATCCGCACAAAGAAATTGCGACGATGCTTTCAATTAGTGAAGGAACCTCAAAATCTCAACTCAATTTTGCCAGAAAAAAATTACAGGAACTTTTGATCAATCAAAACATTTAAACTTTTAAGACAATGGAAAATAATCACGATATCGATAAAAAATTCAATGAGGCTTCTAAAGATTTAGATGAACCTGCGACTTTTCCTGGTTTTGATAAAGTTTGGGCTAAAGTTGAAGAGAAATTAGATACAAAAGAACATAAAAAAAGAAGGATTCTCCCAATTTGGCTTCCGTATGGAATTGCTGCAAGTTTATTGATTGGGGTAGGAGGATTTTACTTTTTTAATGAAAATAAAAATGGAGTTGAGCTTACAAAGCCTATTATAGCAAAGAATATAGTAGCTATTAATAATATTACTGTTGCTGCACCCTCTGAAAAGATTCAGAAGATAGATCAAATTGTTAAAGAAAATATTGAGAAAAAAATGATAGCTCCTCCTCCAATTGCAATGATTGAAAGCTCTGCTAGCCTTACCGTTAATACCTATATTGCTCCTTCTCTTATTTCTGATCCTGTAGCGCAAAGTATGCCGGCGCCTTCATCTATTGTGCCTTATAAGGCTGATACTTTAAAACAAAAAAATATTGAAGAGGTTGTGGTAATGGCATTGGGAACTAAAAAGGTAAAGAAAGATATGACTTCTTCTGTACAGCCGATCTCTTCTATGGATATTGAAAATAAACCTAATAATTCAATAGTAAGTTCTTTACAGGAAACTGCAGAAGCTGAATCTATTACGCCTTATAACGGAGCTGATCCTGTAGTTTTGGGTTACAATAAAGCTAATATAAAACGAAGTGTGACATCAGTTCCAATATTAGGGGAGAAAGTAGGAAATAAATATTTTACAAACTCATTGCAAGGATCGGTTTCTGGACTTACAATCAATATGGGATCAGGTAAAATCGATTCCAATAATGCAATTGTCATCCGTGGAGTGAGTTCGCTTAAAGAAGATTCAAATCCTTTGTATGTTATCAATGGGGTACTTTCTGATGTAATAAAATTCAAAAGCTTAGATGCTAATTCCATTGAAAAGATGACGGTTGTAAAAGGAGAAAAAGCAATAGCAATATATGGAAGTAAAGCGGTAAACGGCGTAATTGTTATTGAAACTAAAAAAGAATTAAATGTTGAAAAGAAAAAATAGTTTTATATATGAATTTTAGAATGAAAGAATTAAAACCAAAATTGAGTCTTAATTGAAATAAAATAAACTGAAACCTTTTTTAATTTATGCATCTACTATATAAAGCTTGATTATCAGAAATAATTATAGCCATTAAATTTATTTATATTTAACAACGAAAAAATGATCATGAAAAAAATTAGTATATCAATATTGGCTTTAGCTTTATTAGCAAGTTGTAAGACTAAAACCGTTTCCGAATCTACAAAAGAATCAAAACCTTTAAGTGTAAAAAAAGATAAAGATCAGGACGGAATTCCCAATAAATTAGATCAATGTCCAGAAGTCGCCGGGCCTATAGAAAACAACGGTTGTCCTTGGCCGGATACAGATGGAGACGGAATAATTGACAAAGAGGATGCTTGTCCGACGGTTGCTGGACCTGCAGAAAATAACGGTTGCCCTTGGCCGGACACCGATGGCGATGGAATTCTGGATAAAGATGATGCCTGCCCAACAGTTCCCGGAATGCCTGAGTATAACGGCTGTCCGAAGCCTAAATCTCAGACAGCTTTGGAAGTTGAATATTCAATAGAAAGTGTTGCGATGGTAGGTTCACAGAAAAAGCAAAAGCGTAATATTCCTTCAAAACCTATAAAACAGGCTAAAACAGCAACTGATAATAAAGTTTACAATAAAAAAATTATGACAACAGCCCCAAAAAAAGGGGTAAAACAAATCACCAATACTGACAAAGAATATAATTCATTAGTTGAAAATCCTTTTGAATCAACTAAAAATCAACCTGTTTCTACATTTTCTATTGATGTAGATAATGCTTCTTATTCCAATATCCGAAGAATGATCAATTACGGAAGTATTGTGGATAAAGATGCGGTGAGAATAGAGGAAATGATTAATTATTTTAAATATAATTATCCTCAACCTGAAAATAAGCAACCTTTTGGAATTAATACCGAATACAGTGATTCTCCATGGAATCCTAATCATAAACTTTTGAAAATTGGACTTCAGGGAAAAAATATTGCGATGGAAAATCTTCCGAATTCCAATATTATTTTTCTGATAGATGTTTCTGGTTCCATGAATGAGAGTAATAAACTTCCTTTGTTAAAGTCTTCGCTTAAAATATTGTTGGATCAACTCAAACCACAGGATAAAGTCGGAATTGTTGTATATGCAGGAAATGCTGGGACAGTGTTGGAACCCACTTCAGCTGCTGAAAAACAAACGATTATTAAAGCTTTGGATAAACTTCAGGCAGGAGGAAGCACAGCCGGAGGAGAGGGTATTGAACTGGCTTACAAATTAGCTCAGGAAAATTTTATTAAAGGGGGAAATAATCGTGTAGTTTTGGCTACAGACGGTGATTTTAATGTTGGAATTTCTTCTGAAAAAGGTCTTGAAACTTTAATTGAAGAAAAAAGAAAAACCGGAATTTTCCTTACCTGTCTTGGCTACGGAATGGGAAATTACAAAGATAACAGATTGGAAACCTTGGCAGATAAAGGAAACGGCAACTATGCTTATATTGATAATTTACAGGAAGCGAATAAATTCTTGGGAAGAGAATTTGCCGGAAGTATGTACACCATTGCTAAAGATGTGAAAATTCAGATTGAGTTTAATCCAAAATTTGTAAAATCATATCGATTAATTGGTTATGAAAACAGAAAATTAAGAAACGAAGATTTTACTAACGATAAAATTGATGCAGGAGAATTGGGTAGCGGACACACGGTAACTGCTTTGTATGAAGTGATTCCTACAGGTATTAGTTCTGCATATGCTCCTAAAGAAAGTAAGTTAAAATATTCTTCAACTTCAACTACAGAAAATTTCGGCAATGAGTTGGCGACTGTGAAGTTCCGTTATAAAAAACCTGATGGAGATAAAAGTACAGAAATAACAAAAGTAGTTAAGAATTCTAATGAGTCTATTTCACAATCAAGTCCGGATTTCAAGTTTGCAACTTCTGTTGCTTGGTTCGGATTGGTTTTAAGAGATTCTAAGTTAATTAAAGAAAAAGATCTCAATACAATTGAAGATTTAGCCAAAGAAGGAAAAAATAAAGATGAAGAAGGCTATAGATCTGAATTTATAAGATTAGTTGAAAGCTATAAAGCAATCAAAAAATAAAGCTAAAACAGGCATTCATACCGGATGTCTGTTTTATTTTAAAATAAACTTTCAAAAATTATTGAAAGTTCAAAAATTATCATTATATTTGTAATAGAAATTAAAAGATCAAACAAAATGCAACTTTCAGAAGCTAAAGAAAAATACATTCAGACTTGGGGTACCTTTGCTACCAATTGGGGAATCAATCGTACGATGGCGCAGGTGCATGCATTACTTTTGGCAAGTGATAAAGCATTATCTACCGATGAGGTGATGGAGCAACTTGAGATTTCAAGAGGAAATGCAAATATGAATCTTCGGGCCTTGATGGATTGGGGAATTGTAAGGAAAGAATTCGTAAAAGGAGAGAGGAAAGAATATTTTGTAGCAGAAAAAGATGTTTGGTATTTATTCAAACAAATTACAAAAGAGCGCAGGAAAAGAGAGATTGAACCGGTAATTGCATTTTTAGAAGAACTTAAAAATATAGAAGATAAAGATTCCGAAGGAGCGAAAGAATTTATTAAACTAATGGATGATTTCAGTTCTGTAACAGGAAAAATAAATAATATTATGGATCTGGCGATTAAAAGTGATGATCACTGGCTGGTCGGAAAGATTACCAACTTATTAAAGTAAAAAGGGCTTCAAATCCTTTTTTATTTCAGATAAACTTTCAAAAATTACTGAAACTATAATATTTATAAAATATTCAATATGATTTCATATATAATGCTTTTAAACTTATTACTTTTCTTAAAAGGGCGTAAACATTCCATGAACAAAGAAAAACAACTTCAACATGAAAACATTGATCTTTAAAATTTGGATGTATTTCACTTTCAAATATCAAAATAAGCGGACACGAGGAGATTTCTTAAACCTTTAAAACTCATTGCTATGAAAACTATTTTAACATATGATTCAAAAATTCAACAAGGAGTTATCTTATTATTTCTATTGACAATTTTGATCGCTATAGTATCAGAGAACGAATTTCTTGCTTTTGCAATAATCATTGAATTTTTTCTTATTGCAATGGTACAGTATTCTTTGAATACGATTAAATTTTTCAATAAAAAATATGTAAGAACAGATTCTAGAAAGGTTTATATGTTTCTTTCAACGTATGTCGTTATAGGCTTTTTTATATGGATATTGGCTTGTGTTTTTTATGTAAAAAGTTTGAAAGATATTTTTGAATTATTGGTTTTCACCTGGCTTATTCTTTCTCCTATTCTTATTTTACAATCCTTATGTATTAGTTTTTTTGATGCTAAAAATAATAAGGAAGTCATCAATGAAAACACAGACCTTTAAAATCTATTGCTATGAAAACTTTTATCAAATCAGATTATAATATTCAGTCTTTATTACTGGCCTTATTTTTTATTTTTCTAATTCTTGATTTTTTGGTTTTTAAAATCTCCTATTTCGGCTATTATCTATTTTTTAATTGCTTTAAATCATATCATTAGCTCAAATAAAAGATTTTTTTCAAAGCAATACTTCAAAACATTTTGGTTTAAAGTCTATTATTTTATCAGTATGTTTTTTATGTTAAGCCTTTTATCGCTGATTCTTCTTTCAGGTTTATATATCACAAACGATTATTATAGAGGCTTCGGATATGCTGTTTTATGTTTTGGGATGTTTGGAACACCGGTTCTTGCCATCGCATATTATATAATTTGCCATTACGACTATAAAAATTTAAAATAAATACCAATGAAAACACTACAAAACCATACGCTGATCTATGACAATGAATGTCCGATGTGTAACATTTATTCAAAAGGTTTTACAAAATGCGGAATGCTCGATGAAAATGGAAGAGAAGCCTTTACAGAATTGTCTTTGAAGAATAAAGAATTAATAGATTTCAAACGGGCAAAAAACGAAATTGCTTTGGTAGATCACAACAGAAATAAAGTCGTTTACGGGCTGGACAGTTTGTTATTGATCATCGGAAATTCTTTTCCGCTATTGGAGAAAATTGCCAGAATACAACCTTTGTATTGGTTTTTCAAAAAGCTGTATTCTTTTGTTTCTTACAACCGAAAACAGATTATTCCATCAAAGAAAGATGATACAGAACAAGCTTGTATCCCTGATTTTAATTTGAAATACAGAATCACATACATTACGTTCGTTGTATTTTTCTCAGCTTATATTTTGAGTTTGTTTACAGGAAAGTTAGGATTAAATGGAGACCAACATTTTTTGAGAGAGTTGATCGTTTGTTTAGGTCAAATTGTTTGGCAAACCTTATTTTTAAAGATTTATTTAAAAGAAATGATCTGGAATTATGTAGGAAATATGATGACTGTTTCTTTGATCGGAACTTTACTTTTAATTCCTGCTTTATTAATTAGCCTAAGTCCAGCTTTCAATATCATTTATTTCGGAATTGTGGTTTTAATCATGTTTCTGGAACATATCAGAAGATGTAAAATATTAAAATTAAATTTTCTTCCAACTATTTCATGGACACTTTTCAGAATGACAGCTTTGGCAGTGATTATTTGGTTAAGTTTTTAAAGAAAATTAGGAAGAGTTGGAAAGTGATAAGCGAATAAGAAATACAATTTTATCAACCCTAAAAAATAAAAATGTCAACCATCTATTTACAAACAATCATTAATGCTGATATTCAAATGGTATTCGATTTAGCAAGAGATATTGATTTACATCAAAAATCAACCTCCAAAACTAATGAAAAAGCAATCCAAGGACGTACAAACGGATTAATTGAATTGAATGAAACAGTGACTTGGAGAGCGAAACATTTGGGAATCTATCAAACATTAACGACAAAGATTGTCAGCATGGAAATGCCTTATCAGTTTACAGATGTTATGTTGAAAGGTGCATTTAAATCAATGAAACATCAACACATTTTCAAACAGGAAGGTAAAAACACAATCATGACAGATATTTTTGAATTTGAATCTCCTTTGGGAATCATCGGAAAATTGTTCAATCAATTTTTTCTTAAAAATTATCTTACCAATTTCTTATTAGAGCGAAATAAATTAATCAAGACGACTGCAGAAATTGGTATTGTCAACCAACAACAAAAATAAATACAATGAACTTTCTAAAAGCCGAATGGCGAAAATTAGCCATCATCAATTACGAGATCAACCCCGAAATCTTATTAGAATATCTTCCCGAAGGTACCGAACTGGATTTTTATAAAGGAAAATGTTATGTGAGTTTGGTGGGTTTCATGTTTTTAAATACTAAATTATTGGGACTTCCAATCCCTTTTCATCGAAATTTTGAAGAAGTTAATTTAAGATTTTATGTAAAGAAAAAAGAAGGAAATGAATGGAAAAGAGGAGTGGTTTTTATTAAAGAAATTGTTCCAAAAACGGCATTGAGCTTTGTTGCCAACACCATTTATAAAGAGAATTATAAGACAATGCCTATGAAGAATCTAATGCAGGAATATGATAATGAACTGTTGATCAGATATTCCTGGAAAGATAAAACTTGGCATTCTATAGAAATTACGGCAGAAAAAAAGCCATTACCAATGGAAACTCATTCAGAATTTGAATTTATTACGGAACATTATTTTGGCTTTACGAAAAGAGAAAATAAAACCTCAGAATATGAAGTCTGTCATCCAAAATGGAATTACTATTTAGTGAAAAGCTATCAATTAGAAATTGATTTCAATAAAATTTATGGAGAAGATTTTGGATTTTTAAATAACCAAAAACCAATCTCTGTCATGCTTGCGGAAGGTTCTGAGATTGAAGTGAAAACTAAAAAATATCTAGTTTAAAATATTTTCCAAAAACACTTAGTATTAGCGCTGTCATGCTGAGCGTAGTCGAAGCATTTTAACATAAAAGATAAAAATATTAAACAAAAATTATGACCGGTTTATTTGGAGATCTAAAATATATAATCTTTTTACTTACTATTTCCGCCATTATTTTTCCCATTCTTTCTTTACTTGTAATTAATATAATTCTTGATGAAAATAAAAAGAAATTGATAACCCGTATTTTTTATAATTTATCTTTTATAGCTTTATTTTTGATATTTCAGCAAAACCTTATGCGATGTCTACCAAGATATTTTGTTTCAATTTTAGTTATTGAAAGTTTAATAACAATAATATTATTAATTTTTGCAATAATTAAACTTATCAAACTTTGGTGCAATTAAAAAAAGCCACAAAGTGGCGATTTAAATCAGGATAGGATAAAATCCTATCAAAAAAATTAGGACAACGAATCAATTAAAAAAACAGAAATGAAAATAATCATCGCCGCCGGAACCGGATTTCTAGGAAAAAATCTGGAACAGTATTTTACAGAAAAAGGGAATGAAGTTTATATTTTAACACGAAATCCAAGAAGAAAAAATGAAATCTATTGGGACGCAAAAAATTTGGGCGAATGGAAAAATATTCTTGAAGACTCAGATGTTTTGATCAATCTTACAGGAAAATCTGTTGACTGCAGATATACAGAAAAGAATAAAAAAGAAATATATTCTTCAAGAATCGACAGTACAAAAATCCTTCAACAAGCGATGGATCAATGTATCAATCAACCTAAAGTTTGGCTGAATGCTAGTTCGGCAACAATTTACACTCATTCAGAAACACAATTAAATACAGAAGAGAATGGAATCATTGGTGATGATTTTTCTATGAATATCTGTAAGAGCTGGGAAAAAGAATTTTTTACGGTTAAAAAAGAAAATGTACGAAAAGTAGCGTTACGAACTTCAATTGTTTTAGGGAATAATGGCGGCGCTTTTCCGAAATTAAAACTGATCACAAAATTAGGTCTTGGCGGAAAACAGGGAAGGGGAAATCAAAATGTAAGCTGGATTCATATTGATGATTTTTGTAAAGCTGTAGAATATATTATTAGCCATGAGAATATTTCAGGACCAATCAATATAACGGCTCCAAATCCTTTATCCAACGAGCAGTTCATGAGTAAATTGAGAAAAGAAATGAAAGTTCCTTTTGGATTAGATGCTCCAATTTGGCAATTAGAACTTGCATCTCTATTTTTAAAAACTGAAACCGAGTTATTATTAAAAAGCCGAAATGTTTATCCTGAAAAATTAATCAAAAACGGGTTTCAATTTTCTTATCCAACTGTTGAATCTACGTTTGAAGATTTGAATTAAATACAAACTATTATTAGAAATAAAATAATATGACAAATTGGGTACATAAAATATAGAAATACAATCGTTTGCACATTTATGAAATGATGATTAAATTAGCAAAAACTAAACTTTTATGCTCAGTAAAAAAGCAAAAACCATATTTCTCTCGTCATTTTTTCTCTCATCAACTTTTTTTTCACAGGCTCATAATGTTTCAGATGGATACCAAAAACCAACAGATCCGCTCGTTATTCAAAATCTTGAAAATTGGCAGGATTTAAAATTTGGACTTTTTATGCATTGGGGAACGTACAGCCAATGGGGGATTGTAGAAAGTTGGAGCTTATGTCCCGAAGATGAATCATGGACGCAGCGTAAGCCCGAGCATGGTAAATCATACAATGAATATGTGAAAAACTATGAAAAGCTTCAAACCACTTTCAATCCAACACAATTCAATCCGCAAAAATGGGCAAATGCTACCAAAAAAGCAGGAATGAAATATGTGGTTTTCACAACAAAACATCACGATGGCTTTGCTATGTTTGATACGCAACAATCTGATTATAAAATTACGTCTTCACGAACACCTTTTTCCAACAACCCGAAAGCAGATGTTACTAAAGAAATTTTCAATACATTTCGAAAAGATGGTTTCAAAATAGGAGCTTATTTCTCGAAACCCGATTGGCATTCTGATGATTATTGGTGGTCTTATTTTCCGCCGAAAGACAGAAATGTAAATTATGATCCGAAAAAATATCCTGAGAGATGGGAAAATTTCAAAAAATTTACATTCAATCAGTTAAATGAAATCACTTCAAATTATGGTAAAATTGATATTCTTTGGTTAGATGGAGGGTGGGTTCGTCCGTTCAACACCATTGATCCAAAAGTTGAATGGCAAAGAACGATTAAGGTTGAACAAGATATTGATATGAATAAGGTGGGGATGATGGCTCGCAAAAACCAACCCGGAATTATTATTGTAGATCGTACGGTTTCCGGAAGATGGGAGAATTATGTAACGCCAGAACAGGCAATTCCTGAACACATTCTTCCAATTCCTTGGGAAAGCTGTATTACGATGGGGGATTCTTTTTCGTATGTTCCGAATGACAATTACAAATCATCTCAAAAAATCATTGAAACTTTAGTTAAAATCATTGCGAGAGGAGGAAATTACCTGATGAATATCGCTCCTGGCCCCAACGGAGATTACGACGCTATTGTTTACGAAAGATTAAAGGAAATCTCAGCTTGGATGGATAACAATCAATCGGCTGTTTTTGCAACACGAGCGGCGGCGCCTTATCATGACGGAAACTTTTATTATACACAAAGCAAAGACGGAAAAACGGTGAATGTTTTTCATATTGATGAAAAAATAAAATATCAATCTCCATCAACTTTAATTTTCTCTATTCCTGAAAATTTTAACCCCAAATCGGTAAAAGTTTTAGGCTTATCAAATAAAATTCAATGGAAAAAATCAGGAAATAGAATTGAAATACAATTGCCTGAAGAAAGAACAAAACTAAAATATTCAACCGTAATTCAATTGATACAATAATGAAATATCGTTTTAAAGTGATCGGAATTGCTTTGTTGAGTTCTGTTTTTATTTCTGCTCAAAAACCTTTATATAAAGATGCTAAGCAGCCTTTAGAGGCAAGAGTTCAGGATTTGTTAAAAAGGATGACGCCCGAAGAAAAGTTCTGGCAATGTTTCATGATTCCCGGAGATTTAGACAATGTTCCGAAAGGTCAGTATTCGCACGGAATTTTCGGATTACAAGTAAGCGCAGGAAATCAAGGTGGTGGAGTTGCCGGACAATTATTGACATATAATGCGAATGAAGATGCGGAAAGATTAGCTAAAAAAATCAATGCCATTCAAAAATATTTTGTGGAAGAATCACGATTGGGAATTCCGATCATTCCTTTTGATGAGGCTTTACACGGATTAATGAGAGAAGGGGCAACTGCTTTTCCACAGGCAATTGGTTTGGCAGCAACTTTTAATCCTGAATTAATGAAAGAAGTTTCGACAGCAATTGCAAAGGAATCAAAATTAAGAGGAATTCGCCAGATATTAACACCGGTTGTAAACTTGGCAAGTGACGTAAGATGGGGAAGGACAGAGGAAACATATGGTGAAGATCCGTTTTTGACTTCTGTGATGGGGGTTAATTTTGTACGTTCATTTGAAGATGAGGGAATTATTACAACGCCAAAACATTTTTTAGCGAATGTTGGAGAGGGGGGAAGAGATTCCTATCCGATCCATTGGAGTAAGAGATATTTGGAAGAAACACATTTGATTCCTTTTAATAAAACCTTTACACAAGGAAAAAGTAGATCAGTGATGACTTCTTATAATTTGTTGGACGGAAGACCTTCCACAGCCAATCATTGGTTGTTAACTGAAAAATTGAAGAATGAATGGAACTTCAAAGGTTTTGTTATCAGTGATGCAAGTGCGGTTGGCGGGGCCAATGTTCTGCACTTTACAGCAAAAGATTATGATGATGCCTCTGCACAGGCTATTAACGCAGGGCTTGATGTGATTTTTCAGACCGAATATCAACATTATAAACTGTTTATTCCACCGTTTTTGGATGGAAGAATTTCTAAGGAAAGAATTGATGATGCGGTAACAAGAGTTTTAAGAGCAAAATTTGAACTCGGATTGTTTGAAAATCCTTACATATCCAATAAAGAGATTTCAGCATTAAAGAAGTTAAATCATAAACCATTAGCAGAAAAAGCAGCTGTTGAATCTTTTGTTTTGCTTCAAAATAAAAATCAGACTCTTCCTGTTTCTGAAAATGTAAAAAAGATTTTAGTAGTTGGCAGAGATGCTGTGGATGCAAGATTGGGTGGGTATTCCGGACCGGGAAACAGCAAAGTGAATATACTGGATGGAATTAAAAATTTCGTTAAGAATAAAAATATTGAAGTTAATTATTCAAAAGGAATTGATTGGGATCTGAAGGATTTTGTTACAGTTCCGACAGAGTTTTTGTCTTTCAATAATCAAAAAGGTTTGAAGGGAAATTATTTTTCTAATTCTGATTTAAAAGGAAGTTCTGATTTTGAAAGACAGGATGAACAATTAAATTTCAAATGGACATTATATTCTCCAAATCCTGAAAAGCTACATTCGGATAATTATAGCATTCGCTGGACAGGTAAATTAGAAGCTCCAAATTCAGGAAAATCTCAACTTGGATTGCGGGGAAATGACGGGTTCAGGTTGTATCTAAATGGAAAATTGTTGATTGACAATTGGGAAAAGTTAAGTTATTCAACCCAAACGGTTGAGGTTGATTTTGTGAAAGGTCAAAAGTATGATATCATGGTAGAATTCCATGAAAATAGAGGCGAAGCAAATATTGAATTAATCTGGAATTATGGGTTGAATGATGCTCAAAAAGATTTTAATGGAGCTTTACAATTAGCTAGAAATGCAGATTACATAATCATTGTAGCAGGAATTCATGAAGGTGAATTTCAGGACCGTTCTTCTTTGAGTCTTCCCGGAAATCAGGAAGGATTTATTCAGGAAGTTTCAAAATTAAATAAACCAACAACGGTTGTTTTGGTTGGTGGTTCTGCAATAAAAACCACAGATTGGAAAAATAAAGTCGGAGCAATTTTAGATGTTTGGTATCCCGGAGAAGAAGGCGGAAATGCTGTGGCAAAAGTGCTTTTCGGGGCAGAAAATCCATCCGGAAAATTGCCGATTACGTTTCCGATTGAGGAAGGGCAGTTGCCTTTAACATACAATCATCATCCGACAGGAAGAGGAAATGATTATTATGATTTAAGCGGTGAACCATTGTATCCTTTTGGTTTTGGATTAAGTTATACAACTTTTGAAATTTCTGATTTACAATTAAATAAAACAAAATACTCTGAAAATGATATTATTGTAGCAAAAATCAACGTAAAAAATACAGGTTCAAAAGCAGGAAGCGAGGTAGTACAATTATATGTAAAAGATTTATTGGCTTCTGTTTCAAGACCAATTATTGAGTTGAAAGGATTGAAAAAAGTAGAATTAAAGCCGGGAGAAACAAAGCAAATTACAATTGAAGTTCCTGTGAAAGAATTGCAGTTTTTAGATTCAACAATGAATTGGATTGTAGAGAAAGGAACCTATAGAATTTTTGTAGGAAACTCCTCGAAGAATTTACCTTTGAAACAGAATGTTGAGGTTGAATAGTTTTTTATCGCAAGTTCAGACAAAAATTGTATTCTGTATTATGTTTTAAAGACTAACAAGGGCATTTCATTTAAGAAAGTAATACAATTTTGATTTAATGTAGATTGATTTTTTTAACTTTAGTATGTATTTAAAAATATAAATGTTATGAACAAATTTTTTATTTTAACCGTATTATTTTTAGGTTTGTCAGGAACTGTTTCAGCTCAGAAAACTCAAGATCAAATCAATAAAGAATATGCTGAGCAGTACAGAAAAATCAATGAAAACTCAAAAATTTCAGGTCCCGAGAAGGCTCGATTGAAAAAACAATTGGCTTTAAAACAGGACCAGGATAATAAAGTATTTGATACAGCATACAAAAAGAAATATGGAACTTCTAAAGAGGGACGAAAAAAACAGGTTGAGGATAAAATAGATCAATTAGAAAAGCAATATGATAAGGAAAAAGAGCTTATCGATAACAATAAAAGCCTAACAAAAACTCAGAAAAAAGAAAGAAAAGAGGCTTTAAAGAAAAAATATGAAAGCCAGAAAGAAGTATTGAAAAGAGGGAAGGATAAAATTTAATGGTACGATATATGTAATAATTACTTCGAATGCGAATGAATTCAATTGAAAATGATTAAAATATTAAATTCATTCATAAAAATAAATATCATGAAAAAGTTTTTTATATCAGCCATTTTATTAGTAGGATTAGCAATGAATGTTTCAGCACAGAAGCATCCTACGCCACCACCTCATCCTTCGAAAAGTGAACTTGTAAACATTAAATCTAAAGAGCTGGACAAAAGATATAATCAGGAAAAGAAATTGATTTTAAATCATCCATTGGCTACAAAGAAGATGAAAAGAGATCAGCTTAAGGCGTTGAATGAAAAATATCAAAGCCAGAAAAGATTACTTAAAAAGATGTAATACTATAATTTTCTTGAAAATATTAAAATTGAAATAGTTTAATTCTATACACTCAGTTTTATTAAATTTCAAGTTAAAATGAAATTTTATTAAAGAGAACCTATTATGTGTTCTCTTTTTTTGATAGAATACAGGAGAAATATGCTTTGTTATGCATTGCGTCGCAAATTTTAAGAAAGGTGCAACATCCAATATTTTTCCTTAAATTCGCATTAAAATTTTTAAGCTAATGAACTACGATATTATTGTCATCGGAAGTGGTCCTGGTGGATATGTTACAGCTATTAGAGCAGCACAATTGGGTTTCAAAACTGCAATTATCGAGAAAGAAAATTTAGGAGGAATTTGCCTTAACTGGGGATGTATTCCAACGAAAGCTTTGTTGAAATCTGCTCAGGTTTTTCATTACATCAACCACGCGGAAGATTATGGTTTGAATAAAGTGGAACCAAGTTTTGAGTTCCCTAATGTTATTCAAAGAAGCCGTGGCGTTGCGAGTAAAATGAGCAAAGGTATTGAGTTCTTAATGAAAAAGAACAAGATCGATGTTATTTTAGGAACTGCTAAAGTTTTAAAAGATAAAAAAGTTTCTGTTACAGATAAAGACGGTAAAGTAACTGAATATGCTGGAAGCAATATCATTATTGCGACTGGAGCACGTTCAAGAGAATTGCCAAACTTACCTCAAGACGGTAAAAAAGTAATTGGATACAGACAGGCATTATCTCTTCCTGAGCAGCCAAAATCTATGATTGTTGTAGGTTCTGGAGCAATTGGGGTTGAGTTTGCTGACTTCTATAATACAATGGGAACAAAAGTTACTGTTGTTGAATTTATGCCAAACATTGTTCCTGTAGAAGATGAAGACATTTCTAAACACTTAGAGAAATCTTTGAAAAAGACAGGTATCGAAATTATGACAAATGCTTCTGTAGAGAGTGTTGATACAAGTGGAGAAGGAGTGAAAGCAACTGTGAAAACAGCTACTGGAACGATTACTTTAGAAGCTGATATCTTATTGTCTGCTGTTGGTATTGCTGCAAACATCGAGAACATTGGTCTTGAAGAAGTGGGTATTCAAACAGATAAAGGAAGAGTATTGGTAAACGAATGGTACGAAACTTCTGTACCGGGTTACTATGCAATCGGAGATATTATCCCGACTCAGGCTCTTGCTCACGTTGCTTCTGCTGAAGGAATTACTTGTGTTGAAAAGATCAAAGGAATGCATGTTGAGAAAATCGACTACGGCAATATCCCTGGATGTACATACTGTCACCCTGAAGTTGCTTCTGTAGGTCTTACAGAAAAGCAGGCTAAAGAAAAAGGATACGAAATTAAAGTAGGTAAATTCCCTCTTTCTGCAAGTGGAAAAGCTACTGCAAACGGAAATACAGATGGTTTCATCAAAGTTATTTTCGATGCTAAATATGGAGAATGGTTAGGTTGCCACATGATTGGTGAAGGTGTAACTGATATGGTTGCTGAAGCTGTTGTTGCTAGAAAACTAGAAACTACAGGTCACGAGATCATCAAGTCTATCCACCCACACCCAACAGTTTCTGAGGCTATCATGGAAGCTGCTGCTGCTGCTTATGGTGAGGTGATTCATATTTAATTTATACCGTAAATAGGATCAATATTATACATAAAGCCCAGATTTTGTCTGGGCTTTTTTAATTACTAATTATGAGAACAAAATTTATTTTACTTTTTTCATTATTTTCAATTCTTATTTTTTCACAAGATCAAGAAGCTAAAGGATATTTTCCCGCAGAATATGTATTAAAAAGCTCTAATGATACTATAAAAGCTAAGGTTAGAAATGTAGGGAAGTTTACCAACAAGAAATATTACTTTGCTACCATTTTGTTTAAAATGAAAATAAGAGATGATCAAGGAAATGAAAGTTGGATAGAGCCAAATGATGTAAAGTATATTAAAATTACTGATGAAAATAATATCAAACATGAGTATTTCAGTTCTGCAGGAAGATTACCAAAGGAAGAAGGTTTACTTGAAATAATGTTTGAAGGAAAAAATATAAATTGGTATAAAGATTACTATAACCCAACCCTTAGGCTTCAACTTGAAATTAAAGGATATATTGTTGATAAGAACAAGAATATTCTTTATTGGGGCTTTTTTAATGATATTAAAAATAAGTTTAAGAAAATATTTAAAGACGATCCTAATTTGATGGAAAAGTTAAAGGCAGCGAAAACTGATGAAGATTATGTTGAATTATTACGTTTATATGATACCAAAATTGATAATTCTTAAATCTGAAAAATCCGCTTTTCTATTCTGAAATTTTAAAACTATTATACATGAAAATAAAACTAATTTTACTTTTTTCGTTAATTTCTATTACCGTATTTTCACAAAAAGCATATGAGCCTAAGCAGAATCATCTGCCAATAAAGTATGTGTTAAAAACAAATAATAAGGATACTTTATCTTCACGTATCGTGGCGAGCTATCCTTTTAAAATGGATCATTTTACACCTGATACTTTTGTAAAAAAAATTAAACTAGTTAGTGAAAAAGGGAAGGAGATTATTCCGATATCAGAAGTTAAGTATATGGAAATAACTGATTTTGATGGAGTGGTATTTAAATATGTTACTTCAGATGATTTTCCACAGATGAATCTCAATGGTTCTATTCTTCAAATTTTATATTATGGTAAAAAAATAAAAGCAGTAAGAAGTTTTCAGAGACTCGATTTAATGGGAAATACTGCTTCGAGCGAGTTTACTTTTGATAACAGAGATTTGGTAAGTACAACAATTCAGTATTCAAAAAAGAATAAATTATTGATCAACAGATTAGAAAAATATCCGGATTTATTGGAGAAATATAAAAATGTACATACTCAGAAAGATTACATTGAAGTTCTTAAAGAATATGATATGCGATAATAGCAACCATATATTTCTTTATTGTTTTTACTGAAACAGCTTTTAATTTTAAGATAAATAAAAGAATTATTAAAATAATTTTAAAATTTGGATGTTTAGTAAAATTAATCTCATTTTCTCACTCTGTTTTCTTAAATTTATTCTATGAATTTTGAAAAAACAGGATTGGTTTTATCCGGAGGCGGAACGAAGGGTATTGCCCATGCAGGAGTTTTAAAATTCTTGAAAGAAAAAAATATCAATATTGATGTTTTATCATGTTGTAGCGCAGGATCTCTTGTTGGTTGTCTGCATGCAGTAGGAAAAACACCTGAGGAGATTCTGGATTTTTTTCAGTCAGTTTATTTCTTCAATTGGAAACATTTTACCTTCAATCAACCGGGACTGGTTTCTTCGGTGATCTTCAATAACTATTTAAAGCCGATTTTTCATGATATGAAAATTGGTGATTTGGATAAGGAAGTGAAAATTGTAGCAACAGAATTAGTTTCCGGAACTCAGAAAATATTTGATGATAACTTTAGGGTGACTGATGCTGTTATTGCATCATGCTCTATTCCCGGTGTTACAACCCCTTATATTTTAGGAGATGAGATGTATTGCGACGGAGGTGTGCTAAATAACTTTCCAGCAGATGTAATCCGGGATGAATGTGACCAATTGATTGGTGTGTTTGTTTCTCCACCACATGATATCAATATTCATGATTTAAAAACGATAAAGGCCATTGTTTCCCGTTCTTATGATCTTCTTTCTTACAGAGTTGAAAAAATAAAGTTTGGATATTGCGATTGGTTTATCACTTCACAAGAGCTCTCAAGTTATGGAGCTTTTGAGCGAAAGAAAGATCGTTTGGAAGAAATTTTCACTATTGGATATAACGCTGCAAAAGATAGTTTTGATGAAAGTGGATTTTTTACAGAATTAAAACCATCGGGAACATAAATAAAAAGAAAATCCCACCGTAAAAGTGGGATTTTTTATGCTTAATTTTTAACTACGCGACCATCTTGGTTTACGATAGTTTTACCGTTTGAATCTGTTACCATTAACGTATAAGGTGCTTTGGTAGCCGAATCTGTAAGGTAATTTCTCCATACTTGATAAACGAAACCATTATTGTTGAATTCATAATAATAGTTTCCTCCGCTACCATCAGGAATTAATTCTCCATTAGGAATAATCATGCTTGGCTTTGAAGTAATTTTTGAGTTAACTCCCCAAGATTGATAAAGATATTGCCCATTAGGTTGTAAGTCTATTCTGATCTTGAACTTGCTTGTTTTAATAATGACGGTTTTAGGTACCTTCTGATAATTGTCAGAAACAGTAGATGATTTGGGTGATTCATTTTTAATTTCTGTAGCATATGCTAATGAAAACTGAGCGATACAAAATGCTCCTAGTAAAATTTTTTTAATCATTGTAATGAGTTTTATGTATTTGGATATTTTCAAATTTAATGCCAAATGTAGGATCCTCTGTGTAATGTAAATTGTAAAGAATTATTTAAAACCTGAAATTTGGCTTAAAATAATAAGTCCTACAAATAGTAGGACTTATTATAGATTATATTTATTCTGTGATGCTCACTGCTTCCATTTGGGTATAGCTTGCAAAAGCCTCTTCTAGGCTTTCAAATTTGCCTTTAAATTCATCAATCGGACAATCTTGAAGGATGTTCCCTTTATGGATAAGAATTACACGAGAACAAAGCGCCTCGACTTCCTGCATGATATGGGTAGAAAGTAGAACAGTCTTCTCTTTTCCAATTTCTTTTATTACATTTCTAATCTCAATGATCTGGTTAGGATCTAATCCATTTGTAGGCTCGTCTAAAATTAAAAGATCCGGCTGATGAATAATGGCCTGTGCCAAACCAACTCTTTGCTTGTATCCTTTAGAAAGCTGACTGATTTTCTTAGATTTTTCAGGAGTAATTCCTACTAATTCAATCACTTCGTCCACTCTTTTTTCAGAGATTTTATGAATATTTGCAACAAACTGCAAGTATTCTTTTACATACATTTCAAGATACAAAGGGTTGTTTTCAGGCAAAAAACCAATGTTTTTCTTGCTTTCAATCTCGTGTTCAGAAATGTTTTTTTTATTAAAGATTATCTCACCTTCATCTATTTTCAATGCACCTACAATAGATTTCATGAGGGTAGATTTTCCGGCTCCATTTGGACCTAGAAGACCTATGATCTCGTTTTTATCAATTGAAATATTGATGGTATTCAATGCGACTTGTTCACCAAATTTTTTGGTCAGATTGATTATTTGAAGTGACATAATGTAAAACAATGTTTTTACAAAAATAGAAATAAAAAACTCATCCGGGAAGAATGAGTTTAATTATGTTTTATAAAGATTGCTTATTTTTTATATTTCTTACTTTTTGTAGAAGATGGTGTTCTTTCAGAAGTGTCATTTAATGGTATTGCTGTACTTGTTGAAGAGTTAACGTTTGTAGATCCCATCGTAGAATTTGTTTTCATCCCCGGCTTATCATACAAAACGGCCTTTCCGTTTGTCTTTCCGAAAATTTTATCAATCTGTTTTTTGTTTAGAAATTGTGACTTTCCAACATATTTTTTATTCTTGTTGATATAATGAATAAACTGAACAGTCGGTTGACCATAGTTTTTCTCGTAGTGAAGCTCGATAATATCACTAGGAAGTTCCAGTACAATATTTCCTTCTGGAGAATCAATAAACCCATCCGTAATCATTTTATAAAGCCCTTCCACATCTTTATTCATATTTTGAAATGAAAAAGATCTGAAAGTATTTAGATTAGAGGTATTAAGATCCTGATAGTTGATGGTGAATTTATCATCTTTTTTATATAAACCAACGGAATTATCCTTACCAATTTCCACTAAAGTTTCGTTTTTCAAGACTTTAATCTGTGAAAAAACTGAAATCCCGAACATGCAAGTAAATAGTAGAATTATTTTTTTCATGTGATGATTTTTAATGTTTTATAATTTGGTATCTCTAAATTACTAATAAAAACGCTAAAAACAATTTTTATTCCTTGAGCAAAAGTAGCATTTTTTTTTAATATCAATGATTAATAGGCAATAAATGGTATGCATTTCATTGAAGCATTATTCTTGTTGTTAATCCTTTATTAATGAGTTGTATATAAAGGTTTGTGGTGGTGTTGATATTAAAAAAATGTCTACATTACAATAAATTGATGTGTGTGTAATTTATTAAGAGACAATTGCTACGTGATTTTTTACTAAAAAATCATTGCTAATTTAAAATCACTGTTCATTCTGTTTTTTTAATATCGTAGAGATATACCAAGTTTGAATTAAGAATTACGTTAAATGATTTGAATTAATGATGAACGAATCAATGACTGTTGCTTGGTGCGAAGAGGGATTTTGTACATAAAGGTTTTTTTCATTTGTGTGTTATTTAAGAATTTAGGTAGCTAAGTTAGTTAAAATATTGAATTTTACCAATTCAGCCTTTTGTGAGCTTGGAAGGATATGATCTTCTTACAGATTAATAGAATTTTTAGAAATGAGTTTCATAAAAGCTTCAAATTCATTTTTATAGCTTCTGCCTACAGGAATGTGATGAACCCCGAGCAGTACTTCATTAGAGTTGAAAGCGGTAATATAGTGAGAATTGATCATAAATGATCGGTGGATTCTTATAAAACCTTTCGTAGATAATAGAGATTCCAGCTCTGTTATTTTGCTTTTTGAAATAAGAGATTCATTGTTGATCAAAAGAATTTTAATGTCATTTCCCTGGCTTTCAAAATATATAATTTCTGAGAGTGAAACTTTACGGTGCATTCCATCTGTTTTAATCATAATGAAATCATTTTCAGAATGGAGAGTTATGTTTCTCAACACGCGTTCAATAGCTTTAAAAAAACGATCAAAAGTGATGGGTTTTAGAAGATAATCTACAGCTTCAAGCTCAAAACCTTCTATAGCAAAATCACGATATGCAGTGGTAAAAATAGTTTTGGGTTTGTGATGTAAAGACTTAAGAAAATCAATTCCGTTGAGATGAGGCATTTGAATATCCAGAAACATTAAATCTACATTTTTGGTCTGAATCAAATGATAGGCTTCCATAGCATTGGCTGCTTTCCCAACTACTTTTAGTGCTGTCTCAAATTTAGCAATGTGGTTTTCCAGCAATGTCACTGCTAATGGTTCGTCTTCTACGATAATACAATTAATCATATGCTGCTGGCGTATTTATTTCAACAATAAAAGTATTACTTTCTTGGGAAATAAGAAACGAAAAATTGTCATGGTAATGATAGCGGAGCTGTCGCTCTATATTTTGTATTCCTATCCCTTTATTGTCTTTATTACGTGGAGTTTCACATGTGTTTTCAATTCTGAAAAAAGAAAATTCTTTGTTGGTTTTTATATCAATTTTTATTTGAACTTCATAGGCGGTTTTTCCGGCACCGTGCTTAAAGGCATTCTCAACCAATGTAAGGTATAACAAAGGAGGAATTGTATTAGAAAAATTGATTTCTATATTTCTACTAACTTTCAATCTTTCATTATAACGGAGACTTTCAAGGGCAATGTAGTCATCAATAATGGTGAGTTCATCTGATATCGGAACCCATCTTTTTTGCCCTTTGTATAAAATATAGTCTAGAATATCTGATAAACGACTTATTGATTCTGAGGTTTTTTCAGAATTGCTTAAGGATAAAGAATAGATATTATTCAGTGTATTAAAAAGAAAGTGAGGGTTGAGTTGAGATTTCAGAGATTGTAATTCTAGTTCTGTTTTTTCTTTAAGTAACCTCATCGTTTGTTGTTTTTCATCTTTATACCGTACGAAAAACATGATGGATATGAAAATAAATGTACTGCTGATAATAGGAAAAGTATAATGAGCCAAAAGATAACCTATATCTGTAAAGATGCTGGTAAAGCTGTCTTTAGGTAAATTAATAAAAAAAGGTTCTGCTGCATACACAATAAAAATCCTGTTGATTACAGAAATAATATAAAGACTAAATAAAAGATTGACTGAAAATTTGAAATATTTTTTTTGATCAAAAAATCTTCTGAACAGAATATAATAGATAAAATTGGCGCTGAAAATCTGAAAAATCCAATGGCAGAAATTATAAATAACAACATCCATAAATTCCGAAGGCTCATAGTCACCATAATCTCTTACGATAGCAAATAGAAATAAGGCAGGCCAAAAAACCAGCTGGAAAAAAATATTTTGCTTTATATTATTGTTTAATTCAATTTTCATAACCTTCAAAATTATGAATTCCTAAAATAGGAGAGGGGATATTCATTTAAACGGATTAAATGGGTGACGAACGACATGGTTTGAAGTGTATAAAGCGCAACGTATCGTTCATACTCAAAATGATGTTTTCAACGTATAATGCTGAAATTAATAGTGGCAATACACCATATTTGCCATTAAAAAAAATGAGTGAAGACACATCTAGAGACAGATTGTATGGGCTTGATCATCTAAGAACTTTAGCCATACTATTGGTTTTATTATACCATTATCGGGCATTCAAACATCCGGAATGGATTGATACCATCGGACAGTTTGGTTGGACGGGAGTTGATCTGTTTTTTGTATTAAGTGGTTTTTTGATCTCAAGCCAATTGTTTAAAGAACTTAATAAAAGCGGAAGCTTCAACTTGAGAACATTCTTTCCTAAACGTGTTTTTAGGATTATGCCACCGTATTTTTTTACGGTTTTCTTATATTTTTATTTTCCCTTTTTTAGAGAAAGAGAGGCACTTTCTTCCTTATGGAAATTTCTCACTTTTACACAGAATTATGGGCTTGATGTTATCAATCGGGGAACATTTTCTCATGCATGGTCTTTATGTATTGAAGAACAGTTTTATTTGGTTCTTCCTTTACTACTGTTGCTTGCCGTAAAAACAAAAATGTTCAGCTATTTACCTTTTTTCTTGGTGCTGCTCATCTTCTTTTCAATACTAATGAGATATATTGCATGGCAAGGTGATATTGAATCGAGCATGGGAACCGATGATTTCTGGAGGCTGTGGTATATGGAAATATATTATCCAACCCATACACGGTTGGATGGTTTAGCGGTAGGAGTTTTTATAGGCTACTTATTACAGTATTCGTCAAAGTTTAATACAACAGTCCATAACAACGGGAATATACTTTTTATCGTAGGAGTAGTATTGTTAAGTATTTCATTCTGGATGTGTAGAGAGCAGACTTCAAGAGAAGCGTCAATTTTTGGTTTTACGTTTGTGGCAATAAGCTATGGATTTATTGTATTGTCTGCCATTTCAAAAACGTCGTTTCTCAACAAGACAAAACTATATATTACCACACAATTGGCAGGTTTGTCTTACGCTATTTATCTTTCCCATAAAGGAATTATTCATATAATCCAGAGTGGTTTAGCTCATTTCAAGATTGAGCCTTCCGGAGGTCTGAGTCTTTTTCTCTGTCTGCTCGGATGTATTGGAGGTGGACTTTTTTATAGGTTTATCATTGAAAATCCTTCTGCAACATTGAAATTTAGAATTTTGAACAGGAAAAATAATTTGTAATGATTTTACAATCCCCAGAGAAATTTCTATTGGGGATTGTTTTAAATTAAACTTAGTTCGGAAGACTCTTATCTCCAATAATTATTAGCAGCGGCAATGGTGGCAAACTCCGTGGCTACAGTTTGTCCGATAGCAATGAGCATGGATGCATCTTCTGCATATATAGGCCTTAGTTTTCCTCTTACCTCAGCATCAGGCTGGGTTACTTTAATGATAAGCCTTGCCATTTTTACGGCTAGTTGTCGGCCTTCTTCCGGGGTGTTGGTGATGAGGGTGTTTTTGGGGATAAGTTCAATGTGTTCAGACATGTTATTTTTTATTAAAGTTAAATAATTCTATTTTATTTTTCACGACGTTCTTGTACCGATATGGGGTAAGCTTTTGAGCGATCTTCAAGCATGGGATCTGCGATTTCAATTCCATTCGTGAGATGATTGGGAATGAAAGATAATTTATGATCTTCTTCCAATGTGTTTGCGGTTAGTTTTTTAATTGAAAGTGTTCCCAGTAGAATTCTTTTTCGTGTATCTGGCCATGCGATGGATGGATTTTCTATGATATCACCTTTTTCAGCGACTTGAGCATAGAGTTTAAACGTTATGTTTTTAGTTTTTAAATGTGATTTAATTTCTTCATTTAAATAATTGGGACTCGCTTTAGAAAGTTCTTCTTTGGTTAAAAATTGTTCGCCTTCTTCAGGAATGAACTGGTATCTTATAAAAGTTGATTCTCCCTTCTCGTTGGTAAATTTAAATGAATTAACTCCATAATACGAAAGAGTAGCAAAGCTGGTAGATGCAGGTTTTTGGCTCGTCAGAAATGTTTTAGCAATTGGGTGAGCATCTAAAAAAGAATCTAAAGGTGTTGTAGGTTTTGTAGTAGCGGATCCATTGGCTGCAAGCGCTGATAATAATTCTCTGAATTCATCTGTTGTTGCTACGGGAAAGCCATTGTAACTGTGGGCTACAATATCAGTTTCTGTACCATCGGTTAAATGAAATTTAATCGCCAATCCTCTCGGGTTTGAGTGGCCATCTGTATCAGAAATATTCGGAATGCCTGTAAAATCTGAAAAACGAACGGTAATTGGTGTTGTTCCTCCTTTAAACTGCAAAGCTTTAGAGATTTTCTTTGCTTCAGCGCTGGGGGTGAAAGTTCCTTCCGTGATAATTCCTTTAGCATGCACAGCTCTTGCGTTAGGATGTTTTCCAAAAACACCATGCAGAGCATCCACCATTTGTTGGGGAGTAGACGTCGTAGTTTGCGCTTTTACGGTTGCTGTGAAAAGCAGGGCAGAGAATAGTAATGATAATTGTGTGTGTGTGTTCATTGTAATGCCTTTTAGGTAAGGCAAAAATAATCTGCACAAAATTTGAACTAAGTAACAAATGTTACCTTAAACTATTTTTATTTTTCTCCCGTCTTGAAATATTTTATTTTCATGTTCCAGTTTTTTCATCACCCTTGAGATCACTTCTCTCGAGGTGCCCAAATCATCAGCAATATTTTTATGGGTAATAGATAAATCTTTTGATTGGCTGTTTTCACTCTTGGTTTTCAGATAAGACCAAAGTCTGTCTTCAAGTTTGTAACAGATAATTTGTTTGGTGGTTTGCAGCAGATCATTGTAATGTTTTTGAAATTCGGCCATAATAAGATGGTTAAATGAAGGGAACTTCAACACCCATTCTTTTGCCTTCTCAATTGGAATCAATAAAATCTGAGTTTCTTCCTCCGGAACAGCCGAAAAATCTATGGGATCCTGACTGAATAAATGAGCAAAACTAAAGATGCAAGATTGTTTGGGGAGAATATAATACAATAAAAATTGTAGGCCGTCTTCAGTGCTGTATACTTTTACGCTTCCTTCTAAAACAATGGGAAGATACCGAACATACTGACCTTGCTTTATGACAAAATCATTTATGGAATAGTTTTTTATAATTCCAAATTTATCAATTTCTGCAATAAGATCTCTTCCAAAGTCTGGGAGGCAGTTTTCCAGCATTTTTATATCCATTCTCTACAATCTAAAAAGGTGTGTTACGTGTTCCTGAATTTCTTAAGTAAAGGTAATAAAATAAAAAACCGACACAGAAATTTAAATTTTAAATGCTAAAAGTAATGTTACGATTAACTAAAAAATATGCTTTTTAAAATTTTTTCCTCTGAAAAAAAAATAAAGATAACTTCTCAATCTAATTTTTATATTTGCACGATTCAGGTTTGAATCTCAAGAAACTAATATAACCCTTGAAATGTTGTCTACAAGCTTAAAGAAAACAACTTTTCTGAAAATTAATAATGAACAAAAAAGAATAAATAATGGATAAGATGAACGTATTAATTGTTGTGACTACAATCTCCTTATTCATTTCCTTATTTCTTGCCTTTTTTTTGCTTACAGTGAAAACAAAGCATAAGACAAGTAATGCTTTGTTTGCGGTTTTTCTCATAATAATGGCAATAGATGTAAGCGAATATTTGTTTAATCTGACAGTTGACGGTCCTTCAAATCTGGGAATGCTGAGAGGTATGTTTGCTTTTTTGCAAATTCCTGTTTTTTATCTCTATGTATTGTCTGTTTGTTATTCAGATTTTAAGCTTCAACCTAAACATTTACTCCATCTGCTTCCATTTTTGGTAGCGAATATAATTTTAATACCCCATTTTTATGGAGTAGATGGGGCTTCTAAAATTAGTTTTATTGAAAATCGCCAACATATGATAGAGCTGCAATTCAATCATATATTAATACATATTCAATTGATGGCTTATATTGTTGCAGTTTTTATGATTTTAAGAAAAGCAAAAAAGCTCTATCTTGAAAATTATGCAGGTGCCAGTGTTAATTCCTATCATTGGTTATTCCAGTTTACGGTTTTACTGACTATTTTATATTTAATTACGCTATTAAAAAATATTTTTAAGTTTTCAGATTATCCATATATTTCTGAGTGGATAAAAATTGGACTTCTCGTATTTCAGTTATTTATTGTTTGTTGGTATTTATTTAAAGCTTTAAATAACCCCGGCTTATTTAGAAATATAGATTCAAAATTAAAGCTTACTTCTGATATTATTTTAGAACAGAAAAATAACGATCAGCTAGCTGTAACTAACGAAGAGTACAATGAAGAGTTAGTAAGGCTAAAAAAATATATGGCAGAAGAAAAACCATTTCTTAATCCTTCATTAACCATTCAGGATATTTCTAATGATATGGATATTCCGACTCGGGAATTATCTGTTTTAATTAACCATCAATTAGGACAGCATTTTTATGATTTTGTGAATACCTACCGTATAGAAAATGCAATGGAAATTTTAAAAGATGTTACAAAAACTAAAGTTACGGTTCTTGAAATTTTATATGAAGTGGGGTTTAATTCAAAATCTTCTTTTAATACGGCTTTTAAAAAACACACAGGAAATACACCAACTGCGTATCGTAAATATTTGTAGTATAGTGCATTGTAATTACTCGTACTTGTTCATTTTAGTATTCGTACTTATTTTTATTACCCAATAAGGCCGATTACTTTTACTCGGTCGCATAGCCTGAGCATCTTTCACATATTTGTATCGAAATAATTTTTAATCTAAAAAAACGATACCATGAAAAGTGCTACTTATTTACTCATCTTTATCCTACTTATTTCAAGTTGTCAGACAAGTCATAAAGTGTTGTCAAAAAAAACTGATTATAGTTTTCTTACAGACAGTTTACAGCTTAATCAACAAATAGAAAAATACAAACTTAGAGGATTTAGTCTTGTTGTATTTGAAAATTATAAGATTGTATATTCAAACCAAGTGGGGGTAAAGTCTGCCAATTCTCCCGAAAAAATTGATGAGAACACTGCTTTTTCTTCTGCGTCTATTACAAAACCAATCACAGCACTTCTTTGCCATATTCTTGAAGAGAAAGGATTGATTAATCTGGATGATCCCATAGAAAAATATTTAAAGCGCTGGCATTTGCCAAAAAGTAAGTTTACGGAAAATAACAGCCCAACCTGGAAACAGTTTTTTAATCATACATCAGGTACAAATCAGGGTGGATTTGCAGATTATTATGAAGGAGATACAATTCCTACCATAAAACAAAGTCTTTTAGGACAAATACCAAGATATGATAAGGAAATTGAATTTCTTTTTTCACCGGGTACCGATTTCGAATATAGCGGCGGCGGGTATGTAATTGTTCAAATGGCATTAGAAGACACTTTAAATAAGTCTATTGCAGAGCTTGCAAAAGAGCATATTTTTTCACCTCTAGGTTTGAAAAATACTACGATGATCCAACCTAATGAAAAGGGATTTTTAACCAATATTGCCCTTGTTCATGATGAAAACGGAAACGTAATTAAAACAGGAATACCTATCACTCCACAAGTTGGAGCATCTGGATTATGGTCTACACCTTCTGATTTGGCTATACTTTCTATAGAGATACAAAATGCTTTGCGCAATAAAAACAACAAAGTGATTTCTCATCGGGTAGCCCAAAAAGTAACGGAAGCTACTGCTTTAAAAAATGCCGTTGGTGGTTGGGGATACGGATGGCAAAAGTCTTTTGAATATAACAATTATGGTTGGTTTTCATGCAACGGATCTAATACTGGAGTTGGTGGGAGTGTTTTTGCGACGATGACAGATGGAAATGGGTTTGTATTCCTTGCCAATGGCGAAAAAAAGAATCGTATTCCTGTGATAGGGCATACGCAAAGAAAAATTCTGACATTGATGGATTGGAATAAAAAACCAGCCAATGAAAACGTTCAGGAAATGCCATTAAGCCTAAAACAAAAACTAATAGGAACGTACGACGATTTTCTTTACGGGCAAAAAGTGGAAACCAAAATAGTAGAAAAAAATAACCGTCTCTACGTAGAGTCTCAACTTTTGGGATATTTTAAAGGGAAAAACGATAATGAGTTGTTGTATCTGGAAAATGGATTATTTAAAATTGTAGACTATCCTAACTTATTAAAATTTGATTTCAGCAATGGTAAATTAAGCTCTGTTACCTTAATAAGAGATCACCTGAAAGTAGAAACCCAAGTCAGTAATAAAGAAAAATAAGTATTGCATATTTCTTTGAATCTGTCAAAAAGAATCAAATGACATAAAACTTAGGAATTTATTGTTTCTTATTTCTAAAAACTAGTATAATGATCCATTTCTATAATGGATCATTATTTTAATATCAAAACAGGCTGATTAACATTCTGGTAAATGCCCTCAGAAATACTTCTGCTTGCCATATAATATAGGAAACTGTGTCTTCCCGGTAGTGCAATGATAAGATCGGTTTCATTCAATGATGCAAAATTCAGAATTCCGTTGATAATATTTTCATCATATGAATAATGAATGCTGCTTGGGATCTCGGTTAAATATTGATGAATATATTCTTGCAGCTCTTTCTTTTTATCATTACTTACTTCCGTTTTTTCGTCTGTATGAATATTCAAAAACATAAGATTAACATCCTGCTCCTGAATGATAGATTTATGATGAAACAGTCGGTTTAGCTTTGTTATAGCATTTACATCGCACGGAATAAGAATGTTTTTGATGGAAGTATATGTGTATCCATTGGGAACAATGAGGGTCTTAACAGGGCTTGTTCTTGCAATACTTATAATATTTTCCGAAACAAAACTGTCATTGGAAGCTGCCTGATCGTCACTTCCTAAAATAATCAATTCTACCGACGGATGATCTTTTAACAGTTCATTGATACTTTTTGTAAGCGTCCAGTCACTTACCGCCGTTGATACTTTTAGTTGAGGTGATTTTTCGTTGATTATCGTGCTTAGCGTTTTCAGCAGTACTTCTGTTTGTTCCAACAGACTGTTGACATTTTCTTCATTAACAAATGAATGACCTTCTGCCATATGCAGATAATCAAATTCAGATTCTTTAGAAGTTTTTAAAAGAATAATATGCGTGTATTCAAAACGCTTTGCCCATTCAGCAGCAAGCCTTACTGCATTTTCTGTGGTTGATGTAAAATCAACAGGTATAAGTATTGTTCTCATATTAATTAGTGTAAAATTCAGTTATTCGAGATTTGCGGTCATTTTTTTTACTAAGAGAAGAGCGTTGTTTATATCATTTTCATTAAGATCATCGGCTGCTTTTTTATACAGCTCTAATGCCCAGGGATAAACGGTTTCCACAATTTCATTTCCTTTTACAGTAAGGAAGATCTGTTTATTTCTTCTATCTGTTGTATTTTCTACCCGTTCAACCAATTCTCGCTTTACAAGACTATTGATGAGATAGGTAATGCTTGATTTATCTTTGCTTACTTTACTGCTTATTTCCTGCTGGTTTATTCCGTTATTCCTGCGGAGAAGTCCAAGTATTTCTATAAGTTCAAAAGACAGATCAGGATCATATTCATTAATTTTTGCCTGAATTTTCTGCCGCAATCGGCTTTTCATTTCTCCCATTGCCAACCCTAATTCCAAGGCTATTTCTGAGATGTTATTTTGTTTTACAGGCATATTTTAATAATTAATGAATATCAAATCATGAGTAGAAAATGTGAAAAATCTCTCATTCCTTGCATAACAAATATAGTTAAAATTGGTTTGAATTAAAACTATTATTCGTTAAAATTATACACTTTTTTTAGGGTAATGAATGATGTGGAAGTATTTTTCTCTGTATTCTTAGCTATTATTTACATTCCCAAAACCTCCACTTTACTTTTCCCACTTTGTTGTTTACTCACCTTAATTTGCACAGGTATTCTTTCTGTCATTTCCTGCACATGAGAAATTACCCCCACTTTACGACCTTGATTGTGGAGTCTTTCTAAGGCGTCCATGGCAATATTGAGGGTCGTAGGATCTAAAGAGCCAAAACCTTCATCAATAAACAAAGATTCTACCTTCATGCGGCTGGATGACAAAGAGGCCAGACCTAACGCAAGGGCCAGCGAAACTAAGAAAGATTCTCCACCCGAAAGCGAGTAAACGGTGCGAACTTCATCACCCATATCCTGATCCACAACCTGTAGGCCAAGCGTAGAAGGAATACGTTCAATCTTATATCTATTCGTGAGGGCTTGCAGGTGAATATTGGCGTAACCAAGCAAAGCATCTAGAGTATATTCCTGAGCAATTTGACGGAATTTTTTACCATCTGCAGAGCCAATAATATCATTTAACTTACTCCAGTTTTCGGTAATACCAGCCTGTGTTTCGATACTTTTCAGTAAGTCGCCAATTTTGTTCTTATTGGCTTTATCCTGTTGCAATTGGAAACCAATTTCACTTCTTTTATGTTTTTGCAATTCGGCATCCGATTTTGCCACAGTAAATAATGCATTGAGATCATCGAGTGGACGTTCAGATATTGATTTTTGCTGATGAGCATCTAGCAATTGTTTTCTTTCAGAGAGGATGGAAGTTGCTTTGGTTACCTCATCATCAATAGTTTGTAATGCTATACGTTCGGCATCAATCCAATCATTCGTAAAGGTAAGAAGCTGATGAAGCTCAGTCATACTTAGACTTTGATTGTTTTTTTGATTATAATCATTAAGCCAGATTTTTATTTTTTCTGAAGCATTTTTTACTTCTGTTGTTAGAATGCTTATTGTGGCTAACAGTTCCTCCTTTTGGGTGTTGGCTTTTGTATTGTTAATACTTAGTTCCTGTTGTATTTCTTTAAGCTGATCCTGCTTTTTTTGAGCTTCAGTGATGGATTGTTTTAATTGATTTTCCACATCTTTTGCAGATTTTCCTTCGAAAATATCATGGCGTTGCTGTGTAAGTTCCAAATAATTTTGGTTTTGTTGTGCATATACCGCTGAGGTATTGGAAACTTCCAATAACAGTTTTTTTGCCTGACTTTCCAGCTCTTTTAACGTTGCCTCAAGTGAACCTTTTTGAAGATTTTTTTGCGCTAAATTCTCAGAGTTTTCATTCCATGTTTTGGCAAAGGTTTCAATGCGTTCTACAAATGTAGTGGGATCTGCCTTCCAGTTTTTCATCCATTCTGAGGTGGTGAAGTAGGGGGAGACTATTTTCTCAACCTCCTGAAGATCCAATGTCGCTTTGTTTTGTTCCTTAGCCTTTCCATTTTGCTGTTCTAGGTAAAGAGCAATGGATGTATTCTTATCTTTTAATTGATTCGCTAGACTATCAATGGTTTCCTTTAATTGATCGATTTTAGTTTTATCTGCTTCTAGCTGTTGTTTTTGATGAGTATGAGCCTTTATTTGCGCAAATAAACCGTCTTGTTTTGTTTGGAGTGATTGTAATTTTTCTTCAATCCAGTCTGCTTTTTTAGCATTAGCTATCGAATGACTTTCTTGGGCAATATCGAATTGTTCCCAAATTTGTTTTCTACTTTCCAAGGCAGCTTTTGAGGTTTGAATTGCCACGCTTTGATTTTGAATGGTTTGTTGTAGCGTTTGAAAAGCTTGCTCTAAAGCTTTATGCTTACCGAAACTGGTAAGATATATGCGATCATTTTCATTGTAAGCTTCTTCCAACTTAGCCAATACATTTTGTAATTGCGGATGATGTTGGGTATAAGGATGGCTTGTGCTGCCACATACCGGGCACGGTTCTTCATCAACTAAAGCATTTCTAAGCGTCTCAATATTTTCGGCTGATGCCAGACGGGCTTGCTGTAAAAGCTGTGCAGCAGTTTCTTTTCTAGCATTTTCTACAACCAATTGTCTGGAAAGTTCTTCCAGGCTTTGTTGTTTTGTTTGAGAGTCGGATTGATCTGTTAGTTGCTTCTGGTTTAAAGTTTCCAATTCTGTAAGTGTGCCATATAACAGTTGCCAATGCGCTTGTGCTTTGATGGTATTTTCGACAGATCGGGTTGTTGATTCTTTATCTGAATTTAAACTTTCGATTGGTATTAATAGCAATTCTTTCGATTGGAAATCATATGTTTTCCTTAGACTTTCCCATTCTTGATTTTGTTTACCTAGGTTCGCTTCAATCGTTGTTTTTTCGGTCTCAGTATGACTAATTTTATCCTTTACTACATCCAATTCTTTGGTGGAAGATTGTACGGTTTCCAAAAGCTTTTGAGCATCCTGTAATTTGGAGAGAATGATGTTTTTATTTTCAGCGATTAGGCTACGGTCTCTGTTTTCTGTTTGCCAGTTGGTGATAGTGGTAATCTGAGTTGATACAATTGCTAATTCCGCTTGTTTATCCGTCAATGATTTTTCTTGCTGGCTACTTGCTTCTGAAGCATTCTCAGCTTCTTTTTTGGTTTTTTCTAATGTTTCCTTTTTTTCAACGAGGAGTGTATCGAGTTTTTTTGCTTGCTCAAGAAAGGGGAGAGCATCATCAAGGGCTTTATTTTGTGTGATTAAATGATTTCCAGCTTCTGAAAGTTGTGTTTCTAATTTTCCTTTTTGTTCTTGAAGCGATGTAATTGTCTCTTCTAGCTTACCTAAAGCGGTTGTTTTCTCATCATGCTGTTTCTGTGAATATTTTTGTGCATCTGCCCAACTTCTGGTTTGTTGCACCTGTTCGGTAACCAATAGCTTTTGTCTACGTGTGCTTGTATTTACTTTATTATCAGTTGCTTGTTGTAATGCGGTATTGGCTTCAAGAAGATTGACTTGAAATGTAGCAAGCTGTTCGTGCCAATTTATTTCGTTGCTTAGATTTTCTATTTCTTTTTCTAACCCCTTAATTTGAATTGTTAAAACATTCTGCTCTTCCAATAAAGTTTTGAGTTCTTCTTCGTTGAAGGTTACGATTCCTTCTTTTCGGAGGGTAAGTTCGCGAAGCTGTTGTTCTTCAATCCTATTTTTTTCGAATATCTTTTTAGAAATTTCGGAGTAAATATGGGTTCCGGTAAGTTTTTCTAATAAGGATGATTTTTCATCTTTGCTGGCTTTCATAAAGGCAGTAAAATCGCCTTGTGCCAATAATACAGATCGGGTAAACTGCTCAAAATTTAAACCAACAAGCCTTTCTATTTCTCTCAGCGTTTCTACTTTTTTACCCGGAATAGCTACCTCGGAACTTATATTCTTTAAGGTGACAGAATCAGACTGCATACTTCCTTCCGCTTTATTTCTGGCACGTCTTACACTCCAGGTGGCACGGTAATGTTGCCCATCGACTCCTCTAAAATCAACCTCAGCAAATCCATCGGCAGTTCCGTCACGTAAAATACTTCGCACATCTCCTTGACTAAGTGTACTTCCCTGTACATCATAGATTTCTATTCCTGTTTCTTTTGCCTGAAGGTATCGGGGAGTTTTACCGTATAAAGCCAAACAGAGCGCATCCAATATGGTAGATTTACCGGCTCCGGTAGCTCCGGTTATGGCAAAAATTCCTGCTGAAGAAAGGGGTTCGGCGGTAAAGTCAATCTCAGTATTTCCTTCTAAGGAGGCTAGGTTTTTTATGCGTATGGCCAATATCTTCATCTTATTCTCCTTTTTGGTTTACTTCCTCCGTTACCTGTTGAAAAAGTTTCAGTATATCGGCAGGAACATTGCTGTTGTATTTGGATTGGTATATTTTATCGAATACATCCAAGGGCTGTAGTTCGATTAGTTTTTCCTGGGTAATAAATTCAGGTGTTTGCTGGCTTGCGGTAGGGTATTTAACATCAATTTTAGCAAGTCTTATTTTTTTACCCAATAATGCAGTTTCTATTTTATGTCGCAAAGCAGGTTCAGGTCCATCAAGTAATACTTTTACTTCAAGATAAGGCGCTATTTCTAAATCGTTTTCTACAACAGGTAATTTTTCTAATAACACAATCACTTCTTGTAAAGGCAGCGAGGTTTGAGGAATTCTTTGCAGCGGGACAAAGAGCGGGATCTCTAATGATGTAAGGTTGCTGATTTCATCGTTGAGTTCAAACACAATAACCTGATGTTTGTAATTAAGTTCAGAAAAAGACATCGGTAATGGACTTCCCGAATATCGAATGTGCTCTTTTCCACCAATGCATTGTGCCTTGTGGATATGACCTAATGCGACATATTTAATATCCTGATGAAACGCTGTGGCTGGAATACATTCTACACCTCCCATAATCGGTCTTTCGGTCACATCTAGATCACTTACCTCAGCATGATGTGTATGCAGATGTCCCATGGCAATAATGGTTTGTCCATCCTGTTTTTTATTCTCCGCATATTCGAATGCTTCTTGGTACAATGCGGTTACGCCATCGGTATAAGGATTTTCAGAGTCGGGAATCGTTGGATAGTCACCCATACGTAAAAACGGAATAGCCAGACACCATATTTTTATGTTTCCTGAATGGTCATAGATAGGAACAAGTAATTTCTCATAATCAATATTTCCTGTAGCATCTTTTTCAACCAAACCAATGATATGTACATTCGAGGATTCCAATAACGGCTTTGGTGCTTCTAATCGAGACGCAGAATCGTGATTGCCTGCAGTAATAATGATTTGTAAATCTGGGTTTGCTTTAGTGGCATTGTTGAGGAAGCTGTAAAACATTTTTATGGAAGCCGCTGCAGGATTAGAAATATCAAAAACATCTCCGCTTATGAGAAGTAGATCAATCTTTTCATCTTGTAAAGTTTGCACCAGCCAATTCAGGAACTGTTGGTGTTCGTAGGTACGGTCGTATTCATGGAACAGCTGACCTATATGCCAGTCTGCGGTATGGAGGATTTTCATGATTCTGTTCTGTCAAAAATTATATTGCATTTCACCTGTCTTTCCTTTAATTGAATAAGAGAAATCTTTCCTTAATGATAATGCCTGATGTGAAAACCTTATTGTTAAATACATTAGATTGTATTGGTTGAGGTTTCATATCTGAGCGTTTATTATTTCTAAATTAACATTTACGATCTGGTTGGAATATACATCTTATTTTTGTGTCAAAGATATTCATATTAAAAAAATGAATTTGTGGGAATCCGTATTTTATGATTTAAATTAAACCCAGTTTTTTCTTTTTTAATAAATGAAAGAATCCTTTTAATCCTGATAATGAGAACTTTTCAAGGGAGTCCTTATTGCTATTGCTTTTTACTCTAAAAATTTATTATATTTTTCATAGAATTTCATTGTAATCTTTATTTTTTTTCAATACATTGTTGCGTAAAATCAATCGTACAAAGCAAATCTCAATATTATGAAGACGAGATATTTTACTTATATTTTACTTTTTGGATTTCCTTTGTTTGGATGCCAAAATAGAGTGGCTGCACAATCCACTTATCAAAAAGATTGGACTGTATTAGAACGGGAAAATGAATCATTAGCTTTTGATGCTGATATAAAATTATCTGATGCTGAAATGGTATTGGATAAAAAATTATTTCAGTTACGAAAAAAGCTCCTTACCGAAACAAATCAACAGAAAATACCATTGTTTAATAGTTCTTTCAATGAAATAAAACCATTGATAGAAGGCAGTGAATTATTTAATATTTTTCAATCAATGCCAAAAGGAGGCCTGCTGCATAGCCATAGTGGAGGGATTACCGATGTAAAATGGGTAATTACAGCAGCAAGAAAGTACAAAGAATGTTACGTTTATGATCAAGCTGATAATGACCAGTTTATTTTCGGTCAGCTGGCTTTTTTTGAAGGAGGAAAAGTTCCAAAAGGATTTGTCAATCTTAATGAAAAGCTTAATGCAACTCCTGCTTTTGAAAAAGAACTAACGGAGCTTCTCATTCTGAAGAGAGATCAGTTGTGTAGCTATACAGATTATTGGATTGAATTTGAGAAACGTTTTAAACGTATTAGCTTGTTATTGCCTTATCGTCCTTTTTTTAAAGAATATTACAAGAAAGGCTTTCAGGATTTGGTGGCAAATAAAGTACAGCACTTGGAAATCAGATTTATCTTTGATGAACTTTATGATTTTCAGCATGGAAAATATCCATTGAAAACTTCGATTACTGATTTGCAGGATGTCGTTAAAGAAATCCAAAAAACACAGCCGCAGTTCAGTTTGAAATTGATCTATTCAAGTTTTAAATTTTTAGATCCGAAAAGCATTGATCAACAACTTGAAACGGCCTTTGAACTCAAAAAAGAATTTCCTAATATTATTTCGGGCTTTGATCTTGTAGCAGATGAGGCGGCTGGAAACAGTATCAATTCTTTCCAGGAAAATTGGATGAAATTAGACGCACTCAGTAAAAAGTATGGGGTAACGATGCCTCTTTTTCTTCATGCAGGCGAAAGCAATTCTGTCTTTAATAAAAATATAGTAGATATTTCGTCATTAAACAATCCAAGGATTGGGCACGGTTTGAATTTGATTTATTTTCCAAAGACAATGGAATTGATTAAAAACCAAAATAAATTAGTTGAGGTGAGCCCCATCAGTAACCAGATTTTAGGATATGTAAGTGATCTGCGAAACCATCCTGCAAGGGTTTTATTAAGCAATGGAGTACAGTGCTCAATTAATAGTGACGACCCAAGTGTTTACGGATATGAAGGTCTTGGCTATGATTTCTGGGTAGCTTTTGTGTATTGGGAGCTTGATGTAAAAGCACTGAAGAAACTGGTTTTTAATTCAATCAACTATTCTTCCCTGAATGAAAGTGAAAAGAAGAAGGCGCTGCCATATTTGAATAATCAATGGGATGATTTTGTTCGAAAAATGAATGTGAAGTTGAATTAATGAATCATATATAAAAATAATGGATAGCTACTGGTTATCCATTATTTTTATTTTACCTATTCCTCATCAGGAGGAAATGGATCGTCTTTTAATGGTAATAATTCCACTAGCAAATGTTTCGTTATTCAAATATATTGGTATAATCAACCAAACCGTCTAAAAACTCAGTAAAAGATGAAGCTGAAAATTCTAAATCTGCCTCTGAGTAATACACAAAAATATTTCCATAATCTTTTTCATCTAGTGACATTGCTAAATAACCGGTTTCTATATGCCCGATACTTAGATAATTTTTTGGTAAATAGTCTTGCTTTTCTACAAGAGAAGTACCATATTTAATAGATTTAAAACCGGATAAAAGTATACCATCATCAGGCTCTCCAAAATAGATATAGTAACTCAACGGAAATCCTCCATTATATTTTAACATATATTCTTTATAATCTTGGGGTAATGATAGCTCCATTTCTATTTCAAACTCATTTAATTCTTGTGGCGTTATAAGTTTATTTTCTATTTCAAAATTGATCATATTCTTATATTTAAAATTAATTTATATCTAAAATGGGTTTTATTTGAATATAGCTTCCCATATGGGGTAAAGTTTTTTCATGGATGTCCGCTTAATTAATTGCATAATCTCTTTTAAATTCCCATCTAAATAATGCCAAGTTAATTTTAATTTAGTTAAAATTTTTACATCTACTGATGACACAGCACCCATAGCTTTCAATACATTTGCGAATACGGCAGTACTGTTTTATTCCAGTTATAGGGATTTTTATCTGGGTATCAAATTTAATAATTTTATTGGCCTCAGAAATAGTTAAAACTTAAGTCAAGATGACTTCAATAAATGATAGTGTACTATAAACAACAAAAGTAAAAAGTATTTCAAAATTTTCAACCCGTATTTGAACGGAATTTTCCTTACGGTTTATATAAATATTCTTTATGACCCAAACAAAACCCCAACTCTCGTCAGGATTTTATTCATTCTTTAGTTTTTAGATAGCGTTAATATTAAAATCGGTAACCAACACTCAATCCATACTTTGCAATCACGTCATGATCTGTTTTGTCTGCATTGAATAAAAGTTTTCCGTAACCTACGTTGGCTTCAAAAACGAATCCTTTTTTGGTGACCAATTTATAACCCAAGCCGGCACCCAATGCAACATCATAGACATCTTTATTCTCAGTGAATGTCAGGTTGTCTGCTGAGTATATTTTTTTTCCATCAATGGAAGTGAACGCTCCAAATCCTTCGACAAAGAAACCGGAAGCATATTTTTTTCCAAAATAATATCTGTAATATGGGGAAATGAAGTAATTCATATCCTTTTCTTTTTTATCATCATAAACAAAAAATGCAGCAATACCCAGTGATGAATTTTTGTTGAGGTGACGTTCAAAATTTACTTCCACAGCACCGGATAATGGCGCAATTACATTTAATCTAATTTCATTGTTTTTCTGATAAGGATTGGGATCAGTTTCATTTTGAGCCTTAACAGAATAAAAAGCAAACAACATGATTACTAGTAAAAAGGTTTTTTTCATAAAAAATTTAATTTGAATTATTTGAATGCAAAACTCAAATAATAAAAATTAATGCAGGTTTCAAAACCTTAAAAATGGATAAAATGGTACTTATTTGATGGTATTTTTATATTCATTGGGCGTCTGACCCGTAACTTTTTTAAAGGCATTATAAAAAGTTGTTTTTGAAGTAAACCCAGATTCTAATCCAATCGTTAATAAAGTGTAGTTTTCATATTCCGGATTTGATATCATTTCCTTAACAGCTTCCACTCGATATTGATTGATATAATGAGCGAAGTTGTCTCCTGTTATCGTGTTTACAATTTGAGAAACATATCCAGCGCTTATGCCTAGTTTTTCAGCAACTTTTTCTCTGTTTAATGTACTGTCGGTATAAATGTGCTGATCTTTGCAAAGGAGTTCTAGTTTTTGAAAATAAAGATTATCAACTGTGATAGATTCCTTATATTCTTGTGGGGAATCATCTTCTACGATTTGCAGATTGGAATATGAAACAGCTGAATCTTGATGTAAAAAATGGTAGATAGCATCCTTGTTTTTGGCCAATTTATATTTGTAAATACCTATATAAGCGGTCCAATGAATGATAAATGTTGCACATAAAGCCAAGGCACTCATTGTAGAAGAAATATCATAATTAAGAAGTAAGCCCGCCAGAGCGGTAATAAGCCATGCAAATAACAATAATGAAACAAAGGTTAGTAAGGTAATTACCCATTTTTTTTCCTGTGAATCTTTTAAATGCCTTATCATAAAATATGAGTAAACCGGAAGGAATGGGATGAATGTAACGGCTAAAAAAAGTTGAACCAAACCAAGTATGCTGATGATAGCGATGCCTGACTCAGAAAAAGTATAAACCCCGGCAACATGATCAAGATCGTTTATAATATTAAGCACAGCGGAATAGGCAAATGGGATAAAACACAAATATTTTTTTTGTTTGTATTTTCCTTTATCATCAATCCGGTTTATAATAAAAAGGAATAGGAAAGCAGGCATTAGAAATACCCATTCTATATCGTCTATAAAATGCAGAAGAGGATAGGAGGTAAATACCTTTTCAATATCAAAAACATGAGTCAGTAATTTAATTGAAAGGGTAAATAATAAGTAAGCTAAATATTTATTTGAATTACTATTGAACAGGGAAGACTTTAAAATAACCAAGCCTAAGATTATTCCTTGGAAAATTGCAATATTTAAAAGTGTTGTATAAATCAATTTTTTATAAAAGTTGTTTTAAAGATTTGTTTTAGGATAGGATCCTATTGAAGATTTATTGCCAAAATATGTCCGATTTAGTATGTAAAATGAACTCATTTAAATACAGTTGAAAATATTTTCGTTTACTTTCAAGATAATATTTCAGAAAAAAAAGAAGAACTGTTTGATTAATAGGTTGTTGTTTGGTACTGTTGCTAATTGTGGATATTAGATATTATTTTTTTAAATATAGCTCTTTCACACGAATTGGTAAAACGAATGTATAGTAATGCTGATTACTTTTTTAAGTGATTAAGAAATGAGTCTTATTAAAGTGATTTATTAATTTGTATTAAGAAAACTTAAATTTTTTAAGCTCCGTAATTATATTTTTGACTAGTCCTAAAATAGGTTTACAAGTTATCAATTAAGATACGAATCCGGAAGATTTTACTTTTCCGGATTTTTTATGCATCATTTCCGGTGTTTGCATCTTCAGACTCAGATGTGGTCTTTTGTTGTTGTAAATATAAATACTTTCTTTAACCATTTGTTTTAGATCTTGAATATTTTTGCATTTATAAATCAAAAATTCTTGTTTTAATATCCCATTTATTCTTTCTGCTAAA
>NZ_FRAV01000031.1 GCF_900142445.1 Chryseobacterium polytrichastri | reverse complement strand
TTTCTTTCAGCAACGGTAGCAACTCAAGAAGGAGGATTTCTTTTGGCAGGAACTTCTTACAGCGGAAAAGGTCTGGATAAAAAAGATGATTCTAAAGGAGGTTCGGATTTGTGGCTCATAAGGCTTAATGAATTTGGAGACGAATTATGGCAAAAAACTTTAGGGAGTTCAGCCGATGAAGAAGCAAGATCAGTTATTCAAACGACAGATTTAGGATTCTTTGTTGCGGGTAATGTGCAAAACTCAGCTAAAGGTTATGGATCTAAAGATGTTTTAATTATAAAACTTGACAAAAACGGAAAAGAATTATCACAATCTATTTTTGGAGGAAAAGGATTAGATGAAGTAGAAAAAATGATTCCAACGCGTGACGGAGGTGCTTTGCTTGGGATATACTCAAGAAGTGGTATGGGTGGTTCAAAGAAAACTGAAAACTTTGGCGAAGGAGATTATTGGATCATCAAACTTAACAAAGACGGCAAAGTTGAATGGGAAAAGAACTTCGGAGGAAAAGGCGACGATCATTTGAGAACATTGGCATTAACTTCAACAGGCTTTTTAATTGGAGGAGAATCAAGATCTGAGAGATCAGGAAATAAAACCGTTGGCATTGAAGAAGGTACAGATCTATGGTTGATATCTCTTAATGACAAAGGTGAAGAAATTTGGCAAAAATCTTACAACTTCAAGAACAGAGATGTACTCATGGGAATGAGTGTTTTACATGGCTCAGATGATAAAACTTCAAAAAGCATTTTACTAGGCGGATATACGCAATCCGAGGGAAGGATACAAACCTATGATGAAACTTTTTGGATGTTGTATTTAGATCAGAATGGGAATGAAGAATGGAGAAAACATGTCAAAGGCGAATCCAGTAAGAAAGAAGAAAGGTTATCTGATATTAAGCTTAACAGAGATGGTTCCATCATTTTAGCAGGAACCAGCGCTGAGGAACTTGGAAAAGAAAACTGGAAGATCATTAAGCTTGGAGATAAGCAGATTGACCAATTGATTGTAAAACAAGATATCAAGATTTATCCAAATCCTGTTTCAGATTATGCATATGTGGAAATAGGTTTTGATTTCAAGGAAGCTGATATTTCTTTGTATGATATGAGTGGAAGACAGTTGCAAAGTCTGAAAACGAAGAATAAGGTGACTAAAATTAATACTCAGGCTTTGATTCAGGGAGCTTATCTCATCACAATAAAAACGGATACGAATAAAGCGGCTAATGCTAAACTGATTAAACAATAAGAATGAAAATATTAAAAAAAATAATAACAGCCCTAGGAATAGGGATTATGGGATTGTGTTTTGCACAAACTCCTAATCCAAGTTATAGTACGGGAGTAACTCAGCCTGTGCCTTCTATTTCGTCACTTTCAACCTATAAGAATGTACCTGTTTCTATACAAACAGGGATTCCTGATATTTCTTACGGGCTATTTAGTCTCCCAACAAACAGTAATGGTGTAAACATTAATCTTGGATTGAACTATCATGCCGCCAATGTTACGAATGATCAATGGACCGGAGATCTGGGCCAAGGGTGGTCACTCATGGGACAGGGAGTGATCTCAAGGGAGATAGTCAGTGATTTTGATGAACCATTTAGTGACAAGAGCGTTCATTATTATACTAAAAATCCTTTTGATGACCTCTATAACTATTCTATTCCCGGAGAATCAGGAAAATTTAGATTTATCAGAACAGTTGATAGTATTAAGGGGACAGATACCTTTGAATTGGTAAATCTGACTCCAACTACATCAAAAATTAAATATTATCGCTCAAGTAATGATGCTACCCTTATTTTAGATTCTCTAGCCATTACCAATGACAGAGGAATACAATATAAATTTCAAACGTATAACGTATCCATAGCAAAAGTTTGGGCATGGGGCCGTACCAGTGGTAATGGAGGACCTCAATATATTAATGGAAATTACCGAAGTGCTTTCTTTTTAACCTCTATCGTTGATGAAAACAATAAAGAGCTTGTAAAATACAGCTATGAAAAAGAAACGATTTATGTGCCAGACAGACCGACTGTTATAGAATCATTGACTAACAAACTTACCCGTATTGAGTCAAAAGACAGAGGGATTATAGAATTTGGATATACTAAAGATGAAAATGCTCCTTCTAAATTTGATAAATACAGACTAAAAACTGCATTATTAAAAACACCAACCAATCAGTTTGTTTCAAAATATACTTTTGAAACAGGATTACAATCTTTCAGTAAAGTAAGTGCTGATGGTATGGAGCTCGAAAAAACAAAATTCACATACAGAAATGCTGCTTACAGCACCCCTCCGGGATTTGAAACCAATCCTGAACTTATTGTTCCCTCCGTACTTACTCGGGTTGAATTACCTACAGGAGGTACTATTCAGTATGATTTTGATTTTATTCCTAATTATTCTATAGAAGAAAAAAAATGGACAACCCCGGAAGTAGATATGGGGAATGTTTCTTTTACAAAGATCAGTAATGTTATTAAAAAACACTTCTTCACAGTACCTGTTAATAATGGAAGTACCTTTCCTTATGCTCCTTATTATGTAGCTGTAGATATTAGTGCAGGGCAGATAGCGGGTAACTATTGGTCTCTTGCATTTTATAAAAAAGTGGGAAGCGTTTATCAACCGGTACCTATTAACATTGGTCCTGCTGTAGATCCTGATCCCGATTATCCTACCAGACAACTTATCCCATTTTTAGCAGCAGATGCAGGCGAATATTATGTCTCTCTGGTAAGTGCTGATCCAAGTATTACAATCCCTTATGGGGAAGTTTATTTTGAGGCAAAGCATTTGGCGGAACCGGTAGAAATTTCAACATGGAAGCATAGTAAAGAAGGACTTCCTCGTATAAAAAAGATAAAATATTTTAATCAGGAGGTTTCAACAGTACATACTGATTCTATTCCCACAAAGTTTGAAGAATACGATTATAATTTTTTCACTAACCCTACCGTTTCTAGTGGGTATTTTGTGGATGGCGGTACATTGAATGGAATAATCGCAGCAGCTCCAAGTATGATCTATAAAAATGTAAAAGTTTCCAATGGAAATAATACAGGATATACCAAATACTATTTCAAAGCACCTGACGCCTTCCCTTCTCAAGGTAATCAATTTTGGCCAAACTATAATTTAACAAGAGGAGGGTTAGCAGAAAAAACGGAAGTTTATAATGATGCCAATCAAAAATTATCCGAAAGTATTTTTGACTATACAATACAGGATTTTAATGGTCCTGAATATTACCTGCCGGGAGGTTTCTTTCAAGTGAAAACAGTTTGGACTAAAGAAGAGAAGGTAACATCAAGAAATTTCTTTGATTCGGGATTTGCAGAAACAAAAAAAGAAGTTGTTAAAAATTCTAATAACTACGCTCCTAATCTAGAAAGAGTCACTTCTTTCGACGGAAGTATTCAGGAAACCACGTACCAATATGCCTTAGATAAAAACAACCAAAAGTTGATTAATGCCAATATCATCGGTATTCCATTGGAAACAACCTCAATCATCAAGAAAAACGCTTCTGATAACGGGAAATTAATGTCCAGAGCTGAAACAAAGTATGATAATCCGGTCAATAAATTACCAAGCTCTGCGGTATCTTATGATACTCAGAATAACCTTGCCGAAGAAGTTACTTTCAACCGATATGACAGCAAAGGGAATTTAGAACAGTACACCACAAAAGAAGGTATTCCGGTTTCAGTGGTTTGGGGATACAGCAAAACGCAGCCTATTGCCAAAATTGAAGGCGCAACGTATGATCAAGTATCAACCTACATCGCAGATATTGTCTCTAAATCTGACGCCGATATTGATGTGAGTTCAGAGCAAAGTTTTCAGAATGCTTTGGATCTTTTCAGAAATAATTCAGCCCTCGGAAATTATCAGATCACCACTTATGTTTATGATCCTTTGATTGGGATGAAAAGTATGACCCCACCATCAGGTATCCGTGAAATGTATCAGTACGATAAAGCCGGCAGACTCGATCAGATTGTTGATGAAAAAGGAAAGGTTCTAAAGAAATATAAATACAACTACAAACAATAATTTATGAGTAATAAGTAAAGGGCTATGAGTAATTATTTTACCAATGACCCCATAATTTATTACTTACCTATTATCAATTATGAAAAAGATATTAAATATATTCAGCATATTGTTTGTTGCCATTGTATGTCACGCACAAACAAATTCAGAAAATTATATACAGAGTACCACCTGTTTAGATTCTACCTGCGTCAAAAAGATTGAAACGGTTCAGTATTTTGACTTCTTGGGAAGACCAAAACAGGTCATCAGTGTAAAATCTTCTCCTACAGGAAAAGATATCGTAACCCCCATTGTCTATGATGAACTGGGAAGACAGACGAGAGAATATCTTCCGGTTCCGCAATCATCTACAGCGAACGGAAATATTTATCCTCAGGTTTCAGGAGTGAGTCCTTATCCCGTATCGGATGCTACCAATTTTTATGCGGGAGAAAAAACCTATACTGAAAAAATATTGGAAAACTCTCCTTTGGAAAGGGTTTTACAACAAAAACAGGTAGGAAATACATGGACAGACAAACCCATCACTTTTGGCTATGATCTCAACAGTCAGGCAGATCACGTGAAAAAATATGAGATCTCTACGCTTTGGAATTCTACCGAAAAATATTACTCTGGAAGTATTGGGAATATTTCCGAATATCCGACAGCGCAATTGGTTAAAAATTCTGTAACCGATGAAGATGGTAATACAACCATAGAATTTAAAGACGGTTCAGGACAAACGGTATTGATCAGAAAAGTAATCAATGCTTCCCAATATGCAGATACCTATTATGTGTATAATGACTATAAGCAATTGGCTTTTGTGATCCCACCATTGACTTCTGTTTTAGGAACTATTCCGGAGGGGACCTTAGACAACCTTTGTTATCAATACAGGTATGACAGTAAAAACAGACTGGTAGAAAAGAAGATCCCGGGTAAGAGTTGGGAATTTATGGTGTATGATAAACAAAACAGATTGATCCTTTCTCAGGATGCAAACTTAAGATCTACCACCAATAATTTCAATCAAAAAGGATGGACTTTCACTAAATATGACCAGTTCGGAAGAATAGTTTATTCAGGTTTCTTTGCCAATACGGCAACAAGAATCGCGATGCAGACTGCCCTTAACAATATGGTGGCCAATGCAGGCAATAACGAGAAAAGAGAAGATACTACTCCGATCGTACAAAACGGAGAGAATATCTATTACACCAAAAATGCATTTCCTACGGGAAGCATCACCATTTTATCGGTTAATTATTATGATACCTATCCCACACTTCCAGCGGAGGTAATAGTCCCTTCAATCATTAGTGGACAGAAAGTGTTGAAACAACCGGGGCAAAGTACAACGGGTAAAAATACCAGAACACTTCCTGTAGCTTCCTATGTAAGAAACATTGAAGATAATAACTGGACGAAAGGTTTTAGTTATTATGATGAAAAAGGGAGAGTAATAGGAAGCTATTCTATTAACCATTTGGGTGGTCATACCAAAACAGAATCTGAGCTTGATTTTGCAGGCATTCCCCAAAAAGTTAATACTTATCATGTAAGAAAGCCTAATGAAGAAGGAATCATTATTAAAGAACGTTTTGTATATGATAACCAGAACAGATTGTTCCAGCATTACCATCAGGTAGATAGTAAACCGGAACAACTATTGACTCAAAATGAATACAATGAGCTCTCTCAGCTAAAGAACAAAAAAGTAGGAAATAACCTTCAAAGTATTGATTATGCCTACAACATCAGAGGCTGGATGACGGATATCAACAAAGATCAGATGTCATTACCTGATCTGGGAGGGAAACTGTTTTCTTACAAAATTAAATACACCCAGAAAGAAGGAATTGAAAATCCTGATCCCACTCAGTTTTCAGGAAAAAATGTAAAACCGAAATACAACGGTTACATTACAGAAGTAGATTGGAGAGCAGTAGAAACAGTTGGTGTAAATCCATCTATTACCCCGAAAAGATACGGGTATGCTTATGATGGATTGAATAGATTATCCGCAGGCTATTACCAAAACCCTGACAACCCATACAGCAAAGAAAATACAGAATCTCTGGATTATGATGTAAACGGAAACATCTCCAAACTGTACAGAACCTCTGTATTGGAAAGTGGAACCAATACCGCTACAGTCATTGATAATTTAGGATATGTGTATGGTACAGGAGGAAATCAGGTAACGATTATTAATGATGTTTCTCAAAACCCTACAGGGTATGAAGGCGGAGGAAATACCATCACCTATGATTTGAATGGGAATATGACCACGATGCCTGATAAAGGTATTTCTACAATCAAGTACAATTATCTGGATCTTCCGAATCATTTGGTATTGAATAAAATTGGAAGTGAAAATGTTACCGTCAACACCAGATACAGTGCAAACGGAACAAAGCTTGTTAAAGAAAGTACGACTGTATTAACAGGTGTTTCAGGTTCTACCACTACAAAAAAAACAACTGATTATATAGATGGGTTTCAATATTTGAAAACAGAAAATTTCAAAGGAGGAGGTGGTGCTTGGGAGATACTTGAGGCTACTTCGTTATCCAGCAGAGCAATGCAGCCGCAGGCTTTTTCACTGGATAGACCTATTGATCCTATTGACCCAACAATTGATCCTCCTTTTGGCGGTGGCGGAGTTATTGTAGATCTTAAAACACCCGACTTGCAGTTCTTTCCAACCGCAGAAGGGTTCTACGATTATCAGAAAGATCAGTATATTTACCAGTACGTAGATCATTTAGGAAACGTAAGGGTAAGTTTCGCGAGAAACAGCGCGGGCGCTCTTGAAATTACCGATAACAATGATTATTATCCTTTCGGGATGAATCATCTGAAAACAGGGAATGCCTATTTCGGACAGGGAAGCTACAAATCGTATAAATACAATGGTAAGGAGCTTCAGGAGACAGGCCAATACGATTACGGGGCAAGAATGTACATGTCTGATATCGGACGTTGGGGTGTTATTGATGCCATGGCTGAGAAGTACAGAAGACATAGTCCTTACAATTATGCCGTAAACAACCCGATCATGTTTATTGATCCGGATGGTAATGAAACTGTTTATACAGGAGAAGCTGCACAAGCTATGGTAAGAGCGATGCAGATGAATATGTCTACGAGTTCTGAAAATTATTTTAGTGGGTTTAATTTTACTCAGTATGGAGCGGATGATCCTAAAACGAAAAATGCTCGTAAAGCGGGCTCTTCTTCTGGGATGTCGGAAAAGGAATCACTTAAAACGCTTGTAACTATTGATGGAAAGAAATACCATAAAAATACAGGTAATCTTGGGGCTCAAATAGGTAATGCTGTCAATTCATTTTTTGGAGGAGACGATGATTACTTTGTAGAGCATAAAGAATATAATTCTGCTAATGACAGATTTATACACGAAGCTGTTAATATATCAGCTGGAGCTTTAGCTGGAGGTATTATAGGAAAAGTTGCAGGAAAAGGCTTTGGCATGCTATTTAGTAAATCAAAGGTTTTTAATCCTACTTCTTTTGCTGATGAAATTGTATCAATAAATGTAGGAACTGAGGGAGGAGGAGTTTTATTAAATGGTAGTCCAAGTAGTGCTATTAACTCTGCAATGTATTATGATACCGCTGCTGAGCAAGGTGCATCAATTTTCAGGTCCATATCACACGGACATATGTTTGTAGATGGAAATAAAAGGACAGCAGTTCAAGCCTTTATGTATTTTGCAAAACAAAATGGACTAAAAACAGTACCAGTACAGCAAATCTATAACATTGCCAATAAGGTTGCAACTGGGCAAATTACAGAAGTTTCACAAATTTCTAAAATGCTAATAAAGTAAAATTATGGAAAAAATTAAGAATATACTACTGGAAAATCCGTCGATGACAGACCTAATAGATTGTTTAGATTTAGTAAGAAAGAATGGAGACATTGTTGTTGTGAAATTTGATGGAGAACGAGAACAAGACTTCTATACTTTGTTTATAACATTTTCACTGACTAAAAATAAGTCAATGATTAGAATAGACCACTCTAATTTAAGAGATGCAATATTAGAATTATTAAAAAGATATATTAATAGTTAAATCCTAAATTATAAAAACAAAAAGCCACTCAATTGAGTAGTCATGGTCGGAAGAATTTTTCTTACGACCATGAGTAGGCAAGACCAGGCATTCCCCCTGCTGGTGCGAGCATCTTTGCTCGTACCCCACATGAAAGACATAATGAAAAACCACTGCAATAGCGGTGGTTTTGTTGTTTTATAGAGCTGCTGAATTTTTAGCAAAAAAGTCTTTAACCTTTTTCAATTGAAATTTAAAACAGGGAAATCCACATTTTTTTTTCAACTGAAAATCCATATTTTTGGGACCATCGAACAGAGAAGCGCTCAAAAAGTAAATGTTCGCGCGAGAAAAAATGAAGTAGACAAGTTCTGAAAAGTTGAGCGGTGTTGTATAATTATAAATACAATGGTAAGGAGCTTCAGGAGACAGGGCAATACGACTATGGTGCGAGAATGTACATGGCTGATATTGGAAGATGGGGTGTAATAGATGCCATGGCTGAGAAGTACAGAAGACATAGCCCCTACAATTATGCCGTTAACAACCCAATCATGTTTATTGATCCGGATGGTAATGAAACTGTTTATACAGGAGAAGCTGCACAAGCTATGGTAAGAGCGATGCAGATGAATATGTCTACAAGTTCTGAATCTTCCGGAAGTAATTACTTTACAGGGCTTAGTTTTAATGGATTTAGTGATCCGCCTAACAAAGGTTTTCTAGAAAAAGCTATTGATTGGTTATTTAGTAGGAAGAAAAAAGGAACACCAGTAAATGTAGGAGAAGTAGAACACGTTCCATTGGATTACTCTCCTGACGGAAGCAGATTATTTGGATTAATACAAAATGCATATTATAATCCAATGGCTGAGTATAGAGCAAGAAGAGATAATCCATTTTATAATTCAGGTGAATCTAGTTTAGATAGATCTTTCAGATTAATGAACAGTTCCCATATAGAAATAATGCAGGATGAAGGAAGTGGTGGTGGATTAATGTTTGGTAATTATGGAAGAGCTATAGGTGCAGCAGAAGAGATCTCTATAACGTCAAAAATTGCAGCAGAAGCAAGAGCTCAAGGTTTCAAAAGTCTTAATTCAGGAATAGATCCAGCTATAACAGCAAATTATTTAGAACAAATGATGAATGGTACATTTAATCAGCCTGTAGGAGTAGCAGGATTTAAATGGGAGGGAAAATTTTATTTAAATGATGGTAACCATAGAATGAATTCTGCTATCCAATATAAAATATTAACTGGTGACTATAAATACATGGACATACTTATGAAAAATGCTAAATTTGATAATGCAAATCCAATTAATTATGGAAAAGTATATAAATTCCCTGTAAAACCAACGAAGTAATGAATAAAATATCTATAATAAACTCAAAAGATTTAAAAACTTTAGCAAATGAAGATAAATATATTTTTGTAAACTTTAGTTATAAACATGCTGTAAAAATATCTTATTTTTATGAAGATATTAATAAAAATGAAAGGAATAAATTAATACAACTTTTTAATCAATTAACTAATATTGAAATTAGAGTTGATGACATGTTAGGTAAATTAAATATTATTCTACTTAAATTGATAATAGATGGAAAGAAGAATAATATTGTTGTTAGTAATATCGGCTTCCATATGAAATCCTTTGAGTTTTTAATTGATAATATAAAGAAAATCTTCGAAAATTATATTGATTTAGCAAACAAACATGTAATTATTGTGGAGTGTAATCTTAATAATCAAGAGGATAATGAACATATTAATACGTATTTTGATTTGTAATATCCAGATGGTAATGATGTCCTAGAGTTGTCATCTATTTTGGTGCAAAAATTTTATACCCCAACGCTGGTATGAGTATCTTGCTCATATTCCACTGGGAATTTATATCAGAAAACCACTGCAATAGCGGTGGTTTTTGTTTTTGTATGTAGTTTCGTTTTCCATTTGGAAACAAAACTATAGTGCTGCTACGTTTTTATTAAAGAAGTCTTTAAACTTTTTAATTGAAATTTAAAGTAGGAAAATCCCCATTTTTTTCAACCAAAAATTCATACTTTTTGGAGTCTCCTAACAGAGAAATATTTAAAAGTAAATATTCTCACAAGAAAAATGAAGTAGGTAAATTCTGAGAAGTTGAGTGGAGTTACTAGCTTTTTTTACGAGAAAAATTTTATACTTTTACCAATATTCAAAAGAATTACCAAATAAAATTTATAATCAGTTTAAAATTAAACCTATAAAAGATCACTCATAGAAAATCGAATTTCTTTTGAAGACATACAAATATATGTGGTAACAATGGTGGTAGCAAACATAAATTCATTATTGTAAACCGTTATGAATAGGGAATAATTTTATATCCTCCAACTCCACACTAAAAAAGAGAATCTGTAGGTATAGATTCTCTTTTTCTTTTATTCAAAATCAATTTAATTTTTAACTAAAGACTACTAATAATTTAGGAAATTACCTTACTCGGGGATAATCCGTATTGCTTTTTAAATACAAATGAAAAATGCGAAAGATCTTCAAACCCAAGATCCATATAAATATCGGATGCCATTTTCCCTTTTTCCAAAAGACAATGTGCCTCCTGAAGTCTTTTTTGAAGCAACCATTTCCCTGGAGTCGAATTAAAAACTTTTTCAAAATCGCGTTTAAAAGTAGCCAAGCTTCTTCCTGTAAGATAAGCGAAACGGTCTAAATGTACATTAAAGTGATAATTTTTGTTCATAAAAGCTTCAATATCCACTTTTCCAGGCTCATTAAAATCAAATAAAATATTTTTTAATTCTGGATCGTATTGAAGTAATAGAATAAGCAATTCTTTTATTTTTAATTCTACCAAACGTTTATCCAAAAGCTGATCTGATAATTGATAAACCAACAAAGATTCCATGAAATTTTTCAACAAAACATTTTCGTTGATTAGTAATAATGGTTGACTAAATTGCTTCTTTTCGGAGGTTAATCCATATTCCAAGCTGAAATCTTTTAGTATTTGCTGATTAAGACAAATTGATAAGGACTTGAAATCTCCATTCGCAGGAGGTATTTTTGTGAATTTCAACAATTGATTTCTTCTTAAAAAACGTATCGAACCATCGGTGGCTGAATAATCATTAATCCCATCATTGAAAGTCAGATCTCCAGCAATTTGGTAACTCAACACATGATCGGGAACAAAATGTTCGCCCTGTCTGCTGAGCTGCGCATAGCAGGAATAAACAATATTTCCCAGATTTTCTCTTGTTGATTTCATGTAATACAAATATAATTAAAATCAAATGATGAGGTTACAGAAATCCACCTCCAACCCCATCATTCATATATATTTATTCTAGAGCAATCCCTTTATGCGCTAAATATTGCTTTCCAAATTCAGACTCAAAAACATTCACCGCTTCATCATGATCTGTAGAAACAGTAACATCCAGCCATTTTTCAAATTCTTCTTTTCTATTCTCATCAGCCATTTTCAAAATAGTGGCAGCTTCACTTCCTAAAATCAAATGAACAGGCGGATTAGGATGATTTACTAAATCAACCATAGCCTTTGCCGCTTTTGCAGGATCACCCATTGGAAGAAATTTTCCTGATGTTAAATATTGTTTAATACCACCCACAGTTTCTTCATATCCTTCCACATCTTTTGCAAAACTCATTGAAGGACCAGCCCAATCGGTACGAAAGCCCCCAGGTTCAACCGAAGTAACTTTAATCCCTAAAGGGGAAACTTCTTTATTTAGAGACTCTGAAAAACCACTAAGTCCAAATTTAGCAGCCTGATAAATAGAAAGCCCGGCATTTCCTACCCTTCCTCCAACAGAACTAATTTGCAAAATGCGTCCGGAACGTTGTTTACGCATATGAGGCAATACCGCTCTTGTCACTTCTATCGGAGCAAATAAGTTAACCTCCAACTGACTTCGCACTTGTTCATCTGTAAATGCTTCAGTAGCTCCTGTAATTCCAAAACCTGCATTATTTACCAAAACATCAATTCTACCGAAATGACCTATTGCTTCTGCAACCGTATCATAAATCTGTTCTTTAATCTGCACATCTAATTGCAAAGCCAGCAACTGATCGGGATATTGCTCTGACAAATCTTTTAATTGTTCAGGATTTCTGGCAGTCGCAACTACATAATCTCCTTTTGATAATACTTCTTCAACAAGGCTTTTTCCTAAACCTTTTGAACTTCCTGTAATAAACCAAACATTTTTCATTTTTATTGAATTTTATTTGATACAAATTTCCATCAATTCAACACATCTTTACTTTGTTAAAAAGCTCAATTTCACTTTGCCAAAAGAGTCATTTAAAAAATTATTTTGCTGGCAAAAAGAATTATCAAGAACAAAAACGAATATAAAACTTCTATCAAAAAACATTTTAAGACCTTAAAAAAACTATTTTAACCCAAAAACTAAATCCATCTACACAGATAGATAGAGTATATTATTTATTTAATTATCTAAGCATAAAAAATATTAAAATATAACCCCCTGAAAACTAAAAGACTAAAACTTTCAGCTTTAAAATAAGAATAGTCTACCCACAAAAAAGACTAAAAAAATGTTTTATCGTAAAGAATTTTATATATTTGCAGCATCTAACAATTAAAAAAAATAATTTACTATGTCAGACATTGCATCAAGAGTAAAAGCTATCATCGCTGATAAGCTTGACGTTGAAGAAACAGAAGTAACTCCTGAAGCTAGCTTCACTAACGATTTAGGAGCTGATTCATTGGATACAGTTGAACTAATTATGGAATTTGAAAAAGAATTTAACATTCAAATCCCTGATGATCAAGCTGAAAAAATTACTACTGTAGGGCACGCTATCGCTTATATCGAAGAAGTAGTAAATAAATAATATTCTCTTCAACAAAAAAGAAAATTTAAAAAGTTTATGGAATTAAAAAGAGTAGTTGTAACCGGTTTTGGCGCAATAACACCGATTGGAAATAATGCAAAAGAATACTGGGAAAATCTTCTTAAAGGTGAGAGCGGTGCTGCTCCGATTACTCTTTTTGATGCCAAAAACTTCAAGACAAGATTCGCTTGTGAGGTGAAAGATTTTGATCCATTGCAACATTTCGATAAGAAAGAAGCAAAGAAAATGGATCGAAATACTCAGCTTGGAATGGTGGCTGCCAGAGAGGCAGTTACACATTCTAGAATCATGGAAGACAATGTAGACAAAAACAGAGTCGGCGTAATTTGGGGTTCAGGAATCGGAGGTTTAGAAACTTTTGAAACAGAAGTTTTAGGATGGGCAAATACAGACATTCCTAGATTTAATCCTTTCTTCATCCCTAAAATGATCGCAGATATTACTCCTGGACACATCTCTATTGAGTATGGTTTCCACGGACCAAATTATACTACTGTTTCTGCTTGTGCTTCTTCTGCAAATGCTATTATTGACTCAAAGATGCTAATCCAACTAGGAAAAGCAGACGTGATTGTATGCGGAGGCTCTGAAGCAGCCGTTACAGCTAGTGGTGTTGGCGGATTTAATGCTATGATGGCTCTTTCTACAAGAAATGATGATCCTAAAACAGCTTCAAGACCTTTTGATAAAGACAGAGATGGCTTTGTATTAGGTGAAGGTGCAGGTGCTATTATTCTTGAAGAATATGAACATGCGGTAAAACGTGGAGCAACAATTTATGCAGAATTAAAAGGTGGCGGTATGAGTGCAGATGCACATCACATGACAGCACCACATCCTGAAGGTTTAGGAGCTTATTTAGTAATGAAAAATTGCTTAGAAGACGCAGGGCTAACTGCTGATGAAGTAGATCATATCAACATGCATGGTACATCTACTCCATTAGGAGACGTTGCAGAATCTAGCGCGATTTCAAAATTATTGGGAGAGCATGCTTACAACATTCAGATTAATTCTACAAAATCAATGACAGGTCACCTTTTGGGTGCTGCCGGAGTTATTGAGGCTATTGCTGTATTAGGAACTATTATTCATGGTATTGTTCCTCCTACCATCAACCATTTTACTGATGATGAAAAGATCGACAGCAGACTTAATTTTACATTTAACGAAGCCGCGAAGAAAGACGTAAAAGTAGCCATGAGTAATACTTTTGGATTTGGTGGGCACAATGCTTGCGTTCTATTTACGAAAATCTAAATTTACTGAATGGAGTTACAGAAATACTTTTCTAAATTCCTTCTCAAAAAAAGAAAAAGAAAATTATCGGAAAGAGATTCATTTCTTAGTACACACCTGAATAAGGTGCTTGGTGCTGAGGTGCAAAATGTTGACCTTTACCGTGAAGCTTTTTCTTTAAAAAGCTCTTCTAAAAATCAAGACAGTAATTACGAAAGACTTGAATTTTTGGGAGATTCTGTTTTGGGTACAATTATTTCTTGTCATTTGTTTCAAGCATATCCTCAAGCTAATGAAGGATATCTAACACAAATGAAATCTAAAATTGTTAATAGGAAGAATCTTAATAAGCTAGGTGAAGACTTAAAACTTACAGATCTATTACAAAAACAAGGCTCTGTAGCATTAGGTGAGAATATCTCCGGAAATTTATTTGAAGCATTAATCGGTGCTGTTTATCTAGACTTTCAATATGAAACTTGTAAAAGAATCATATTGGAAAGACTTTTAACGCCATCCGAAATAAATAAGCTTGAAAATAAAATTGTAAGCTACAAAGGTCTTTTGCTCGAATGGAGCCAAAAGAAAAAAGTGAATATAAAGTACGAAACTTGCGAAGAGATCCAAGTAAATAAAGCTATCGTATTCCGATGTCATGTATGGCTTGGAGACGATAAAATTGCTAATGCTTCGGAAACTTCCAAGAAAAAAGCAGAGGAAAAGGCAGCGCAGAGGGCATTTTATATTTTAAACAAAAAAGAGAATATACTTGGAAATTCAAAAACTATATGATCTAGACGATACAGAATTTGAAGATATTGCCATAGGATTGGTAAGATTAGCCAAAAATGTACCCGATCATGAGTTTTTTTACAAAATAAATCAAATTAACGACCTTAATTTTTCCAGAAAAAAAGATTGGATTTTTCATGGCGCTTATTATGATTATTATTTTTCAAGATTTGAAGCATACCACAAGTTTACAAAGACTTGTTTTACTTTCATTTCCAACAAATCAACCGAAAGTAGAGAAAAAAAATCACAAACTGAACTCTTCACAGAAGAACAGAATGTTAAATTTTTATTAAATAATCAGGTAGATGTAGAATATATTCTGCATAGTTCGGAACAGTTTACTGATTTTTCCGTAATTTCGCTCCCTGAAAATCTTGTGTTTCCAATTCAAGATTACACACTAAGTTCTGACGAAGAACTTTATCAAATTATCCAGTATTATGAATAAGCATTTAAAGAAGACAAAAATTATCGCAACGCTTGGACCGGCTTCATCATCAAAAGAAGTAATGTTAGGACTTATGAGAGCAGGCGTTGACGTTTTTAGAATAAATTTTTCTCACGCAGATTACGACTTGGTTCGTACTAATATTGATAGTATTAGAGAACTAAATAAAGAACATGGATATTCTGTAAGTATCTTAGGAGACTTACAAGGTCCTAAGTTAAGAGTAGGCGTTGTAAAAGAGGGATCTTATCTTAATCCTGGAGATATTCTAACTTTCACCAATGAAAAGATGGAAGGAGATTCTACTAAGGTTTATATGACTTACCAACAATTTCCTCAGGACGTAAATGTTGGTGAAAAAATCCTTATTGATGACGGAAAACTAATGTTGGAGGTTATTGAAACCAACAAAATAGATACAGTAAAAGCAAAGACAATTCAAGGGGGACCTTTAAGTTCTAAAAAAGGAGTTAACCTACCTAATACAAATGTTTCTCTTCCTGCACTAACGGAAAAAGATATTCAGGATGCTAATTTCATGCTAGACATGGAGGTTGATTGGATTGCTTTATCATTCGTTCGTCATGCTCAGGATATTATTGACTTGAAAGAGCTTATCAAGAAGCATCCAAACGGGAAATTTAAAACACCAATTATTGCTAAAATTGAAAAACCAGAAGGTGTTAAAAACATCGACGAAATTCTATTAGAATGTGACGGTTTGATGGTTGCTCGTGGAGATCTAGGAGTAGAAGTTCCAATGGAAGAAGTTCCTGCGATTCAGAAAAACTTGGTTGAAAAAGCAAGATTCTATTCTAAGCCGGTTATTATCGCAACTCAAATGATGGAGACGATGATCAATAGCTTAACCCCAACAAGAGCAGAGGTAAACGATGTTGCCAACTCTGTATTGGACGGTGCTGATGCGGTAATGCTTTCAGGAGAAACTTCTGTAGGTAGATATCCTATTCAGGTTGTTGAAAATATGGCTAAGATTGTATTGAATATTGAGAAGACTAGCTTCTATCAACACAAGAATGAGCCAATGGAGAAAGACTATAACTGTATTGATGAGAGATTCATCACAAACAGAGTATGTCTTGCAGCGGTTAGAATTGCAAAAACAACAAACGTTTCAGCGATTGTTACTTTAACGCATTCTGGATATACAGCTTTCCAACTTTCTGCACACAGACCCAATTCTCATATTATTGTTTACAGTGGAAATAAAAGAGTAATCACGATGTTGAACCTACTTTGGGGAGTTCGTGCTTATTACTATGATATGAAAAAGCCTACGGATGAAACAATTATCCAAGTAAACATGTTGACGCATAATCACGGTTATATTGAAACTGGAGATTTCGTAATCAACATCAACGCTACTCCATCTTATGAAGGTGGTAAAACGAATACATTAAGATTGACTACGGTTTAATCTCAATCACATAAACAAAAAACTCTCGATATTCTCGAGAGTTTTTTGTTTTTATATATTTATGATTTGAGTACTTTTAATGTCAAATAATTTTTCCATCCAAGACTCATATAATAAAAATAAAATAACATTCTCCATCCTCTTGCTGCTGGAAACACTTCTATTTTTATATCATCACTGAAGGAATTGTCAATTTTAATTATATTACTTCGACACCAATCAATTTTTAAGCAGATTTCTGAATCTTCATTTATTTGAAAACTAAATTCCGAATCAAGCTCAATATCTCCTATACGTTTCCGATTGCAATAGATACGGTAATTTCTATAATAATCGGGCATATAGGGCTTTCTAATAATCGTAATTTTTTTTTCACTCATATATAAGTCTAATTCAAAACATTACTTAAAGCTTGCTTAACTCCAGAACCAATAAATGCACCGCTAATACCAACCATAATAGCCCCTGGAGGACCAGCTACAGCCCCACCCCATAAGGCTGATTGAGCACCCGCAACAACATCAGCATAAATGTTACCCCTAGTCCAGAAACTTTTTGATTTTGGATCTGGATTAATTTGTGCATAATTATACCAATATTCAAAAGAATCATTAGCAACCCCAATCATAAGTTGTATCGCTAGCTTATCTTGATTCGAAAATTTTTCTCTTTCTAATTTAGTAAACATTCCTTCTAAGGCAACTGTTACATCAGATGGTTCATCAGACTTATCAATAATATTTTTAATTTCGTTATAATAATTTTTCACATCAGTTGATATATATATCGGATCTTTACTATCAAAGTCTCTTACAATATTCATTTTAACTTTATCATCAACAGAAACCCAATTATCTATAGTAATTGTTTCTCCATTGAATTTAATGGGATTGTTCGAAAAATAATTGAACGCTTCTTTTTCATAAAAATGAACTATTTCAAGGGTGTCAACAGAATTAGATGTTTTACTTAAAGATATAAAATCTGCCTTAGATTTCATTTTTTTATCAGCTTCTCTAAGTAACTGACTATGAATAGTCGAAAATTTAAATAAATCTTTAGAATTTTTAAATGTTTCAACTTTCACCTCTTCATTTTGAGATAAATTTTCATTATTATCACTACATGCATTCCAAGCAAATAATGAGATAATTAACGCCGATAAAACAGCAAACTTCTTCATGGTTATAATTTTTTTATTTAGAATTTCAAAACTATATAAAAAAAATACTTAATCAAAATTGTGTGAATAAAACATTTTTATAAGAAAACAGTAAATATTTTCTTTGTATAAAAAAATCCTTGAAATCACAGTAGTTCTTATTATAAACCATGGAAAACATTATTATTAATCAATTTTTACACAACATTAATTCCCTACAATTGTTTTAGCGGTCACAAACTCCTTTAAAGCATGCAAAGAAAGTTCAGTTCCATATCCTGAAGACTTTGTACCACCAAAAGGAAAACGTGGGTCAGAACTTGTCATTCTGTTGATATTTACCGTTCCTGATTCTAAGTTTTCAATGAAGAATAGTTGACGCTCTTTATTATTTGTCCAAACTGAATTAGAAAGCCCGAAAGGAATATCATTTGCCATCTGTAAAGCTTCATCATCCGTTTTAGCGATCATTATCATTCCTAATGGCCCGAATAGTTCTTCCTGAAGAATAGGATTTCCTTCTTGTACTCTTATTAACCCAGGATTGAATTCAGTGTCAGAAATTCTTTCCAATGGAATAATAATTTCGGCACCATTTTCTAACGCTCTTGTAAATTGATTTTCCAGATCATCTGCTAAATCAGGTCTTGCCATTCCACCAATTAAGGTTTCCTTATCCATCGGATCTGCAGGAATGTATTTTTTATATTCTTCGATAAATTTTGGAAGAAATGCATCTTCTATTTTTTCATCAATAATAAATCTTTTTGCAGCAGTACAAGTTTGTCCACAATTTTGCAGCCTTGATTTTACACCTGATTTTACAGCTTCATCCAAATCTGCATCATCAAAAATAATAAAAGCATCACTTCCTCCTAATTCAAGTAATGATTTTTTGATATTTAAACCTGCTATTGAAGCCACTTCTCCTCCAGCTTTTCCACTACCCGTAAGGCTTACTCCTTTTACAATTTCATGCTCAAGAATTCCTTTTACTTCTGTATGTCCAACTTCCAGATTTTGGAAAACACCTTCTGGAAAACCAGCTTCTAATAATACTTCTTCAATTGCATTACCACTTCCAAAACAAATTGAGGCATGTTTCAGAACAACCGTATTTCCCGCCAACATTGCAGGAACAGCAAATCTCAATACCTGCCAAAAAGGAAAATTCCAAGGCATTACTCCTAAAATAACTCCTTTTGGAACATAATGAACTTCAGAATACGTAAATTCAGAATCAATTTTTTCTGCTTTTAAAATATTTTCTGCATCAGCATAATAATTCATCATTAACGCACATTTCTCCACCTCAGCAATAGATTGCGAAATGGGTTTGTTCATTTCTGTGGTAATGATTGTACCAAATTTTTCAGAATTATTCTTTAAAATTTCAGCAGCTTTTCTGATTAATACTTGTCTTTCCTCAAACGACATTTTTTTCCAACTCGAAAAAGCCAAGTCAGCTTTAATAAGCTTGTTTTCAATTAATTGTTCCATAACGTAATTCTCAATTTAAATTCAAATAATGAATTTATAAATGCTTTTCTTTTAAAAGCATGATGAAAGCAACAAAATTTGTTCCTTTATATTAAATAAAATAATGATTTTTTCTATTGAATAAATAAGTTTTGTTATACCATAAACCATTCATTCATCAAGCAAGAGGCTAATCTTGCCGTTCTATCCTGAATATCATAGCTTGGATTAACTTCTGCCACATCCAACGCAATCAATTTAGGATTCTTTAAAATATGTCTGTAAAAATGCATAAATGTAGCGTCAGCAAAAATTCCGTTATAGGCAGCTGCCGAAACACCCGGCGCAATAGAAGCATTAAAAACGTCCATACAAATAGTGAGATAGGCAAAATCTACCTCGTTTAGCAATTCATCGATTCTTTGATAAATAGACGAAAGGTTTTCAAAAAACAATTCATCTGCCAGAATGTATTTCATCCCGTATTGATGAGCAGTGTCAAATAATTTAAGCGTATTAGAATTTCTCTGAATTCCGATGTGTAAAGAATTGATTTCCCCTTCCTGAGCAATCTGCCAAAATCCGGTTCCAGAGCTCGCTCCTACTCCATTTTCAGGTTGCCTGTTATCAAAGTGAGCATCGATATTAATGATTCCTATCTTTTGTTCTGGATAAGCAGTTTTCACTCCTAAATAATGGGCGTATGTTACTTCATGCCCACCACCAAAAACAAGTGATTTCCCCCCTTTCAAAAGAACTTTTGAAATATTCTTAGCAAGTGTGTTTTGAGTATCCTCTAAATCCCCATCCTCACAAGTAACATTTCCAAAATCAAGCAATGTAAAATCAGGAAGAATTACAGGAAAATTAGACATATTTTTTCTGATAATATCTGGAGCATCTTTCGCACCTAATCTTCCTTTATTTCTTCTCACCCCCTCTTCCACAGCAAACCCGTGCAAAACGAAATCATTAGTTGAAATAGTATCGTAATTATTTTCTTCTTTTACTCTCTGAAAAACTCTGTGGAAAAGAGCTTCTTCTCCGTCAAATCTACCTTGCCAAATATTATTCATTTTTTTGATAATTTTACACGTTTTTTATCATGTGTGTGTTTAGATGCTTTCAGCATGACAAAGTATACGGTTAGACTATAACTCCGTCAATATAAATATGCTCAGCCTTTAAGCTCCCTTGATTGTATAAAACATTCTGGAAATTACTCGTTTTAAAAGTAACAAAGTCGGCTTTCAATCCATTTTCTAATTTTCCTCTGTCGTCCAAACCAAGTGCGAATGCCGAGCGGAAAGTCATTCCCGCTAAAACCTCAGCTGTAGTCAGTTTTTCAAAAGTGGCTAAGATAGAGGCTTGGGTAATTAAATTTCCCATCGGAGCAGAACCAGGATTCCAATCACTAGCAATAGCTAATATTGCTCCTGCATCCAATAATTTTCTCGCAGGTGTAAATTTTTCTCCCAATCCTAAACTAGCACCCGGCAGCGCTGTAGCAACCGTATCCGATTGTGCTAAAAACTCAATATCCTCATCAATCGTAGCTTCCAAATGATCTGCAGATTTTGCCCCAACTTCTACCGCAATTCTTGAACTTCCAGGCGTAAATTGATCTGCATGAACCGTAATATCAAAACCTAGCTTTTTAGTTTCAAGTAAAAAGGCTTTACTTTCCTCAGGTTGGAAAGCAGATTTTTCAATGAAGATATCTACTCGCTTGGCTAAATCTTCTTCTTTTACTTTTGGTAAAATTTCAGTGATGATATAATTTAGGTATTCTTGGTTACTTCCTTCAAAATCTCGAGGCTTTAAATGTGCTGAAAGGCAAGTCGGAACCAAAGTAGCTTTCGTTTGTGCTTGTGCTTTTTTAATCATTCGAAGCATTTTCACTTCATTTTCTACATCCAGTCCGTATCCGCTTTTTACTTCAATTGTAGTAATTCCAAGAGAAATCAAGAAATCAATTCTTTCTAGTAAGGTTTTTAGTAATTCTTCCTCAGAAGCATTTCTTGTATGCTGAACAGAGCTCCAGATTCCGCCACCACTTTCAGCAATTTCCAAATAGGTTTTGCCTGCATTTCTCATTGCGAAATCATTGGCACGATTTCCGCCAAAACAAATATGTGTGTGAGAATCTACAAAAGCAGGAAGAACAATTTGTTCACCTTCTATTTTTTCGATCTCTATATATTGATTTTCTGCTTTTAATTCTTCAAAATTTCCAACTTTTTGAATTTTATTGTTGTCAATTAAAATTCCACCATCTACGATAATCTCTATTTGTTCGTCTGACAACTTTCCTCTTAAAGGAAGATTTGCAAGTGTTACAACTTGTTTGAATGGTCCTATTAATTTCATTTGCTTATCCTAAAAATGGGTTTAAAATTTTCAACCAAAAATACTCAAAAAATATCTTTTACGCTTCATTTTTTACTTTAAGCTTTACCTCAACCTAAGTCTAAATTCCCTATCTTTGAAGTAAATGAAATGAATTAATGCCAGATTTTTTACATCCAGATAAAGAAAACTACTCCCACGAAGAGCTTATACAGGAAGAACAAATTCGTCCCCAGAGCTTTAACGATTTTGCCGGACAGAGAAAAACGTTGGAAAATCTTGAAGTTTTTGTTACTGCTGCAAAAAAACGTGGCGGAGCTCTTGATCATGTTCTATTACACGGCCCTCCAGGTTTGGGTAAAACTACTTTAGCCAACATTATCGCCAATGAATTGGGCGTAAACTGCAAAATAACTTCAGGTCCTGTGTTGGATAAACCTGGAAGTTTAGCCGGTTTATTAACTAACCTTGAAGAAAATGATGTCCTTTTTATTGATGAGATTCATCGTCTATCTCCCATTGTAGAAGAATATTTATATTCTGCTATGGAGGATTATAAGATTGACATTATGCTAGAAAGCGGACCTAATGCGAGAAGTGTCCAAATTGGCCTAAATCCATTTACATTAGTAGGCGCAACAACCCGAAGTGGTATGCTGACGAAACCAATGTTGGCAAGATTCGGTATTCAAAGCAGATTGGAATATTATTCTATTGAACTTTTATCAATGATCATTATCCGAAGTTCAAGAGTTTTAGGCGTAAAGATTTATGAAGATGCTGCTCTTGAAATTGCAAGAAGAAGTCGCGGAACCCCCAGAATTGCTAATGCTTTACTGAGAAGAGTTCGTGATTTTGCAGAAATAAAAGGAAATGGTGAAATTGAAATTAATATTACAAAATACGCCTTAAACTCTTTAAATGTAGACGAATTTGGATTAGATGAAATGGATAATAAAATTATGCGTGTCATGATTGAAAATTTCAAGGGAAAGCCTGTCGGAATTTCAGCCTTGGCTACATCTATTGCGGAAAATCCTGAAACATTGGAAGAAGTGTATGAACCGTTCTTGATTCAAGAAGGGTTTATCATTCGTACGCCAAGAGGAAGGGAAGTTACTGATAAAGCATACAAACATTTAAACATTGCCATTCCTAGAAATCCAGGAGAATTATTCTAGATTTAAGTTTTTTAACCGCAAAAGACACAAAAGATTGTAACACATAAGTTTTAAGTTAAAAGTGAAACGAATAAAATAACACATAAGCTTGAAAAATCTTTGATTTTCTTCTCATGTGAAATTCATATTTTCAAAATTTCATTTGCTAAAAACTTAGGCGTTTATAAATTTTGTGATTAAAATAAAGTACAAGAAAATTTATGTTTATCCCTAAATTATACAGAAGTGAGGATTATGAATTGATGAAAGAGATCATCAAGGAAAATTCTTTTGCTCTACTTATTTCTTCACTAGATAAAATCAGAGCAACGCATGCAATGATGATGCTTAATGAAGATGATCCTGAAAACATCTATATTGAGTCTCATATTTCCAGAGCTAATCCACAAGCTAAAACCTTAAAAAATGGAGATGAAGTTCTGTGTGATTTCCTTGGAGCTCACACCTATATTTCCAGCAGTTGGTATGATCATATTAATGTTTCAACATGGAATTATGAAGCAGTTCAGATCTACGGAAAAGTAGAACTAATGAATCAAGAAGAGCTTTACAGCCACCTTGAAAAGTTAACCTCAAAATATGAAACCTTCCAGAAGTGTCCCATGTTTGTAGATAAGATGGGAAGAGCGTTTGTAGAAAAGGAAATGAAAGGAGCTTTTGGCATGAAAATCATTCCTACTGAAATATTTATTAAGCAAAAACTTTCTCAAAACAGAAAAGAAGCAGACTTTGAAAATATTATTTCGAATCTTGAAAATTCAGATGAGAATGGGAAAAAGATTGCTGAAAAAATGAAACTCATTAAATAGATCTCAGAATTTATAATCTAAATATTAGACTTTCCATTAAAGTTTTATAATTTAGAAACATCAAATAATTTTTATTAATTAAAATAAAATAATCAAAATATATATGAAGTTATATCCGATACAATGTGGAAAATTTAAGCTGGACGGCGGCGCAATGTTTGGTGTCGTCCCAAAGAGTCTGTGGGAGAAAACAAACCCAGCAGACGAAAAAAATTTAATTGAATTGGGAACCCGCTCTTTACTAATTGAAGACGGCAAAAAATTAATCTTGGTAGACTGTGGTCTTGGAAACAAGCAGGATGATAAATTCTTCGGTCACTACTCTCTTTGGGGAGATGATAATTTAGATAAAAACTTAAGTAAATATGGTTTTGTAAAAGAAGACATTACAGATGTTTTCTTGACTCATCTTCATTTTGACCACTGTGGTGGCGCTATTGAATGGAATGATGACAAAACAGGCTATAGACCTGCATTTAAAAATGCCCACTTCTGGACCAATGAAAACCATTGGCAATGGGCTACTGAGCCTAACCCCAGAGAGAAAGCAAGCTTTTTAAAAGAAAATATTCTTCCTATGCAGGAAAGTGGGCAACTGAACTTTTTACCCCTTCCGGCAAACGGAAATTATGGTTTTGCTCCAGACTTGAAAATGGACGTTATTTTTGTGGACGGGCATACAGAAAAGCAAATGCTTCCCGTAATCCAATATCAGGAAAAAACGATTGTTTTCGCAGCAGACCTTATTCCAACTGCTGGACACATCAATCAGGTATACGTGATGGGTTATGATACAAGACCTCTTCTAACGATGGAGGAAAAAGGAAAATTCCTTAAACAATGTGTAGATAACGAATATTTATTGTTCTTTGAACATGATGCTCATAACGAATTGGCAAGTCTTAAAATGACTAAAAAAGGAGTTAGACTCGATGAAACCTTTAGCTTTAACGACGTTTTTGGATATTAATTTTTAAGTATGGAAGAATTACATTCAGAAACAAAAAGTACAGAACCACCATCATCCAAGATCATTGGTTTAACGGGTGGAATTGGTTCAGGAAAAACTACCGTTGCCCATTTTATTGAGGAGTTTGGATTTCCCGTTTATTACTCGGATGACAGAGCTAAAACAATCGTTAATGAGAATGAAGAATTAAAGTTTAAAATTAAGGAACTTTTAGGCGAAAAATCTTACGACGAAAATGGAATTTACAACAGAAAATTTGTTGCAGAAAAAGTTTTTAACAATAAAGATCTTCTTCAACAATTGAATGAAATCATTCATCCTGCAGTTCGAATTGATTTTGAAGAATGGCTGGCAAAACAGTCTAAATATTTAGTCTTTAAAGAAACTGCCTTATTGTTTGAATTAAAACTTCATAAACAATGCTACAAATCTCTTCTCGTCACTGCTGAAGATAATATACGAACAAAAAGAGTGATGGACAGAGACGGAAAAACTTACCGTGAAGTAGAAACCATTATGGAAAAGCAAATGCCTGAAAAAGATAAGATAAAGATGGCAGACTGCATCATTTACAACAATACAAATTTGGAAGATTTAAAGGAACAAACCGAACGAATCATCTTTGATATAGAATAAAACAAAAACTCGTTAGAAACAATCTAGCGAGTTTTTTATTGATCTGATAAAAAATAAGCTCCCATTTCTGAGAGCTTATTCTATTTTTAATAGTTAATTATTTTTCTTTAATAAATTTCTTCTGAATTGTACCTTTAGCATCTTCGATGTCTATAACGTACACTCCATTTATCAAGTTGCTTACATCTATCTTATTATTCAAGATAATGCCTTTAGACACTAATTGTCCTGCTGAATTATAAATCTTATAATTCCCTTTTGTGCTAATATTCTTAACGTACAATACTGAGCTTACCGGGTTAGGATAAATCATAATATCATCTTGATTAACACCACTAGGAACAGCCGTCTTAGAAATTCTCACTGTGTAATCTTCAACTTCTCCATTCGTAAAGTTTGTACAGTTTACAGGAATAGCACCTTTCTGCAATGCGACTCTCATCACCACATATTTATAATCAGTTAAACTGATAAACGCATCTGCAGGTACATTGAATGTTCCTTTAATAGGAGTCGTTGTATTAGGAGCCGAAGCAAGAATTCTTTCATTGATATCGAAATATCCGTTTCTGTCAAAATCAATCCAAACTGCAATACCTTCTTCATTGTTTGCACCTAACCATGATTTTTCAATAGAAATTTCATTTCCTGTAGATCCTTGAATTAGTTCTATAAATTTAGCAGGATTACCTGTGTAATCTGTATAAGTAGATGCTAACGAAGTATTTTCCATCATAGGTTTGCCATTTGGTTTCACTGTTACTTTTGAAATAAATTCATTTGCTGCACTTGCAGAAACCATGTTACAGTAAGTTACAGTTGGCGTTGTAAAGAAGTAAGGCGGAGTATAAGTACCCGGAGTACCTGTACACACATTCACAACCTGCATTTCATATTTCGTTAATTCCAACAATCCTGTTAATGTAAGAGTGTTTATTGGAACTGGTACAACTGTCCAACCCGGAATACCCACTTTTCTATATCTTAAGATATACGTTGCTCCTGGGAATGGATCCCAAACTACAACTGCTGAAGTAGGAGAAAGATTACTAATGGTTAATCCTGGAGGCGGTTGCTGACATATTCTTTCTGTTGTAAACACCTTAGGATTTGACCATGGATTAAGCGTACCACCAGTACAAATATTTGCTATTTGAACCTCATAAGAAACATAAGGGTCTAATCCTCCTAAAGTGTAGGTATTTGCAGGAGCTACAGGTAAAGGTATATTAGGATTCCATCCCCCTGCTCCACTTCCTACAATTCTCCATCTCATTACATATGTTGAACTTGCTGCAAGAGGTGACCAAGTTATCAATGCAGAGTTTGAAGTAATAGCAGATATAGTAACATTTGGAGGTGTAGGATCACATTTTGTAGCAAATGCTACAGGAGTAGCCGTACCTTCCGTAGTATTACAAATAGCAACAACTATTGCTTCGTAGTTCTTAGCAGGCAGTAAACCTGTTGTAATAACATAACTGTTTGTAGGTGGTGATAGTACTACAGATGAATTTGGCCATCCAGTAGTTCCCACTTCTCTCCAATATACTTTATAGGCAAGATTATTTGTAGAAGCTGTCCAATGTACCGTTGCAGCAATATGGCTAACTGTATCTACATACACATTGGTAGGTGCCGTAGTTGAACAAGGTCTAATAACAAAAGTAAAGTCCACATAATTACCATAAGGAGATGCCCCACAAGGAGTCAAAGCCCCATACTGCCCTGTTGCAAATCTAGCTCTGTAAGAGCCTGAAGGGTGACCAGTAGTGTTAATAGCAGTTGTTGCTGTCCCAGCATTAGTTGTAGAATAAACCGTTTCCGTTAGAGGATCAAACACCATATCATTATTCCAGTCTATCCATAAATAATAATAGTACGAACTTGTCCCAGAATTCATGCTAACATTTACAGAAGTTCCCGGTAAAGCAGAGAAACTTGTAGCAGAATTGTTTACATATGCACTATATGTGGAAGCAGTATAAGCAAGATTGGTAAATCCTCCTGTAGTTGTAATATTCTTCAAATAAGTGGTTGTTGAAAATGCGCCTCCAGTAGGAACACAATAATTCGTGTAAACCGAAAGAGGTCCTGTCCAATCACCAATATCTGTAGCACTACATCTTGCTCTTATCCAAATGTAGTAAGTTGTGCTTGCAGCTAATCCGGTTATTAATTGGGTAGGTCCGGTAACACCAGAATATTGAGGTGTAACGCCTGCAGCAGGAGTTGCGGCACTTGTAGTATAATAAACATCATAACCACCTGCAGGCGCAGGAGTTGGTAGTGTCCATTGTATAGTAGTACTTGAAGTTGTAGTATTCAAAACTGTTAAACCTTGTGGGTCTGTACATGTTGGGGCAACTCTCACTTTGAAATCATCAACACCTAAATACCAAGGAGTACCATTCGATGATGCATTTACAGCAAAATTATATGATCCTGTAACTGTAGGAGTATAATATATTTTATACTGAGTATAATTAGCAGTACCTTGTGTTGAAGTGATGAATGTTCCTAAGTTTGTAGCTCCTACAGAAGATTGTGAAGAATTTACCAAAACATTACCTGTAAATCCTATATTACTACTATCTGTTCCGCCAGTATGATAATAAAATGAAAATTCATACACTTTACCTCCAGTCAATGCAAAACCTGGTGTCCAGAGTTGGCTGGCATTTGTATTACCATATGCAATTCTCATATAATTAGGCACAGACCTCGCTCCAGGAGACGTACTAGACGCTGTAGCATTTGAAGAATTCCATGCACTAGTTCCAGTAATCTGCTTCCAACAAGGTGGAACAATCCCTGCTCCTAAAGTTGTCATTGCATCAAAGTTTTCTGTCCAAGGAAGAGCAGATACAGGTACACACAAAGTCATAAATGACTGCATTGGGGTCCATGTACTTTTGTCGGTTGCACTACAGATAGATCTTACCCAAACATAATATGTTGTAATAGGTATTAATGGTTGAATAGTTGCACTTGTAGCAGTAGTTTGTACAGAATTGGTCGCATTTAAAACAGTAGCACCTGTGGGAGCCACACCCGTTGTATTATAATATACATCATAACCATTTGCAGGTGGAGTAGCAGGAGCTGTCCAAGAAATATTTGCGCTAGTTGCTGCCGTATTGGTCAATGTAATAGCAGACGGAGCCAAGCAAGTTGGAGCTGCACCTTGAGTCATTGTGACATTATCAAAATAATAATAACTATCTCCGCTAGCAGCTGATGTTACATAAAATCTCACATACAAATTACCTGCTGAGGGACTGAATGTTACAGTTCTCGTTGCGCAAGTATTCGCTGCTACGTGATTTGTAGAGTTAACAGTGTAAGCAGTATACCAAGGCCCTCCAGTATTACTTGAATATTGTACTTCAATAGTACCAACATTTGCAGCAGTAGTTGCAACTGTTCCAGCAGACCAATCGGTAACTTTATAATCAAAAGACATTGTTATAACACCTTGATTATTTCCTGGAATATTAGGAGAAGTAAAATCTCCTGCATTTCCACTGTATCTATTTCCTCGTATTGTTCCCCCAGTAGTACCGCAAATCTGGTTTGCAGTAGTAGTACTAGAAAAAACAGAGCCTGTAGACGTCCAATTATTAAGTCCCGCGGCAGTCCAATTTTGTGAGTAATTGACTTGAGCCATGAGAAATGTGCAAAAGAGCAATTGGCAAATAAGTAGAAGTTTCTTCATAAATTAAATATTAAAATGAAATTGAGTACCAATATAATTTGAATCTATCATTAGGTTTTCTGTATATTTATTAATATAATTCTTTCTTGGGAAAATTATATTTTTTACAGAAAACAGGTAGCTTGACAAGCTGTCAAATGTTTTAAGTATTGAATCTTTTATAAGATCAATATTACTTGTACATCGGAGATTTAATAAAGGAGTAAAGAATTTAATCATAATATTCTGCATTTTGTATTAATTAAACAAATCTAATGATTTTTTATTATTAATTTACCAATTCAACAGTGTTTTTTATCAAAAATTCCCTATACCATACCTTAAATATTAATCATAAAAAAAATCCTCAGGAAAAACCTGAGGATTCATTATTGTTATGGGATTTTTATTATTTCTTGATGAATTTAGATTTGAATAAATCTTTTCCTTTTTCTTCAATTGTAATAACATATCCACCTTTTACTAATTCAGAAACGTTAATTTTTCCTGAGTTGATATTTCCGCTATTTACTAACTGACCTGCAGCACTGTAAATTTTGAAAGTAGCTTTATCAGAAACTTTAGTAACATTTAAGATATCAGATACTGGGTTAGGGTAAATCTGAATACCATCTTTAGGGTTAGCAAGATCATTTGTCGCCAATGGTGCAGATACAATAACACTATAATCTTCAACTTCTCCATTAGGGAAAGCCCCACAAGCAAATGAATCTGGAATACTACTGCCTGCAGATGCTGCCGTCATTAAAACAGTAACAACTCTCATTCTTAATGGAGAATTCACTACAGCTGTTGATGGAACTGTAAATGTTCCTGTCTTAACAGTTGTTCCTACTGGTAAAGCATTTGCAGGCATGTTAAGAACCCTTTCGTTTGCATCAAAAATTCCATTCTTATTGAAATCAATCCAAATAGCCATTCCATTCATTGCAGCACCAGCTAAAGTTACAGTAATAGAAGTACTAATTGTATTGTTTGTGCTATTAGGCAACAAGATAGGTTGTAATGATGGGTTTGTAGTAAAGTTTGAATATGTTGTTCCAGCTGCTCCAGTTGTAGTATTATTTACTGCTCCTAACGTTAAGTTAGAAATGAAGTTATACTGTCCACTAGTACTTCCTACTGTACAATAAGTAACTGGTGAAGTTGAGAAGTTTGTTGAAGCTGAGTAAGCTCCAGGAGTTCCTGAACACACAGCAGATACCTGAACTTCATAAGCTGTTCCATCACTTAAACCTGTTAATGTAATAGTTGGTGTAGCAGATGTTGTTTGTATCCACGTAAGCTGACCTACTTTTCTGTAACGAATATTATAAGTCGCATTTGACATTGGTGTCCAGCTTATAGTAGCTCCGTTCAAAGTAATATTACTTGCCACAACTCCTGTAGGAGCAGAACCATCACATGCAGAAAACACCGTTACATTAATTGCACCTATCGCATAGAATACATTATTAATAGATGAAATTCTTAATTTAATAACTTGACCATTTAATGATGAAGGAAAAGTAAAACTTTCAGTTCCATCATTTGGAGTAGAAGCCGCTAAAACAGTCCAAGAAGTTCCATTATTTGTAGTATAATCAATCTTAACATTAGCCACATTATATGGAGCTGCATTTGTATTGGCAACAGCCCACTCTACTATGGTTGCAGCACCAGCATTTGCATACTGAGTATTAACTTTAAAAGGACCATCGTTTCCAACAATAACCTTTTGAAGGTTATAATCTGCTTGCTGTTGAGCAGGATTTGGATTATTATCCCTTACTGTAACTGCAAAATTTGTTGTTCTTGCTACTTGTGACACAGATTCCCAACCGTTATTAGAATTATCCAAAACTCCTGCTAATACAGAAGATAATTTAGGAAAATATCTTGTCGGACTTGTTGTAGGTACTATCGATCTGAACGAAGCTCCTGTAGCAGTTGTTCCTAAATTATTTTTATTAATAACAACACTTGCATTATCTATTTCTTCCCAAGTATAAGTCATTGGATCATTTTGAGCATCTGTAGCTGAAGCTGTCAATACAAACGCCGTACCTTTAGGTATATTTACGTCTTCCATATCTGCAATTACAGGTGGAGTATTCGCAATCGGAGTCTCAACATCACACGTTTTATTGATCAAATTAGTATTTATTTGATCTAGACTTATCACATGAAAATAAGAATCTGAATGCGCCTGAACATCAGTAGTAGCACCAGTAATACCAGCATACCCCATGATTGTAGACCCAGAGCCTGGTTCCATATTTGTACCTGCACCTTCAAGAGCGTGAGAGAATGTATGATTACCTCCTAACTGGTGACCCATTTCGTGAGCAACATAATCAATATCAAAATTATCCCCTTGAGGAATACCGTCTCCAGGAGAAGTGAATCCTGAACCTTTTTGCTTAGAAAGAGAAGTAGCAGCAGCTCCTGTAGGATCTATACAAACACATCCTATACATCCTGCATTTCCACCACCTCCACTATCGCCTAGAAGATGTCCTATATCGTAGTTTGCACTTCCAACATTCACACTAAGCGCTCGTTGAAGCTGAACATTCCAACCATCAGCATTACTACTGTTATTTGGGTCAGTACCAACTGAAGGTATAGAATATGGGTCTGTTGCAGCATTGGTATATATTATATTAGTATAGTTTTGTAAATTAAGATGTAAAGCAAAATCTTTTTCGAAAACACCGTTTACTCTTGTCATTGTAGCATTTATCTGCGTCAAAGCACCAGCAACAGTACCTCCAAATTTCTGAGTATACTCACCAGTTACAGACATTGCTAACCTCATTGTTCTGTATTTCTGATCGTAGCTCTTATTTGTGTTTCCTATTTGACTTGAAAAAGATTTACCCTTTTTCATCAATTCATTAATTTGCTTTACAGCAGAAGGAGATTCTTCAGTACTACACATAAAGGCCTTATCTCCAGATTTAGCTGTTTTTGGGTGTACTGAGTATAATCCAGTTGATTTATCAACAGGCTCTACAAATTCATAATTTCCATTGTTAAATAACATAGATTGGAAATCATTTGGCGCTACAGAAAATCTAATACTCTGTGTAGGATCATTAACAGCTGTTCCTATATAAGAACCCAACTCATACTGATCAGCAAGTTCTTTCACTACTACAGGAAAGCTGTAAACGTTAAAGTTTTGAATTTTTCCATCCAGTGTAGGAATAGAAATAATAACAGGTTTAGCATTACGGCCCATTTCCTGTGCATCTTTCAATTGAACTCTCAATTGATTCAGATCTAATTTAAAATATGAGGCCACAGTAACAGCCTTCACATCCCCAGATCTTGTTTTTTTATCTATTTTAGCAGTACTAGGTGTCCATTGTGCAATCGCAGAGCCACCAACTAAACTACAAAGTAAGATAGTAAGTATTTTCTTCATAAATATTTAATTATATATTTCGCCAAATATAGCTATTTTACACTTATTATTCTCAAAAATAAAACAATTAATCTTTTAAAATTCATCAAAAGATATTTATTCAATATATAAAAGGCAAATCCCCACCATTTTTACAATCTGTTTTACATTCTAAATTATATAAGATATTCACATTATATCTTCATAAATAATACGTTTTTATAGATATTTACACATTCAATCTCTACAGCAAATTTGCTATTACTAAAACAAGTCACAATACACATTTTTTACATCATTCTGAATGAGCTATATCAAAAAACCTTCATTCAATAAAAAAATCCCCAGGTAAAAACCTGAGGATACATTATTGTTAAGGCATTTAATTATTTTTTTGATGAATTTAGATTTGAATAAATCTTTTTCTTCAATTGTAATTAAATATCCACCTTCTACCAATTAAGAAGCTTTAATTTTTACTGAGTTGATATTTCCGTTATTTACTAACTGTCCTATAATACTGTAAATATTGAAACTTATCAAGTAAAAAATATTATACTTGACCACTTTGAAGCTCTAATCTATAAAAAGCTAACTTTTTCAGTGATCTCAGAAAGTCTGAATATTTTTTGCTTAATGAAAAAAAATCACTAGTTTTTGATGAACTTAATACTTTCTGAAATTGTATTATCTTTTATCGTAATAATATAAGTTCCTTTTACGAAATCACTTACTCTAACTTGATTATTATCAATATTTCCTCCTTTTACAACCTGTCCAACTGCATTATGAATTTGGAAAGTAGCTTTATTAGAAACATTCGTAATATTTAAAATATCACTAACAGGGTTTGGATATATTCCAAAGTGATCTTTCTTATTCACTTCGCTTGTACTTAGAGCATTTGAAACTTTCATTACCTTCCTTTGAGAAGTAGTAAAGCTACCACCAGAAATTAAAGTAATTCCTGCTGGGGTTTTAATATTAAAATATCCACCATAAAAAGCAAAACCATCCCCATAAGAATCAGAAATTGTGAATGTATAACAATCATCTGGGTTTAGTGTCCAGTTTTGGGTAATTAATGCCGGAATAGGCATCGTATTTGGATCAAGTACATCAGGATAATTATTACCGCTATAAACTGTAGCTCCTGCACTATTTTTCAATGTCCAACTTGTTTCAGATCCGTAATAATCTAATTGAAGATTAAATATTACATTATTAGTTACAGGCATTGGCGCTCCGACATAAGTTGAAGTAACAGTATTGTTCGAAGCTCTTTGATCTGCTACACCATTCGCTGTTTCAATGCTAATAGTCATTGGACCACCTATCGTTCCAGCAGCAACAGGAAGACTTAATAATTGAAGTTTATCTTGAGGTAGGGTACCAGTCCAGTTGTATGGAGATTGTGCTACCCCATTAATAGTATAATTTATCTTAGCTGAAGTAAGAACATTTGTTCCCCTATTAAATAGGGATACAGGAATACTTTGTACAGCTTCACAAGTTACTGTTGCACATGTTCTTTCTAATTTAATTTCAGCATCATTTGCAAATAACGGAATTGCAACATCTTTAGTAGATGTTTTTAATGAGGCTCTTCTAGCTGAATTATTCATTACTGCTGTAATTCTATCTTTTTGATTAATCGTAAAGATATTCATACAAGCATCATTAGTATAATCCATATAATTTTGAACCATCTCCAATACTGACGGATCATTACAGCTTGCAATATCTATGCAAGTATAATTTGCAGTATGAGCTGTAGGCGTATCCGCACAGAAATCATCTCCACAAGCAGAATCTCCCCAAATATGCCTCAAGCCTAGAAAATGTCCCACTTCATGAGTCATTGTTCTCCCTTTATTATAAGTAGAATTTAAAATGAAATTGTTTCCAAAATCATTACTTCCAAATGCATTGTAACTAGCAACCACACCATCAGTAGTATCATACCCTCCTAGTGGATCTAAACCAGGAAGATTTGATCCATCCGGAAACTGAGCATATCCTAATAAATTTGTATTTGGAGATGCAAATGCTACACTCCACATATTCATATATTGATTGGGATTCCAAATAGTTTCAGGTTTTACAAAAGCTTCAATAACATCTTTCTTGAAAGTTGATTGGCACAAATTCACTCTATCAATTCCATTGGTCGGATTTCCATTTGGATCTACCTTTGCCAATGCAAATTGAAGTTGTACATCAGCCCCAACAGCACTATTATTAAACCCTGGGGTCCCCATTAATTTACGATAATCTTGGTTCATTACTATAATCTGTGACATCACCTGCTCATCTATAATATTTGGAGCAGAACCATAAGCTTGTCCACCATGAATAACGTGAACAACTACAGGAATAGTAATAATACCTCCATTCTGTGATTTCTCATTTTTAGCTTTTTGAATTAATGGTTTCAACCACGCTTCGAACTGATCAACAGATAGTCTTCCCGGAAAATTTTTTCTTAAAAATTCTTCATATTCCGTTGTACCACATCTTTCGAAACCGTTAGACTGGACAAGCTCTTGTGGGGTCTTTTCAATAGATTCAATTTTTTTTCTAGTCCCTTTAGTGTTTTGTGCCACCATTAAACCAGCACAAAATAGAGGTAACAAAAAAAGTGATTTTGAAGTAGTAGATTTTCGCATATTTTTTTTATTAACTTTGCAAATATATTAGTTTTTCAACAAAAAAATCATCAATACGTTTGTAAAATAAATAAATTTATAAAAATAATGAAACCCTACACTTTACTTCTACTTTCTTTTTTTTTCTTGCTTAACATCAGTTGTAAATCTCAACAAAAGAATGATCATAATAACCTAAGAAATAATTCCTCATTGCTAAAAATTGAATTAAAAGAACAGACAAGAGGAACCAACAGACTTATCACCTTTACACTCAACTCAAAAATAATATCCCTTAATGGGGATATAAAAAATGAATCTATATCTACAAACGAATGGAAAAACATTACCGAACAGGTAGATTTGATTGAGTTATCAAAAATAGGTTCGTTTGTATCACCTACTACCGGTAGATATTCCGACAAAGCTTTGGCATCAACCATAATAATCTATGCTAATGGAAAAGAATATACCTCTTCCACTTTCGATGCTGGTATTCCTCCAAAAGAATTAGAAAATCTCTACAAAGCTCTTATGGGCAATGTAAAAGAAAAGCATAATCCTCAAAAAAAATAGTATTTGTTAAAACTTATACGCAATATTCCAAGCGAATCCCATTGCAAATTTAGACGAGCTTTTCCCAAAGCCAGGAACGATCATTGGTTGGATTTCGTCTTGCTTTGTTGTATATATTAAATACTTAGGCTGAAGATTAACATCTATATAAAAATTAGATTCAAATAGTTGAACTCTACCTCCTATCATTCCTTCTAACCAATATGAGGATTGCGTAGAGGATGGATACGCTATTGAAGTACTGCTTCCCCCAAATCCACGCACCGGAACGGCCATATATTCCTGAGTATAAAATGAACCCGCCGCTTTTCCTCCAACATAAAAACCGTTGAATTCATTTTCAGCATCTTTTGCCAGCATATAGAAAACACCAAGTTTAAGAAAAGGACCATTTGCTTTCACATCATAACCGTTTTTCTGATATACATTAGAATCAAATCCAGCATCAATAACTGCGTGAAGATCATTTTTAATTTTAGATGATATAAATCCCTGATACATTTTTCTATCTGAAAAGAAAGAACTTCCTGCATTTAGAAGATCAAAACCAACCATAAAATTAGGTTTATATGTCCATTTTTCTTTTTTCACTTCTTTTACTTCTTTCTTTTCCTGAGCAAAGCTCAACAAACTTAGTATACTAAAAAAGAAGGAAAATATTAGTTTTGTCTTCATTCTCTATTTGATTTAAGTCTACTTCTACTTTCTTTACAACAGTAGGAGTAATTAATTCTGTCGTTAAATTCCCGTATGTTTTTTTAATTCCACAACCGGGAGAAACATACGTAGCTTTTGTTGTATAATTTATCCTAACCTTGGATTCGGCACCATTAAGCCTTGTTCTAAAATAAATATCTGTGTAAGGAGCATCATCAACACGTAAAGGTATCAATCTAGATGATACGACTGCGGTTTTTCCCAATTGAACCTTAGTCCCAGAGCCATAATCCACCGCTACATACAATGAATCTATAACCCCAGGTTTATCTGTTTCAAAACTTTTAATGCCTATCTTCATTCTAGGTGTTCCTTCTCCGCTTTCACAGATATCGTCATCTCCTCCGCAAGAAAAAAGCATTTCTAAAAAACACGTCAATATGAGGAATTTAAAATATTTCATCTGTACGTTTATATTTTTAATTTGGTCAGATGGAACTGACATTTCATATTAATATTTTGATCTTCAAATGTAAATAAATTATTTTTTAATCAGTAATGCAATATTCTCCACATGGTGCGTTTGTGGGAACATATCTACCGGTAAAATTTTAACTAATGTGTAATGATCTTTCATTAAGGCTAAATCTCTAGCCTGAGTTGCAGAGTTACAACTTACGTATACTACTTTTTCCGGTGCCAATTTCAAGATCTGCTCAACCACTTTTTGGTGCATTCCATCTCTTGGTGGATCTGTAATTAATACATCTGCTTTTGGATGATTTTCCAAGAACTCATCATTGAAGACATTTTTCATATCTCCACAATAGAACGTTGTATTGGTAAGACCATTTAATTCAGCATGTTCGATAGCAGCATCAATTGCTTCCTGAACAGATTCTATTCCGATCACATGCTTTGCATTTCTGGCAACATATTGAGCAATTGTTCCTGTTCCTGTATATAAGTCATAAACAACTTCATCACCTTTTAAATCGGCAAACTCTAACGTTTTTCTGTAAAGTTCTAAAGCTTGTTTGTAATTGGTTTGAAAGAATGATTTTGGACCAATTTTGAACTTCAACCCATCCATTTCTTCCATTAAGAATCCATCACCGAAATAAATATTTACATTTAAATCGTAGATAGAATCGTTTTGTTTTGGATTAATAGCATAAACCAACGTTTTAATCTGCGGGAATTTCTCTAATAAATATTGGAAAAGTTTTTCTCTGTTCGCTTTTTCTTCTCTATAAAGTTGGAATAAAACCATCCATTCACCTTTAGAGTTTTGTCTCATCATTAATGTTCTTAAAAACCCTTCTTGATTTCTAACATCAAAGAAATCCAACCCGTTTTCAACACTGAAATTTCTTACAGCTAAACGAATCGCATTGGAAGGATCTTCCTGAAGCAAACATTCTTTAAGATCTAAGATCTTACTCCACATTCCCGGAATATGGAAACCAAGTGCATCTCTATTTCCGAAATTTTCTTCAGAACTTATCTCATATTGAGTAAGCCATTTCGCATTAGAGAAAGAGAACTCCATTTTATTTCTGTAGAAATATTGTTCTTCAGCACCTAAGATTGGAACGGTTTCAAAATCATCAATTCCGCCAATTCTTTTTATATTATTGTATACTTCTTCTTGCTTAAAATCAAGTTGCTTTTCATAGCTCATATTCTGCCATTTACAACCACCACACGTTCCAAAATGAATACATTTAGCATCTACTCTGAATGGAGATTTTGTAACCACCTCAGTTGTTTCAGCTTCATAATATTTGGACTTAGATTTTTTCACTCTAGCATTCACTACATCTCCTGGAACCCCACCGGAAACCAGCACAGTCTTTCCTTCTTCTGTTTTTCCGATTGCGATGCCTTTGGCTCCTGCACCAAACAATTTAATATTTTCAAGAATAATATCTTTCTTCTTTCTCATTCCCTATTTTCTATTTTTTCTAATATAATCAAATGAAACCTTGCGGCTTCATTTTGCAAAAATACAATAAAAAAAACCTTATCCGAAGGACAAGGTTTTTATCTATGTTAAAGTTTACTATTTTTTAGGAGCCGGTTGCGGATTTGAAGGCTGCGGAACCTGCTGTTGAGCAGAAGGATCTACACCCATACCTTGTTGCAACTGCATGTTTGGATCTACTTTCGGAGCTGAAAGGCCTGTTTGTTTATCTAAAACAGTTACCAATTCCGGATCACCAAGATTGAAGAATGGCTTGCTAGCAATTTTTCCATCTTTATCGATAATGATGAAGCAAGGTAATTTGAATCCGTACACTCCATATTTTTTAGCCATATCAGAATTCAATCCTCCATCAGCATATACATTTACACCTGTAATTCCTTTCAATAAAGAATTGCTTGTTTTTACAAACTGATCTTTAGTATCGTCTACATTTACGAATACGAAATTCATTTTAGACTTGTAGAAGTTTGCAACTTCTTTCAATACAGGAACAGTAGCTTCTCCGATGTAAGGATTCCAAGAAGCATAGAATGCTAGCATATATGGTTTTCCTTTATTTTCAGAAAGCTTATAAGCTTTACCGTCTTGTTTTGCCAATGCACCTTCTGGAGCAACATCCCCAATTTTGAATCCGTTGATCGCAAACTGAATTTTCTTTAGATCTGCTTTAATAGTAGCGTCTTTAATATCTTCGTCAATGATTTTTTTGATCTTATCCGATGTTTTCTCAGGAGTATTCGGGTGAATATCAGACTGAGCCATTACAAATGCCAAAAGATAATCTTTGGTAATTTGTGAAACATCTTTTTTACCTTTCAAGAATTGATCGAATAATTCTGAAGTAGTAACGTCCGTTTTTCCTTTGCTGTTTGCTTCTGCATACTTTTGGAAATCAGGGCTCATTTTAGATAAAAGGTAACTTCTGTAAGCTGGATTACTTTTCACCATTTCATCCTTATTAGCTTGTAGCTTATTTTCATAATCTGTAAAAGCTTTAGTCACTTTAAAAGAAGGATTACCCATTTGCTTATGACTCATATCGTACTGAGTCATAATAGAAAGTAATGTACTTGCGATATCATTCTTTTTCCATTGAACTACTTCGTTATCAGGATTGAATTTCTTAACGTTTTCGTCAATATTTTTATTGATATCAGCTTCTACTTTTTGAATCCCTTTAATGAATGTAGCCTCATCTTTCGTCATTAGCTCATTCATATTCACACCCTGAGCATAATTTGTAAGATATTTTTGAGCTGCAGTAAAGAAATCATTATTCTTTTTAGCATCACCAGTGATCACATATTCTGAAGGGAAAGTAGGTCCGTTTCCAGAAATATTAAGAGCCTGACCAGCTTTTAAGTAAACCAAATTCTGCTTACCTCCATAAGAAATAACGTACATTCCGCTTTTAGGAGCTTCAAAACTTCCTTCGAAAGTACCATCATTCTTTACCCCAATGTTTGCCAACGGTAACGTAGCAACACCAGAAGCTTCGATAAACTCTATTCTTTCTAATGGAGACCCTCCACTGATTTTTCCTTTTACTTCAACTTTTTTAGAGCAAGACATCACAAACACTGCGATGATAAACAATAAAAGATATTTTTTCATTATTGAATTTTATAATTTAACAAAAATAAGTTTTTCAGTATATTTAATACAATCTAAAAGCATTTTTTATGAAAGATTTAACTAAAAAGATCGTCTACCACTGAGGAGACGATCTTTTTCATGTATTTAAATCAATTCTATCCTTGGTCTACTAGAGCTGCCATGTATTCTCTGTTCATTCTAGCAATGTTTTCAAGAGAAATTCCTTTAGGACACTCTATTTCACACGCACCAGTGTTTGAACAGTTACCGAATCCTTCTTCATCCATTGCCTGAACCATGTTAAGAACTCTACGTTTAGCCTCTACTCTACCTTGCGGTAGTAAAGCAAACTGAGAAACTTTAGCTCCAACAAATAACATTGCAGATCCGTTTTTACAAGTAGCCACACAAGCTCCACATCCGATACAAGCCGCAGCATCCATTGCTTTGTCTGCATCTTCTTTAGGAACCGGAATAGCATTAGCATCTAATGTATTTCCTGAGGTATTCACAGAAATAAAACCACCCGCAGCCATTACTCTGTCGAATGCACTTCTGTCTACCATTAAGTCTTTAATAACTGGGAAAGCAGCACTTCTCCAAGGTTCGATAACGATAGTTTCACCGTCTTTGAACATTCTCATGTGCAACTGACAAGTTGTGATACCCGTATCCGGACCGTGAGCTCTACCATTAATGTAAAGAGAACACATTCCGCAAATTCCTTCACGACAGTCGTGATCAAAAGCGATAGGCTCTTTTCCCTCGTTAATAATATTCTCATTAAGGATGTCTAACATTTCTAAGAATGAAGAATCTGTAGAAACATCCGATATTTTATAGGTCTCAAACTGACCTTTAGTTTTACTATTTTTTTGTCTCCAAATTTTCAGCGTAAGATGAAGGCCTTTTTTTGCACTCATAATTTTATATTTATAGGTTGGAGATTATTTATAACTTCTCGCTTTAACTTCTATGTTGTCATAGATAAGATCTTCTTTGTGCAGAACTTCCTGCTTGATATCATCACCCTGATATTCCCAAGCTCCTACATATTTGAAGTTGACGTCATCTCTTTCTGCTTCACCTTCCGGAGTCGCATGATCTTCTCTGAAATGTCCACCACAAGATTCGTTTCTGTGTAATGCATCAATAGCCATTAATTGTCCAAGTTCAATAAAGTCTGCTACTCTGAATGCTTTTTCAAGCTCAGTGTTCATACCTTCAACGTCTCCCGGAACTTTTACGTTTTTCCAGAAATCGTTTTTCACTTCTTCAATTTCTTTAATCGCTTCTCTTAATCCTTCAGGAGTTCTTCCCATTCCTACTTTATTCCACATAATGTTTCCTAATTGCTTATGGAAGTGGTCTACAGAATGAGTTCCTTTGTTATTTAAGAAGAAATCTATTTTATCTTTAATTCCTTTCTCAGCTTCAATGAAATCAGCTGAATCTGTAGGAATAGCTCCTGTTCTAATATCTGCAGAAAGATAATCTGCAATTGTATAAGGAAGTACGAAATATCCGTCTGCAAGACCCTGCATCAATGCAGAAGCTCCAAGTCTGTTTGCACCGTGGTCTGAGAAGTTAGCTTCACCAATTACGAAACATCCAGGGATTGTAGACTGAAGGTTATAATCAACCCAAACACCACCCATTGTGTAGTGAACTGCAGGATAAATTTTCATTGGAGTTTTGTAAGGATCGTCAGCAGTAATCTTTTCGTACATTACAAATAGGTTACCGTATTTTTCTTCAATCCAAGCTTTTCCAAGGTCGTAAATTTGCTGATCACTAGGATTGTGAATATGCTTTTCAATAGCAGCTTCTTTACCTTTCTTGATGATTTCTGTAGAGAAATCTAAGTAAACCCCTTCTTTCGTATCATTATTCTCGATTCCGAAACCAGCATCACATCTTTCTTTACCTGCTCTAGACGCAACGTCACGAGGAACCAAGTTTCCGAATGCAGGATATCTTCTCTCTAAATAATAATCTCTATCTTCTTCTTTAATACTTTCAGCTCTTAATTTACCTTCTCTGATTGCTACAGAATCTTCAATCTTTTTAGGAACCCAGATTCTTCCTGAGTTTCTTAATGATTCAGACATCAAAGTAAGTTTAGACTGCTGTGTTCCGTGAACAGGAATACAAGTCGGGTGAATCTGCACATAACAAGGGTTTGCAAAATATGCTCCTTTCTTGTGAATTTTCCAAGCTGCAGAAACGTTTGAACCCATTGCGTTTGTAGAAAGGAAATATACATTTCCGTATCCTCCAGAAGCAATAACTACAGCGTGAGCAGAATGGCTTTCAACTTCACCAGTTACAAGGTTTCTTGCGATAATACCTCTTGCTTTTCCGTCTACAATTACTAAGTCTAGCATTTCATGACGGTTATACATTTTTACTCTACCCTTACCGATTTGACGGCTTAATGAAGAATAAGCACCTAATAATAACTGCTGACCAGTTTGCCCTTTGGCATAGAAAGTTCTTTTAACCTGAACTCCACCAAATGAACGGTTATCTAATTGTCCGCCGTAATCTCTTCCAAAAGGAACCCCTTGGGAAACACATTGGTCAATAATATTAGCAGAAACTTCAGCTAATCTGTATACGTTTGCTTCTCTTGCTCTATAGTCACCTCCTTTGATTGTATCATAGAATAGTCTATAAGTAGAGTCACCATCACCCTGATAATTTTTAGCAGCGTTGATCCCCCCTTGAGCAGCAATAGAGTGCGCTCTTCTTGGAGAATCCTGATAACAAAATGCTTTTACATTATATCCCTGCTCTGCCAAAGTAGCAGCTGCAGAACCTCCTGCCAAACCTGTACCTACAACAATAATATCAATCTTATCTCTGTTGTTTGGTGCAACAAGGTTCATATGGTCTTTATGATTTTTCCATTTATCCTTTAGAGGACCAGCTGGAATTCTTGAATCTAATTTACTCATATTAGTATATTGATATTATTGAGTTATAAAGTGAAAAATCGCAATAAAAATAAATCCTGCAGGAATAAGGATTGAGTACCATTTTCCTAAAGCTTTAATTACCGGAGTGTATTTCGGATGTCTTGCCCCAATTGATTGGAATGAAGACTGAAAACCGTGAGCTAAGTGTAATCCCAATAAAACAAAAGAAATTACATAGATTGCCACTCTCCAGAAATCAGCAAACTTTTCGTGCAATTCTGGCCAAAAACGTTCTGCATCAGGAGCTAATCCTTCTACATACTTGTAATTAATTTCATGTAACCAGAAATCGTATAAGTGCAATCCTAAAAATGCTAAAACAACAGCACCAGAAATAATCATATTTCTAGACATCCATGAAGAATTCACAGAAGCATTGTTTGCAGCGTATTTTACAGGACGCGCTTTGTTATTCTTCACCTCTAATACAAATCCCAGAATAAAATGGAAAAGAACTGCAAAACCTAGAACAGGTTGCATGAGGAACTGAACAAAAGGATTATACCCCATGAAATCAGATGCTGTATTGAAAGCATCACGATTGATAACGGATAATAAGTTTGTCGTTAAATGCAGTATAAGAAAAATCAGCAAAAACATAGCTGATAATGCCATAGCATATTTTCTACCTATTGTAGAACTCGTTAAACCTGCCATATAAGTTTAAATTTGAATTTCTACAAAATTAAGAAATGTTAACTATACTCAAAAGTGAGAAATCTCACTATTAGTCAGTTTATAATCTTTCTAAATAAAGCTATAAAGTATTATAAATAAAGGAAAAACGAAAATTGGTAACAATTAATTTATATTGTAAACTTTACCCTTATATACCGCCTTTTGTGTTAAAGTTGGAAAAATTTTCACTTCAACAGCTTGTAATCTCCTTGAAGATTTGTATGGATTAATAATATATTTAGTAATCTTATCAATATTTAAATTATTTTCAACCCAAAAACAAACTTCATTTCCTTTTCTTACAGAAAGTACTTTATGTTTACCAAAGTCATGAATTAAAACTTCTTCATTTTGATATTCGATTGTATTACAACCTATTCTAATAATTAAGAACGCAAAAACTGCCATTACAAGCTGTGCTGAATTCCTATAATTAAATTTTAAAATAGCAAATCTCAGCAGATAAACGACCAGGAAAAGTAACAGCACCTCAATCAAATTCATTGAAATATTTTCAAAAAAAATTGAATCAAAATCAGCAAACCAATGAATACTTTTCAACAAAATTCTAATGATAAAATCATACACAACATTGATTAAAGTAAAATCCATGTTAAAAGCAATCAAACCAGTCATTAAAAATGAAAAGACAATAATGACCTCCGAAAAAGGAACAATGATAAAATTCGCCACAATTGAAATAAAGGAAAATTGATGGAAATAGTATAACACCAAAGGAAGCGTTGCCAATTGTGCCGAAACCGAAATTGATATTGTATTGAAAAGTATCTTTTTTAAGTAATTATCTTGCTTTGGAAAGTGTTTCAAAATAGGTTGATTCAACCAGAAAATCCCAAGAACAGCCATGAAGCTTAATTGAAATCCTACATCAAAAATCTGTTGGGTATCCAGAATCAAAATAATAAAAGCAGACAATGCCAATGAATGTAAAACATCTGATTTTCTTTGAAGTAAAACATAAATAAAATACACACTCAACATAATACAAGAACGTAACACTGAGTTTCCAAACCCGATGAATAAAGCAAATAACCAGATAAACATCAAACTTAAAACAATTACATATTTCCTCAATTTTAAAGGAAGGAAATACATACATAAAAAGTAAAACACTCCGAAAATGACCACAATATGAGTTCCTGATATTGCTAAGAAATGCATCAACCCTGATCTATTAAAATCCTGTACAGTTTCTGAATCTATTTCTGTTCTGTCTGCCAAAATAATTCCTTTTAAAAATTCTCGGCTTTGGGATGACATTGTAGATTGATCAATATTTTGAAGAACTTCAAGCCTTTTCTGCAGAATGTTTTCATTCCAACTTAAATCATTTCTCAAAGCAGAAGAAATTCCATCTGACAAATAACTTTGACAATCAATATTTTTTCGTTGTAAATATTTAGCATAATCAAATTGAAAATCATAAGGAGGAGACTTCGGTTGCGTTACATATACCTTAGCCTTGTAATAATGCTTAAAATCAAGTTCTTTACTATTTCTCGGAACATACAGAATAGAATTAAAATCTTCTTTTTCTGATTGAGCAATTACTTCATACTTTTTGTATTTATCTGTTGAATTCAGTTTTTTAGAAATTTTAAAAACAATCGTTTGGTTTTGAGAATCAATCCTTTTTTCAGAAGAAAAGGAGTTGAAAAAATGAAGAGAAACTCCTACACCGAAAAACATAAAACCCAGCATATAAGGCTTTAGCTTAAATAAAAAGTAAGATCTGAAAAATATAGAAATTGAAATCAGTAGGCAAATACCTATGATGATAAAAATTAAATTTCCATCCAGAGGAAATTCATCTTGAAAAAAAATCCCAAGAATGAAACAGGTGACCAGAATCAAAAGTGGTTGTTTATTCAATCGAAATATTTGTGCCACTCAAAAATATTTATTTGAAATAAAAATAACACGTCAATTGTTCAGAATTTACAAAGCAAGGTCTGATTCCTCTTAAAAATAAAAAATCGTAGAAAAAATTCCTACGATATATATAACTCAATCAATATTTTAAACTTTTAAAATCACATCGGCTGCATGATCACTTGCTCCGCTTCCTCCTAATTTTTCTCGCAGTAATTCGTAGTCTTTTAAAACTTGATTCCTTTTCTCGCCTTCCAAAACTTTATTTAATTCTTCAACAAGACTTTTAGTGTTCAGTTCATTTTGAATCAATTCCTTCACCACCTCACGATCCATAATCAAATTAACCAAAGAAATATATTTGATATTTTTAACCAATCTTTTGGCAATAGCATAAGAAATTTTACTTCCTCGATAGCAAACCACTTCAGGAACATTCAACAAAGCCGTTTCTAACGTCGCTGTTCCAGACGTTACCAAAGCTGCTTTTGAACATCTTAACAAATCATAGGTTTTATTGGAAACAAAATGAACGTTATCATCAACATATTTCTGATAAAACTCCTTCGGAAGACTTGGCGCACCAGCAATCACGAATTGATAATCTTTAAAATGAGGTCTCACAGAAAGCATTATTTCAAGCATTTTTTCCACTTCCTGTTTTCTGGAACCGGGTAAAAGAGCTATGATTTCTTTTTCATTTAAACCATGTTCTTTCTTGAAATCAACAGCATTAATTTCTTTCAAACTCGAAATAGCATCCAATAACGGATGGCCGACAAAATGAGAATGAACCCCGTGTTTTTTATAAAAGTCTTCCTCGAACGGAAGAATCACCATCATTTCATCAACATATTTTTTGATAATCTCTACCCTCCCTTCTTTCCAAGCCCAAAGCTGTGGAGAAATATAATAGATTACTTTGATTCCGAGCTCTTTTGCAAACTTTGCTATTCTTAAATTAAAACCGGGATAATCAACCAAAATTAAAACATCTGGTTGATGGGCCTTAATGTCTTCTTTACAAATTTTAATATTATTTAGGATCGTCCTCAGGTTCATTGCTACTTCCAAGAATCCCATGAATGCAAGGTCACGGTAATGTTTCACCAATATTCCCCCTTGCTCTTTCATCAGATCACCACCCCAAAAACGAAACTCTGCGTTGGAATCTTTCTGTTTTAAGGATTTCATTAAATTGCTTCCGTGTAAATCTCCAGACGCCTCTCCTGCGATAATATAATATTTCATTTTTGTTGAAACCTTTTTATTTGTTTTATAATCATCAAAGACCTCCTTTTATTTTTATTGAATGATTTTTAATTATGGGAGGTTTCTATGACAAGGATAGAGAACAAATTAGAGCTTTATAAGATCTTAATTTGTAAATTTGTTCAAAGATAATGATAAAAAATGTCAGAAGAATTTGAAATCAGAAATAAAGTTGCAGAAAGCGGTTTGATAAATTTTGATCTTTCCGATCTGGTTCCTAAAGGGATAAGAAAGGGAATTGACCTTAAAGACTTCCTTTTTATGGAAATGATATTGAAAGAAAAAGATTTCCGCGAAAAAGTAGCATTAATCAATACTGAAGAATATCAGGATACTTATATTTACATCTACAATTCAGCAGATGCTATCGTTCCTCTTTGGGCTTATTTTGTATTAACGGCTAAGCTTACAAGTGTCGCAAAAAAAATAGTATTCGGAAATCTTGAAGATCTTGAGGTTATCTTAATGCACAACGCCGTCCAGACTTACGACTTTGAGGAAATGAGAGGTAAGAGAGTTTTGGTAAAAGGTTGTTCCGACAAAGAAATCCCTGAAAATGCTTATATAGAATTGGTTGAACAGTTACAACCAATCGTAAAATCTTTGATGTTTGGAGAGGCGTGTTCGAATGTCCCAATTCTGAAAAATTAAGTTTTCATATATTAAAAATATACAACCTATTAATCAGTCACTTAAATAATTTCATCAACTTTAATACTAATTTTAAATTTAAAAAAAATATTGATGAATATTTTTCAATAACTTTGGTTTACTTAATAATAAAACAAACACAAACATGAGTTTAATTGACTTACTTACAGGCAACACAGGTAACGAAGTTGCACAGCAAGCTGAGAATAAATTTGGCATCAGTAAGAACCAAGTAATAGCTTTGCTAGCCGTAGCAGCACCATTGGTTATTTCTTATCTTAGAAATAAATCTCAAGATGCTAAAGAAGCTGAATCTTTAAATAATGCATTAGATAAAGACCATGATGGAAGTATTTTAAATGACTCTTCGCAATTAGAGGCAAGACAATCTGAAGGAGGATCTATTCTAAGTCATGTTTTCGGGGGAGACAAAGAAAATGTGGAGAATCAATTATCACAAAATACAGGAATTTCAATTGATAAGATTGGGCCTATTTTGGCCATGTTAGCTCCGGTTATCATGGGATATATTGGGAAAGAAAAACAACAAAGCAATGTTGGTGCAGGAGGTTTAGGAGATCTTCTGGGAGGAATTTTAGGAAATGCTTCTAACCAAGCTCAAACTCAAAGCTCTAGCCCATTGAATGACATTTTAGGAAGTGTTCTTGGAAATGGACAATCACAATCTTCAGGAAATCCTCTAAATGATATTTTAGGAAGCGTTCTTGGAGGTGGAAACACCCAACAGAAACAACAAGGAGGTGGCGGACTAGGAGATATCCTGGGAGGTCTTTTTGGAAAATAGTTTAATTTGATTATATCAAAAAATGCCGAAGAATTGATCTTCGGCATTTTTTATTTTCATTACTTCTTAGATTTTTCTTCTACAACTGCAAATGACTTTGAAGCTTTTCGAAGCCTTCTCTTTCCGTAGCTTCCGTTATTAATTTTTCCTCTTCTGGATTTCTTATCTCCTTTTCCCATAAATTAAAGTATTTTGTTGATTTATACGAATTTAGTCAATCAGATTGAGACCTCAAAGCATTAGCTTGTTAAAATTTTTATAATGTTAAGTATCGGTGGACGCTGGAAGTTATTATTCGAACGTAAATGGAAGCTTCTAACTTTCGCAACATTTTCTCAGACTTTAATTGTTTTCCACTTTCCTTTTTTAAATAAAATAAATGCAACCACTGTTATTAGCGTTTCTGCAGCCGGAATAGAAATAAAAACGCCTTTTGGTCCCATTTCCAGATATTCTGAAAGAAAATAAGCGAATGGAATCTGAAACATCCAAAACCCAAAGAAATTAACCCAAGTCGGCGTCCATGTATCTCCTGCTCCGTTAAAAGAATTAATCATGACCATTCCTATTCCATAAAAAACAAATCCAACGCTCATAATGTGCAACGCATTTTTTGCATAGTTTTTAATCTCAGCTTCTTGTGTAAAAAAGCCTACCAAGAAGTCTCCCAAAAAGAAAAAGATCAGACTCACAACAAGCATGAAAACAACATTATATTTTACCGTTTTCATTACAGATTGCTCTGCTCTCAATATTTCATTAGCTCCCATATTTTGTCCTACCAACGTAGAAGCAGCATTACTTAATCCCCAAGCCGGAAGGATAAAAAACATCATTAATCTAAGTGCTGTTTGATATCCTGCTGAAGCATTTTCTTCTCCTGTTGTCGCAACCAGTTTAGCAAGAAATATCCAACTACAAGATGCAATCACAAATTGAAAAATTCCGGGTGTTGCAATTTTTACAACAGATTTTATCAATTTAAGATCAGGTTTAAAATAGTGTAATTTGATTCTAATTTGAGTATCAGCAACCAAGAGATGATATAATTGGTAAACAACTCCAATACTTCTTCCTATTGTAGTAGCCAGAGCAGCGCCTGTTAATCCCATTGCAGGAATCGGTCCGAAACCCTTGATCAAAATAGGGCACAATATAATGTTAGCAATATTCGCTATCCATAAGCTTTTCATAGCGATTGCTGCATTTCCTGCTCCTCGGAAAATTCCATTAATTAAAAACAAAAGCATGATGATAACACTACTTCCCATCATGAGTCTTGTAAAATCTTTACCGTATGCTGCGGCTTCGGGTTTAGATCCCATGAGAATCAAAATTTCTTCGGCATAAATCACACCAAATACACTCAGAATAAGAGTCACCATAAAAGAAACAAATAAAACCTGTGCAGCGCTTCTCGAGGCTTGTTCAGGATTCTTCTCCCCAATTCTTCTCGCGACTAAAGCGGTTGCTGCCATACTCATCCCAATGGCGATAGAATACATGACAGAAAGAACAGATTCTGTTAAACCCACTGTTTGTATAGCATATCCACTTTCTTTAAGGTGTCCTACAAAATACAGATCTACCAATGCGAAAACAGATTCCATTGCCATTTCCAACATCATAGGAATTGCCAAAAGAAGCACTGCACTTCTGATACTGATTTTGGTATAATCTACATCTTCACCGTTAAATGCTCTTTTTAAGAAATTTAAATATTTTTTCATGATTCTCTTGAATGCTTTCAAAATTACACATTCAAAGCTTACTAAGAATTAATATTCCTCAGTCTATCAATAATAAAAAACAAAACGCACAGCAATGTATGATAAAACTAAATTCATAAGAATATTGATCGAATAGAATCTTCTTTCATTGACTGCAACTTTACAATAATAAATCAAAACTTCCTTTCACAAGTTTTTTTGTTTTTAAAACCTTCAAAAATCTTATCTTTGCAAACGAAAATTAAAGACTCAAAACTTTGAGCCTTAAACATTGAACTTTAAACAAATAATTATGTTTCGATCGCACACAAACGGAGAATTATCTCTGAAAAATCTTAATGAAGAAGTTACGCTTTCAGGATGGGTACAAACCATTCGTGATAAAGGATTTATGATTTGGATAGATCTTCGAGATCGTTACGGAATTACTCAGTTGGTTTTCGACCAAGACCGCTCTTCAGCGGAATTGATGGAAAATGCAAAAAAATTGGGACGTGAATTCGTAATTCAGGTTACAGGAAAAGTAATCGAAAGAGTAAGCAAAAACCCAAACATTCCAACAGGAGAAATTGAAATTTTAGTTGAAAAATTAGAAGTTCTTAATGAATCTCAACTTCCGCCTTTCACTATTGAAGATGAAACAGATGGTGGTGAAGAATTAAGAATGAAATACCGTTATCTGGATATCAGAAGAGCTCCGGTAAGAGATAAATTGATCTTCCGTCACAAAATGGCGCAGAAAGTACGAAATTATCTTTCAGACGAAGGATTTATCGAAGTTGAAACTCCAGTTTTAATCAAATCTACTCCGGAAGGAGCAAGAGACTTCGTTGTACCAAGCAGAATGAATCCGGGACAGTTTTACGCCTTACCACAATCTCCACAGACTTTCAAACAATTGTTGATGGTTGGTGGAATGGATAAATATTTCCAAATCGTGAAATGTTTCCGTGATGAGGATTTAAGAGCCGACAGACAGCCGGAATTTACACAAATCGACTGCGAAATGGCTTTCGTAGAGCAGGAAGATGTGATGAATGTTTTTGAAGGAATGACTAAGACTTTGATCAAAGATATTACAGGTCAGGAATTTGGAACTTTCCCAAGAATGACATTCGCCGATGCGATGCAGAAATATGGAAATGACAAACCGGACATTCGTTTCGGAATGGAGTTCGTAGAATTAAACGAATTAGTAAAAGGAAAGGATTTTAAAATATTTGATGACGCTGAATTGGTTGTCGGAATCAATGTTGAAGGTTGCGCAGACTACACAAGAAAGCAAATCGATGAATTAGTTGATTGGGTAAAACGTCCTCAAATTGGAGCTTCAGGAATGGTTTGGGCTAAATTCCAAAATGATGGGGTAAAAACTTCTTCTGTAAATAAATTTTACAATGAAGAAGATTTAGCGAAGATCATCGAAAAGTTTGGAGCGAAAGAAGGCGATTTAATGTTAATCCTTTCTGGAAACGAGCACAAAGTAAGAACGCAGCTTTCTGCATTGAGAATGGAACTTGGAAACCGTTTAGGATTAAGAAAAGGAGATGTATTTGCACCACTTTGGGTTGTTGACTTCCCGTTATTGGAATTTGATGAAGAAAGCGGGCGTTACCATGCCATGCACCACCCTTTCACCTCTCCAAAACCTGAAGATATTCATTTATTGGAAACAGATCCCGGAAAGGCAAGAGCCAACGCTTACGATATGGTATTGAATGGAAACGAAATCGGTGGAGGTTCTATCAGAATTTTTGACAAAGATCTTCAATCAAGAATGTTTGATCTTTTAGGATTCTCAAAAGAAGAAGCAGAAGCTCAGTTTGGATTCTTAATGAACGCCTTTAAATACGGAGCTCCGCCTCATGGTGGTTTAGCATTCGGATTTGACCGCTTGGTGGCGATTCTTGATGGAAATGAGGTAATCAGAGATTATATCGCATTCCCTAAAAATAACTCAGGACGAGATGTAATGATCGATGCGCCAGCTGCTATTGCAGAAGCACAGCTCGATGAATTGGAATTACAATTGAATTTAAAAGCATAAATTTAGAGCGGAGAAAAAATCTCCGCTTTTTTATTATGAAAGAAAAACATCAATGGAAAGCATGGGAAATACCAATTGCCATTCTTTGGCTTATAGGTTTATTTACACTTTTTCACGGAATTGGTTATTCAAAACACAGTGATACTCTGGATTTCAAAGGAGGCTATTTTGTAATAGGAATTCTGATTGTTGCTCCCATTTACCTATATATTCGTTCTACTATCGAAAGCGAAAAAGGCTTTCCACTGGAAAATTTTCATAAAGACATTGTGGTTCAAGATATAAAACGCCATAAAATCTTTAAAAATATAGATTTGAGTCATGCTGTGATAGAAAGTTATGTTTTTGGTGTCGGCAAAAATCAAAATGATTATGCTAACATTTTCTATAATAAAAATGATATTGAATTCGTAAAAACCAAAATTACAATTCAAAATTATGATAAATCTTTACCAATCCTCACAGCATTTACAAACATTGATAAGATTACTTTAAACGAAATTTTTCAAAAACATTCCACCACAAAAGTTTACTTTGATAAATATATTCCCAATAACTATTATATAGATTTGGAGTTTTTGATAGATTTAGGTATTATGGAAACTGCTCAAACAATATAATGTTTGATAAAAAATGACCAAACAAGAATTGATAAAAATCAGTACGAAAACATCATTTTAACTGCATAAAAAAGTGGAGAAGTTTTTCTCCACATTATATTTAAAGTCATTCATTTAAAATTAATTTACAGATAATTATTCTGCACTAGCCAAGCCGTAATCCTTTTGAGTGTAAGCAGATTAGGATCTATACTTGAAGAAAGCGAAGTTACTTTATCTTTCTGTGGAATTGGAACTACTCTTCGAACTTTATCACTAGCCGTAAACAATTCAAAATTCTGCGCATTATTTCCCCCTGCAAAACTTACTTTAGCCACCATAATACCACCGGGAATAAAAAATTCATAGGCATCTTGACTACCCATACTTCCTGTATAATTAAAGAAACCTATTGTTTCTCCCTGCTCAATAGATTTGTTTTCCCTCAACTCAATTGGCCAATTCCTGTTACGAGCTACCAACGTGTAATTGACAGCCGTTCTTGGAGACACTCCTTTTGAAGCAATCAGCTCTGTTACTTTATTCGCATTGAGTGTATTTCCATCAATAATTCCTCCTTTGCCAATTAAGTTTACAAAACCTTTCTCCATCCCTAATGTTGACAGTTTGAAAATTCCAACCTGATTTGTAGGTAAAAAAGTAAAGCGATAATACATACTCGTATTGTCATTTTTATCACCTTCAAATTCTGTACTCAAAACAGCAATTATTAATTTTTCGCCATCTATCGAATAAAGATTGAAATTTTTAGTAAGACCAAAGTTTTGTTTCTGGACTTCAACTTTTCCTATTTTATTACCATCCACTGCAATGATATTATTTTTGTAATCAACCTTCTGAGCAGATAGGAACATGTTTATTCCAAGTATCAATACAAAAGTAAAAACTGTTTTCATGAAGTTATATTTTATTTTGGCACAAATTACAAATAATAAATGTACCTGACGATCTCTTTATTTTCTATATTTTCACTTATTGTTGTTTTTAGCAAGAAATTGATCAATTCCATAATATTTTAGATATTAAAAAAATCCCTGCATTAATCAAACGCAGGAATAATGGTAATGAGTCTCAAAAGTAATAAGAATCATTTATTTATTGTAAACATGAATATCTCGCTGTGGAAAAGGGATTTCAATTCCGGCACGGTCTAGAGCTACTTTACATTCTATGGTTAATTCTTCATTCATTGCCCAAAAATTTTCATTGGATGCCGTAACTCTTATAGATAAATTGATTGTGCTATCCCTAAGTTCAGTTACTACAACTTGTGGCGTAGGATTTTTAAGAGCATGTTGATTATTGTTAATAACTTCTAATAATATTTCTTTTGCCTTTTTCAGGTCTGTATGATAAGAAACTCCAATATCAAACCATGTTCTTCGTGTTCCTAATTGTGTAAAATTAGTGATGCTCTTATTTGAAATCTCTCCATTAGGAATAATGATCAATTGATTTTGTGGAGTTATGATTCTTGTATGAAAAACATCTATTGCACTTACCGTCCCCGAAACTCCTGAACTAGACGAAATAAAATCGCCTATTTTAAATGGTTTTAACAATAAAATAATAATACCGCCTGCAAAATTGGTCAGTGAGCCTTGTAATGCCAAACCTATCGCTAAACCAGCTGCTCCTATTATTGCGACAAATACAGAAGTCTGTACGCCCAGTTGTGTTACCACAATAATAAAGAGCATGATATTGAGTCCCCACTTAATAATGTTTAAAAGAAATAGCTGTAAAGAAGCATCCATATTACGCTTTGTAAAAGCTTTTTCGAGTAATCTATTGACCATTCGTATAAGCCAAGATCCTATAAAATATATAAGAACTGCTGAAATCACCGCTGAAATAATCTTGGGTGCCCATGCAATAGCTGAATACATGAAGGTATCCCATTGCTGTTCAATGTTGTTCAATTTTAAATCGTTCATCTGTTTTTTTATTTTATTATTGATCTATTAAATAGTAATCAACTCCTAAAAATAATAAAAAAAACACCAAACCTGAACGTATGTAAACTATTATTAATCTGAAACATACATCAATCTAAAACACTGAAAACGATAAATAAACTGATTATGAAAAATCAATGAAAAGATATTGTTAAAAATAGAAATACAGCGAAAAATATTATGGTAATTTAGCCACGAGACTTTCTGGTAAAACTTTTAAAATATGATAAATAATTTTCCACTTAAAGTTAGGAACAATACTAAAAGAGCTTTTTGCATTCACAATAAATCTGGCTACGTAATCTGGCTCCATAATCAAAGATTCATTTAACTCTAATCCTTCATTTATTTTTGTCCTGATATAGCCAATCACTAAAACATTTACGGTTATTTTTCTAGATGCTAACTCCTGTCTTAATCCCGCTAAATACTGAGTAAATGCCGCTTTTGTACTTCCATAAACAAAATTACTTTTCCGGCCCCTCACCCCTGAAAGCGAAGACAGTCCGATAATTCTTTCTAAATTCCTATTATCTTCATCCATTGCTATAATATTCAGAATAGAAACGGCTCCCATATAATTGGTAATCATCATTTGTTGAGCGCCTTTAAAATCTCTCAGAGCCTTTTCGTTATCAACCAAAAAACCGGCTGCATACACCGCAATATTAGGTTTTATAGGAAGTTCATTATAAAATTTTTGATGTGAATCAAAATCGGCTGCATCAAAATATAAAACCGTAATTTTTGATGAGTCTATATTATTACTGGTAACAAAATCCTCAAGCGATTGTGTATTTCGGGAAGCTGCAATCACTGAAAATCCTTTTTCAAGATATTGAATGATACATTGCTTGGCTACATCGGAGTTTGCGCCCAGAATAAGAACGGTTTTGTTTGTGTTTTGATTCATTGGGTAAAGATATTTTTTAAACACAAATTTCACAAATTTTTTCACGAATAGCACAAATTATTAGTCCATAAACTAAACACCATGTTTGCCATCCTAGAAGGATCTAGCTATATATTATTTTTTAGGAGTTTAGATTCCTGCGGAATAACAAAATGAATAGATACTTATTATAAAAGAATCAGCGCGGTGAGCAAAGCTCACCGCGCCGAAACGTAATATTTTAAAAACTAAAAATTATTTATTTTCAGTAGTTTCGATTTCTTTTTTCTCAACTGGTTTATCAGTTGCTTTTACTGCTTTTTCTCCAAAACGAGTTTCTGTAAATTCTCTAGAAACTGCTGCTTTTTCGAATTTCAATTTCCCAGATAATGTTTCAATAACGAAACCGTCATCCTGAACCTGAGCAATTCTTCCATGAAGACCAGAAGTAAGAACTACTCTAGTTCCAACTTTTAGATTCTCCTGAAAAAGTTTTTCTTTTTTCTGCTTTGCTTGTTGTGGTCTTATCATTAAGAAATAAAACCCTACAAACATCACTCCCATCATGACCAACATCATTGGAGACGAACCTCCAGCTGGTGCTTGTAAAAATACTGTTAGTATATTCATTATATTATGGTTGAATATTAGCTGTAAATGTTAATTTAATTGGCGCTTTCTCTACGTTAGCAAAAACATCTGCATACTTACTTACGTTTCCGTCAAAGCTTGAAGAATCAAAATGCAACGTAATTTTTCCTTTTTTGCCAGGTAAGATAGGCTCTTTTGTAAAATCAGGAACTGTACATCCACATCCAGGCTTCACTTCAGAAATTACCAAAGGATTCTTTCCAGTGTTTGTAATTTCATATACGTGCTCTACTTTATCTCCTTTTTTAACTTTTCCAAAATCGAAGCTATTTTCAGATAAAGCAACTGTTGTTAATGGTTGGTTAGATGGAGCCGGAGTTGCTGTTACTGCTGGAGCAGCCGCTGCCTCCCCTACATGAGCTGCCGAAGAATCAGCTGGTGGCAAATTATTCGCAGCACTAGAATCTACTGCTACAGCATCTGATCCCTGAACTTCTTTATTTTCTTTTTTACAAGAAACTAAACCAAGGCCTATAATAGACAAAGCGATAATTGATAACGTCTTTTTCATGTTAAATTCTATTTTGATCTTTACAATATTTATCTAAAATTCCGTTAATGAAAATATTTGATCTGTCTGTAGCAAATACTTTAGCAATCTCTATATATTCATTAATAATTACTCTTGAAGGGGTAAAAGCAAAATTATCAAGCTCAGCAATTGCTGTTGTTAAAATAACTTTGTCCATTAAAGAAACTCTTTCCAAATCCCAGTTTTCTAATCTTTCGCTCAGCTTTTTCTCATTGCTTTCCCAGTTGTTCAGTGTGTCTCTCAACAATTTACCTGCGAAATCTCTGTCTTCATCATCTTTCACCATTTTAATCAATGTTCTACTGTCTTCATCTTCTTTTAGAAAACCAATCGTTTTTTGAACCATTGAATTGGCAATATGAATATCATCATACCAAGTTAATTCTTTATCTCCAAGATATTCATGAAAATCTTCATTTTCAGCAATATATCTTAAAAATAATTTTCCAATAAATTTTTGATCTTCCTCAAAAGAATACCCATCTTCTTTCATGAAATCCTGGTAACGCTTTCCTGCAGTAATTCTTTGGAAAGTTCTCACCAATAAATCATCATGAAGATCCCACTTCAATTGTTTATGCTGACCAGTAAAAAATAATCTCTCAGGATTTTCTTCAAGCTTAATTAATACCTGGTTGCTGATGAATTTTTGATTAGGATTGGTATTAGCATCGGTTTTGATGTACTTATTCTTACCGATTTCGATCTGATGTTCTGCTAGATCTTTCAACGCCACTAAAAAGTTGAGTTCATAGATATACAGATAATAGATTTTTTCTATTCCAGAGAACATGTTTTTCTCTAAAACATCAAATTTTATTGGATTTTGGTAGTAAGAATACACACTTTCTACTACTTTTTCACGGATTTGTCGTCGTCCTAACATTCAAAGAGCTTTTTATGGGTGCAAAGATACGAAATTTAAAATTTATGAAATTCGTAGTGTGATGGTATTTTTGTAATTTTGTAAAACTTTATGAAAGCTTTAAAAACTCTAAACCCTTATTTTTGGAAACATAAAATATTATTGTTTTGGGGGGTACTATTCATTATCGCCAGCAATTTCTTTAATATCTATAAGGTACAGTTTGTTGGTAAGTCTGTTGATATCCTTGCCAGCTTTGCCAAAGAAGGCCATGTTGGTTTCAGTAAACAGGTTTTAATTTACGTTGCCATTATTGTTGGATGCTCACTTCTAACAGGGTTTTTCACCTTTATGATGAGACAGACTATTATTGTAGCTTCAAGAAGAATTGAATACGAGCTTAAAAATAAAATCTACAAACATTATCAGGAATTATCACTTACCGACTACAAAAAAACAACCATCGGAGATTTAATGAACCGATTAAGTGAAGATGTAGTAGCCGTGAGAATGTACCTAGGACCTGGTGTAATGTATGTGGCCAACTTAATTGTCTTATTACTCATCACAAGTATTTACATGGTAAAAACAGATGCTTCAATGACTCTTTGGACATTGTTGCCACTTCCTATTTTATCATTTCTAATCTATAAAGTAAGTTCCATTATTAATAAAAAGTCGAAGATCATGCAGAAAAGTCAGTCTGCCATCTCCACTTTTGTTCAGGATAGCTTTTCGGGAATTCGTGTGGTAAAGTTTTTTGCAAAAGAAAAATACATCAAGAAAAATTACAGCGTAAAAGTAACCGACTATCAAGATAAAGCGTTGGATTTAGCTAAAACTGAAGCATACTTCTTTACTATTATTTTATTCGTAATCGGATTATTGAACGTAGCTATTATTTTAATTGGCGGACAAAAATATATTGACGGAGAATTAAGCATCGGTAAAATTGCCGATTTCTTCATGTATATCAACACCTTGATTTTTCCTTTTTCTATGGTTGGGTGGGTTACTTCCGTAAACCAAAGAGCAGAAGCATCTATGCAGAGAATTAATGAGTTCTTAGATAAAAAATCGGATATCGTTAATGAAAACTTCGACGTTTATCCTATTAAAGGAGATATTGAATTTAAAAATGTTTCTTACGTTTATCCAAATACCGGAATTAAAGCCTTAGATAATTTAAGTTTTAAAATAGATGCCGGACAATCTCTTGCTATAATGGGGAAGACAGGAAGTGGAAAATCTACCATTGCCTTACTTCTTTGCCGATTAATTGATCCTACAGAAGGTGAAATTTTAATTGATGGTAAAAACCTGAAAGAGCATAACCTCGACAACTACAGAAATTATATTGGCTATATTCCTCAGGAAAGTTATCTGTTTTCAGATTCTATTGAGACTAATATTGGGTTTGCAATAGACAACCCTTCCCACGAAAAAGTAGTTGAATATGCCAAGATCGCTGATGTAGATAAGAACATTACCGGCTTCAAAGATCAATATAAAACACTGGTTGGTGAGCGTGGTGTAATGCTTTCGGGAGGCCAGAAGCAGAGGATTTGTATTGCCAGAGCCTTAATTAAAGATCCAAACATCATTATTTTCGATGATTCTCTGTCTGCTTTGGATACTGAAACGGAACAGAATATATTGGAAAATATAGAAACAAAAATTCATAACGCAACGTCCATAATTATCACACACAGAGAGTCTAGCGCTCAGAGAGCAGATAAAATTATTAATCTTACCGAAATTACCAATTCTTTAACTGCTTAGCCATTTCGTTCGGAATTGTTAAATAAATCATAAAAAAAATTTTGTGATTAAAAGAAAACTTTTATATTTGTTCTTAACAAGATTAAAAAATATCTAACAATGAGTGAATACAAGGAACGCCATGAAAATGAAATTTTCACGAAGGTGTTAAAAGCAGGAAGAAGAACTTATTTCTTTGATGTGCGCGAGACGAAAGCAGGAGATTATTATCTTACGATTACCGAAAGCAAAAAGAACTTCGGAGAGAATGGAGAGGCTACATTCGAGAAACACAAAATTTATCTTTACAAAGAGGATTTTAAAAGTTTTCAGGAGATGTTTAATGAATCCACAGATTTCATCATTAACGAAAAAGGTGAGGATGTAATATCAGAAAAGCATGACAAGGACTTCAAAAGCAAATCTTACACAATAGATTCTGACGACGAGGTTTAAGCCAAAACAATATCTTAAAAACACAAGCATCTGAAAAAAGATGCTTTTTTTATGCTCAATATGGATCAGTCTCAAAAGTTGGGGAGAAAATAAAAAATGCTATTTTTGTATAATGCTAAATGATGCCGAACTGCTTAAATTATTTTTACCTGAACTGTTGATTGAATATTTTGAGATTGTAAAATTTGAAGAAGAAAACCAAATTCTACAT
>NZ_FRAV01000095.1 GCF_900142445.1 Chryseobacterium polytrichastri | reverse complement strand
GGTAGTGTTTCACTAACTGTGTAAGTTAAAAAGTTATTCTGGAAAATTTTGAGCCCCTACAGCTCAAAAAATTTTACGGAAATAACTTTTTATTAATTTTAAACCTACATAGTTTATGATGGACAAAGAAGAATTATTAAACAACAAGGATTTCTATAAATCCTTCAAGAATGGAGAAGATCTAACATCCTTCTTCAAAGAAATGCACAAACGAGCGGTAGAACACATCCTTGATGCAGAATTGGATTCTCATCTGGAGAATGAGAAACATCAGAAATCCACCACTGGAAATTACCGAAACGGGCACGGAAGCAAGAAAATAAAATCATCGTTTGGAGAGTCTGAAATTAAAGTTCCCAGAGATCGCGAAGGAAATTTTGAACCTACATTAGTTCCCAAAAGACATAACATTATCGATGGTTTAGAAAATATCATCATTTCATTCTATGCCAAAGGAATGAGCGTATCAGACATTGAGGAACAAATCCGTGAAATGTATGATTTTGAGGTTTCTACTTCAACCATATCTCGAATAACCAGTGCAGTTGCAAGTGAAGTGGTAAGTTGGCAGAACCGCCCGCTTGAAGATTTGTATCTCATTGTCTGGATGGATGGGATTGTTTTCAAAGTAAGGGAAAGCTCCAAAGTCATTAATAAAACTGTTTATTTGGCTGTTGGATTAAACCGTGACGGCAGAAAGGAAGTATTGGGAATGTGGCTTGGAAAAAATGAAAGCTCAGCCTTTTGGATGGGGGTTCTCACAGATTTAAAAGCCCGTGGTGTAGAGGATATTCTCATTACCGCTACCGATAATTTAAACGGATTTACCCAGACTATCCGTTCTGTCTTTCCTGAATCTCAAACCCAAATTTGTGTTGTCCATCAAATCAGAAATGCCTGCAAATATGTGGTTTGGAAGGATAGAAAAGAATTCTCTGCCCATATGAAGCATATTTACACCGCTCCAACAAAACAAGCAGCTGAAGCTGCTCTAAATGATTTTGCGGAAAAATGGGAAAGTAAATATTCTTATGCTATTCAATCCTGGCGAAACAATTGGGATGAACTTACTGTATTTTTTGATTTTCCTTTGGAGATCCGTAAGATTATTTATACCACTAATTTAATTGAAAATCTCAACAGAAAAATCCGTAAGTACACCAAAAATAAAATGTCTTTTCCTACGGATGATGCTGTACTAAAGTCGGTGTATCTTGCTCTGAAAGAGTCTACCAAAAAATGGACGATGCCTATTCAAAATTGGGGGATTGTTTTAAACCAATTTATCCTTATTTTTGAAAAAAGGCTCAGATTATAAAATCCAAGCCCTAACTTTTTAACTTACACACTTCATGGGATAGTGTCTTT
>NZ_FRAV01000032.1 GCF_900142445.1 Chryseobacterium polytrichastri | reverse complement strand
TTCAGATTACAACTTAGAGGCGTGCGAGATAAATCGTTTTTCCTTTTTAGATTATCTAAACTTTTTGCGTAGTCCCCAAGTTTTGGAACTGATCCAAGACTTTTAAGTACTCACCGAATTACTCACCTTCAATTTGATTTTGTTTGATATCTTTTAAAACATCAAAACAACAAAAAAGTCTTTAAACACTAGTATTTAAAGACTTTTGATTTTATTTGTTTCTCAACTTGCGGAGAGAGAGGGATTCGAACCCCCGGACCTGTTACAGTCAATAGTTTTCAAGACTATCGCAATCGACCACTCTGCCATCTCTCCTTAAACTCCGATTGTATCGTTGTTTTCAGTGGTGCAAAGATAGAAACTTTTTTGATTCTGACAAAATATTTATCAAATAAAATTAAAAAATATTTTCACCAGCTGAAAATATAAAAATAGTAAAGCCCCAAAAAGGGGCTCTACTTGTATCGATATATTAATTGAAAATTAAGCTAAAGTTACATTTACTGCATTTAGTCCTTTTTCACCTTTTTGTACATCAAAAGTCACTTTGTCATTCTCACGAATTGTTCTTGACTTTAATCCTGAAGAATGTACAAAAATGTCTTGTCCTCCGTCTGCTGGAGAGATAAATCCGAAACCTTTTGTTTCGTTAAAAAATTTTACTGTGCCTTGTTGCATTGTATTTGTATTAAAAATTGTTGTTTTATTATTTTACAAGTTCTATGTTGATAGCAGAGAATCCTTTTGGAGATCTCTCTTTCTCAAATGAAACTTTATTTCCTTTTTTTACTTGATGTATACAGTTGTTACTGTGGAAAAATACATTCTCTTTACTATTGTCTTCGGTAATAAATCCGTAACCTTTTTCACTGAAAAAAGTAACAATACCTGATTTTCTTAACTCTTCTACAGGAATAGGAGCTGCACCCAACTGAATATCTTCAGGATTGATCTCCAATCTGTCTTCAGGAGGAGTGGTAGTTAATCTACCGTATGCATCTACATAAGTTAGCATATCGTCAAGACCCTTACCTTTATTATTATTAGTTTTACGGTCTTCGCGTCTTAATGCTTTTTCTTTTTGTTTTTGAATTTTTTTCTTGAAATTTTCCTTTTTAGAGAAAGAATCTGCCATAAATTATTTAATATTTTAATTACTGTACTGAAATGTTTGCTTACCTTGCTTAGTTACCACGGGCAATGTAAAACCTGTCTGCTTTTGGATACTTAAATCCAGCCGTTCATTTTCTTCAAATGAATTTGTTTTTCCCTTCACACCTACTTTTTCGGATACTATAATCTCTACAGGATTATTTAGTATTGTATCTCCGAAAGTTCGGATACTTTCTGATATTGTTGCTGAAAATAATAATGTTTGTCTTTTTTGCGAAATCAGTTTAATTACTTTTTTCACATCATTTACAAAACCCATTTCAAGCATCTTGTCAGTATCATCCAAAATTAAAATTTCAATTTTGGAAAGATCAATATGTCTTTGACTCGTTAACTCTAATAATCTACCTGGAGTTGCAACGAGAACATCTACTGTTTTTCTTAAAGCTGCTAACTGCCCTCCCAAAGAAACACCTTCATAAATAGAAAGTTGAGATAATGGAAGATATTTGCTATATACTTTAAGATTTTCTTCAATTTCCGTTACCAACTCGCGAGTCGGTGTTAATATCAAAGTTCGGATTTCTTTATGTTCCGGAGCTCTTTTTTTTAATAACTGAAGAACAGGCATTGCAAAAGCTGCAGTTTTCCCCGTTCCCGTTGGTGAACAGCCCATGATATCTTTCCCCTTCAGAATATTCGGAATAGCACTACTTTGTATTTCTGTAGGCTGCGAATATCCTTTTTCTGTAACAGCACGAATTATCGGATTTATTAAATTTAAATTTTTAAAATTCATTCATGGGGTTTTGCCGGATCTCCCGACGTTATATAATATCAAATTTTTTATCAGAAATTCAAAGTTATCATCTTTTCTCGAGAATAATTAAAAGAGAATTGTCTACTCTTCATATGTTATTCATCTATTTTTTGCGGTCATCAATATTGAATCCTGCAATATCATTCTATGCCTTTTTCATCAGACACATTCACAAATACGCAATTGTTAAATCAACGAATTTGTTGGGTAATAATTTTTAACAAGGATAAAGCTTTAAAAGGAAGGTTTCCTAATTGTTTTCGGTAGTTTGAAAATTCAGTTTGCCAATATACAAGTTCATTCATAAAAGAATTAATTGATAAAAACCGGCGGCTGAAAGAGCAAAAACTGAAAGAAGAAAATTGTTAGTTCTAATCTGTAACAGAAAGCAAAGGCAAAAGCCTAATTATTAATTATTGTACAAATATACAACAAATAAACCGAATAGCCCTTATTTTAATTAATTGATTATCAAAAATATATTAAACTACATTTCTTTTCTTTCAGTTTTCTGACGTTTTTAAGAAAACTTCATCCAATCACTATGATCATTATTTTCTTCTACTCTATTTATATTTTGATGATGATTCATTGAACTCAAAAGTGTTACAATATCCTGTCTCACAACTTCTACAGCATTATCTGTAAGGCTCTGACTAAATCCTGAATTATTTAACTCTAATAAATCATTCACCGTAACAACTCTCGCCAATACTTTTCCTAAGTCAATCATTTTTCTTTGAGAAAGTGAAGTATTGATATTGAAATCCAACTCTTTAGAATATAATTTAGCCGAATTACTTGTTAATTCATTGATTGAAAGATATTCTGCAAGATTTTCCAGTTTTTTCTTTTTCATATCTTTTAAAATTCCTTCCGAAATTTGTGTATAAAGCATCTCATTGGAACCTTCAAAGATCTGGAAAGGGCGGCTATCCATAATACCACGTCCTCCGATATGAGAAATTCTGTATCCCTTACCACCCGAAAGTTGAACCAGTGTTTGCGAAGATTCCTGCATCATATCAGTCACCAATGCTTTCATACTATTCGCATGAACTCCACTTCCAGATACATCATGATCAATTCCGCTTATTTTACAGCTTTTCGCACACATTGCAGAACAAAGCGTGAAAAACGCCTGCATTCTTGTTAATTGATATTGAACCTGATCTAAAGCATATAAATTAGAAGCACCTACTATTCTTTCCTGACAGTGTTTGGTAGCTTCATCCATCATTCTTTTCAGGAAACCCATTCCCATTCCCGGAAATTGTAGTCGGCTTCGGTGAAGCGTATCGAGCATCATTTTAAGACCTGTAGTTTCGGGGATTAACTTATTGTATTCCGGAACTTTGATATCAATTTTATTTAATCCGTAAGGAATCATATATAATCCTGGATTGTCGTAATATTCTAAAACCTCAATATTCTGCTCAGGACGGTGGGTATTGGCAATAAAGAAATCTACATCTCTAGACAGTTTCCCGTCAGCACTTGCATTTCTTGAAGTAATCAGCCAGTAATTAGCCAATCCTGTTAATCCTTGCCAATGTTTTGTTCCTTCTATATGGTATTCATTTTCTTTTAATACATTCTGGGTTTTCATATTTAAAGCATCACTTCCATATTCCGGCTCAGTGATCATTAAACCTCCCATGGCACCATAATCAAGAAAATTCTTAAATATATCTGCTTTCACCAAATCATTTCCATATTTAGCTACCGGCTCAAGAAAAAGGGCAATATTAATTCCAAAAGTTAAGGATAACGGAAGAGATTCATAAGAAGCAGCCGATAGAATACCCAAACATTCCTTTACCTTTACTCCTCTCCCACCAAATTCTTTAGGTATGGCAACAGACAAAGGCTTCAGATTCATAATCTCTTTCCAAACATGAGGAGGCAGGCCTCTGGAAAGGCTCAGCTTATCAATATCTTCTTTTTGGAAAAGATTGTGAAGTGAAGTTGTAAAATGGTTAAGAAACTCGGAGTACGATGTTTCAGATAAATCAAATGCGGATCCATTCATAATGAGAATTAAAATTTAATGCTGTATGCCATCTATACAACGATATAATAAAGCGAAGCGAATGGCAACAAAAACTTAATAATCAAAATCAGCAGCTCCACTTATTTAAATACGGTCCTAAGATACGACTAAATAAATAGCTTATTTGAAATAGTAAATAAATTTTTCGTTAAAAATTTGGAGAATAGAATGTATAAAAATTCCCCAAAAACAGGGGAATATAAAAATAATTATAATAAGCTATAAATATGAATAAATATGATAAGGAAATGGTGTTGCTTATTAAAACATTATTTCGGCGCTAAAGGTAGACTAATAAAATTAAGCTACACTATATATTATTAAAAAGAAAAAGTTATAAAACGCTCTAAAACATCCAAATTTCCATAGTCTTTGACAGAACAATTTTAGATTTACATGCATTCTTCATTTTCATTAATCGGTTTCAGCAATCAATACCATCGAAACAAAACGTTTTAAAAAGTAAAAAAAATTGAGGAAATTTGTTGTTCTCAATAATTTCAAACACATAAAAAAATATCCAGAATGCAGACTCAGCCAGTGATTGCCCTACTTTCCCCGGGAGACATGGGAACCCAAATAGCAAAAACGCTTATAAAAAATAATTTTAAGGTAATTACTGCCGGAGAGGGAAGATCTCATAAAACGCTTAAAAATATTCAGGATGCAGGAATTGAAAATACAGGCTCATTACAACATACGGTTGAACAGGCTGATGTAATCCTTTCTCTTACAAGTCCGGAAGGAAGTCTGAAACTTACTGAAAATATTGTTTCGTGCTTAAAAAACACCTCAAATCGTCCGCTATATGTTGATTTAAATTCCAATACACCTGCAATGGCTTCATCTATTGAAGAGTTGCTTTTATCCATCAATATCCAATTTGTGAATGGTGCGGTAATGGGAGCTTCCAAAGATATTCCTGAAAATGGAGTTTTAGTGATTAGCGGAATTCATAGAAATCTTTTCTCAGATCTTTTTGGAAAAGTTTTTAAAATAAAAGATGCCGGTGAAAAAACAGAAGCTGCATCAGCTTATAAACTCCTTTTTTCGATGGTAAATAAAGGAATCAATGCCTTATTTTTTGAAACCATGACAGCTGCCGCTCATTTTGGAATCTTAGATGAATTGAATGAAAGCCTTCAGGACTTCCTTCCCGGAACGTATCAGGATCTTATTAAAACTACGCCTACTTATCCGCAACATATTTTCAGAAGAATTGATGAGATGAAAGGACTTACTGAAATGCTGGAAAGTGAAAATCTACCCAACGTTATCGCTTCAGGAACCGCCGAAACATTTGAAAGAGTTTACCAATCAAATATCTTTGAAAATAAAACCCCAAAAGGGGTGATAGAAACGTTACAAAACTTCAATAAATTAGGATAATTTATTCAGATGCTCTTTAAATTTTATTCTATCAATAATGTATAAAATTTTAAACCATTAAGCAGAATTTTAGTTGTTAAGGATAATTAAGAAAAAAATCTACTGATTTTCTTAAGCGAATCGTCTTAAAGCAAAACCCAAACTTACTATTCTAAAAATCTTAAGAGAATCTTAATGGTAAAAAATTCAAAAACAGGCTCTAAAAAATATACTATCATTCAAGAAAAAACAGGATTGTCATATCCTGTTTTTTTCTTTATTTTTAATTTAAAATCAATTTACTCTGCATTCAAATATCCTTTTATTGTTTTTAAAACGCCAAAATTATCATTAGAACACGCTTCAAAACTGGCCACTGCTTTTACAGAAGGATGCGCATTTTTCATTGCATACGAATAATGGGCTTTCTTAAGCATCTCAATGTCATTCATATAATCTCCAAAAACCATTGTTTGCTCAGGAGTAATATTCAATACTTTCTGAAGTTGTTCCAAAGCATTTCCCTTGTTGATATTTTTATTCATAATATCCAACCAATATTGGCCTGATACTACAACTTCAAGATTATACTTTTCAAATTGCTTTAAAAAAGGATATAAATGCTCTTCAGAACCTTCAGGATGGTAAACGGCAATTTTAAAAATACTGTCGTCCAATGCCTGCGTTAGATCTTCTACCCTTTCATTCCCAGTATAAAACTGAGAAATATAATCTATAAAACCCTGATTATCTGTTTCGTAATATGCTTTTTTCTTACCTGACAATATAGCAGTAGCACCAGGAATATTACGTATCGTTTGGATAATTTCAGCTACATATTCCGGTCCTAGCTTATCTGCAAAGAGTTCTTGGTTTTTGTAGATCATATAGCCTCCATTTTCTGCAATAAAAGCCATTTCGTTCTCGATGTCTCCAAAATATTTGGTAATTCCCAACATCTGTCTTCCACTTGCAGGAACGAATAAAATATTTCTTTTTTTCAGTTCTTCATAAATTTCAGGAAATTCCGGGCTTACTTCGTGTGAAGAGTTCAGAAAAGTTCCGTCCATATCGGTCACAATTAATTTAATATCTTTCATAATGCTATCTATCCGCAGATTTCAGGTATAAAACTACTGAATTCATTTTTAAATTTTTAATTTCTAAGTGCTTTTAATCTTTTTTTAAGATAAAGTTTCAATTACATAAGTGGTATTAGAGAGGTTGTATAAGCAAAGCATTTGCTGAAAATCTTTGATTTTCTTGCGCCTTAGCAACAGTATAAAGATTTAAACCTTTGCGCCTTCGCGAATATCTAACAAATAATAGAGAATGAGCTCTTAAAAAAATATTTTAATATCCCGTAAAACATAAATTGTTGGAGGTTCTCAAAGGCGCAATTATCAATTAGTTAACATTTTAAGGTGGAAAGATTTTATCTACAATAAAATTTGTATCGCTTTACAATAGATTTTTGATTTTACATCTCTAATAAAACTTTTGCTAATTTGTAATTCTCTAGCCAAAATCTATTCCATAAAATAATTAAACTCTTTTCTATATTGTGACGGGCTTTTCTGAATATATTCTTTAAATGTTTTATTAAAATAACTAAAGTTATTAAAACCCGACTCAAAACAAACCTCAGTAATGCTCATTGGTTTTTCAGCAAGCAACTTTAATGAATGGGTAATCCGATATTCATTAACAAACTGCGTAAAGGTTTTATTGGTAATTTTTTTAAAATAACGGCAGAAAGACGGGACTTTCATATTTGCCAATTCAGAAATTTCGTCCAATGTAATCTGTTCCTTAAAATGATCTTTCACATAATTGAAAATAAGATTGATCCTGTCGTTATCTTCAACCTGCGTTTGTAAGTAATATTTTCCGGCATTCAAAATTCTATAATCCTGCGTAGAAGCCAATGCATCTAATATTTCTAAAAACTTCACAAGCCTTTCCAAAGAAGAAGATTCGTGCATTTCTCCAATCTTTTTCCCAATGGTTTTCTTTACATTCTCAGCAAATACAATTCCGGCTTTTGACCTTTCCAGTAAATGGGCAATTCTATGCATTTCAGGCAATTCCCAAATAGGTTCCCCAAGAAAATCAGGCTTAAACTGAATGACCATTTCGTACTCATTATTGGTATTTTCATTCGTCATCCCACAATGCGGCAAATTGCTTCCCATCAAGACGAGATCTCCATCCGAAAAATAGGAAATATTACTCCCGATCTGCCTTTTCCCTGAACCTCCGCAAACAAAAATTAATTCAACCTCAGGATGATAATGCCATACATGAGATTTGATATTTTCATTTTGAAAAAACTTCAGACTTGTAAAACTACTTCCAATATTGGGCTTTACAGCCTCAAAGGCAGGATGTGAATGTTTCATTTTAAACAATTAACTTCTGTACAAAATTAACAATTAATATTAAATAAAAGAATCATAAGGTTAATATAGAACATAAATATGAAAATTGTATTATAGATTAAGCGAATTATCTGTTATACATTTGCAGTACAAAACTTATCATTATGAACACATTCTTAAAATCTGCTTTTATTATAGGGTCACTATTTATCTCAGCAAGCGTGATGAGTAAAGACAAAGATTTTTCTCTTTCTTTTAAAACAGCAAGAGCAAAAACGATTAGTTTCGATGTATTAAATGGACACAATACCTCTTTGGTACTTTATAATGATACCTATGGAGAATTATTTTCAGAAAACGTACAATCAGAAAGTAATACAACGAAAACTTACGATCTAAAAGATCTGAATTCAGGAACTTATTATTTGGTCGCAGAATCTGATCAGAAAATCGAAAAATATAAAATAAACATTAGCAATAACAATACGCTAGAGATTGAAAAAATACCATTCTCAGAAATCAATAAACCGGAATATACCATTTCAGACAACAAAGTAAAACTTCATCTTTCAGGTTTGAAAAACAGTGCTATTATTTCTGTGTCTGATTTTTCAGGAAATGTTTATTACAATGCAACCAAGAATGCAACGGATGGAGCGCTTGATATAACCTTCGATCTTAATCCCCAAACGTCTGATAAATATATCATCAGCGTTGAGGAAATGGGAAATGTTTTTAATAAAACAGTTACTCTTAACTGAAACTAAGAGATTCATATATTTCCATATTTATATTGGAATTAAAATTTTACGTACAATCAATCTTTTGAGGCAGCTTTTCTTTTTTTAATCACGAAGAATGAGTTGCCTCAATTTTTTCTAATAAACGGTTCAATTTTTAAACGCAAAATTTGAAAACATCAAGCTTCATCAAATCAACTTGTTGATTATTCATTGCTCGCTCACAATATGATACGTATGAAATAAAACTTTGCGTCTAAAATATCTCGCTGATTTTGCAGATGACGCTGATTTTATATTTTATCATTCTTCTCCTAATTATGGTGTTTAAGATCTAGTTTGATTTTTTTCAGATCATCCAATTCATGAACCGGTCTTTCAATATCATAAGGAATCGGCATTTTTGAAAACGTCTGGAAATACAACAAGCAGGCATCTTTCCACCAAACCGCATCCTTAGACTGGATTTTTAGTTTTGACTGAACATGCTTAAATCGTTCAGTATCAACATACGGTTCCATTGTATCCCAAATTTTCTGATACTCTCTAACATTCTTAACGCCTGAATCATATTTAAAACATAATTCTTCCCACAACGTTTTCCCGTCTTTCATTTTATAATTCCACGGAACATGATGAAACCAAAGAAGAAGATTTTCCGGACAGGTTTCTATATTTCCGAAAGTCGTGTTTAATGGATGAAAATATTGTGAAACGGCATCGCTTCCTGATTTTGTTCTGTCGAATCCTACTCCATTTTCATCTGCTTTGTGATAATAAACAGGCATCCAATCTGGTCTTCCTCCCGGAATATTTCCCCAAGGTTCAGGCCCATAATGATGATCGAATGCAAAAATATGGTGCAAACCGAGCGGCATCATATAATCTACCGCAGTTTCTCTTGACGAAAGCATCATCTCTTTGACAGGATTCACTAATTTCTGATTATCCGTAAAAGTCATTTTAATCCATTCATCAGCGATTTGTTCTGAACTTAATTCATGATTCCAGGCTAGTCTTCCGAATGCATACCAATTGGCCTGTGCAAAAATACTCCCCGTCCAGTTGGCATCTTCACCAATGTTGGCAACGCCTGCAAGAGCTGTTATATTATTATTTCTTACACTTCCATCTGTAATTTTGGCTACGGTTGAACCTTTTCCATCAGCATACGTATCACTTTCCAATGTTTCTTTAAATAAAGGAGCCAAAAAAACCAAGTGATTTGAAAATCCTAAATATTCCTGAGTGATCTGAAATTCTGCCATTTCCGAAGTCTTTTTCAATGCTCCAAATAAGGGATTAAAAGGTTCACGAGGTTGAAAATCAATTGGTCCGTTTTTAATTTGAACAATAACATTATCCCTAAATTTTCCGTCTAAAGGAAGGAACTCCAAATAGGCTTGCTTTGCTCGATCTTCTTTGCTCGGACTGTACACAAAAGCCCGCCACATCACAATTCCTCCAAAAGGTTTCAATACGTCGGCCATCATATTGGCGCCATCGGCATGGGTTCTTCCGTAATCCTGTGGCCCAGGTTGTCCTTCTGAATTGGCTTTCACTAAAAAACCTCCAAAATCAGGAATTAATTTATAAACTTCTGATGCTTTATCTTTCCACCAATTTTGAACATTTTTATTTAAAGGATCTGAATTTTCCAATCCACCCAATACTTTTGGAGAAGAAAAATTGACTGACAAATACACTTTAATTCCATAAGGCCTAAATAGATCTGCCAACACTTTTACCTTTTGAAGATAATCTGTTCGAAGCATATTTGGGGAAGCATTCACATTGTTTAAAACAACAGAATTAATTCCTATTGAAGCATTAGCTCTTGCATATTCTTCGTATCGTGGTGAAATTGTATTCGGTAAATCTTCCCATTTCCACAATGATTTTCCGGCGTATCCTCTTTCTACACTTCCGTCCAGATTATCCCAATGATTTAGAATTCGCACATCATAAGATGGTTTTTCGGTTATGTTTAAATGATTAACATCAGATTTTGTCTGCTGAAGTCTGAGAATATGGTATACTCCGTACAATAAACCACTTTCTTTCCCCGCAGAAATAATGACTTTTTCTAGACTAGATTTAATGGTATAGCCGTCTTTCAAATATTTCAAAGATTTGTCCGTGCGCAATTCTACCGCTTGACCTTGCCAATAAGTTGCTAGTTCTTTTTTTGCAATTTCAAGCGTTGGATTTTTACCTTTTGAAATGATTTTATCCGCCGAAATTCCGTTTTTAACATTCGGAAAACGAAGCCATAATTGACTTCCATCTTCTGCAAAAAAACTTAATGGAAATAAAAGAAAAATGATAATATAAACACGGTAATTTTGCATTGCAGAATATTTGAAATTGGTTGAATTATTATTGGGCATCAAGTTTAAGTTTTGGCTAAAGCCAATTTGAATGTCTTGATTTGTTTAAACGAGCTAAAGCCCATTTATATTGATATTTACGCCATAGGTTTCACCTAAGGCTATTGATATTGAACCCTTCGGGTTCTGTAGAACTGATAATTATTCCAGCCCTTCAATTGTTTTGAAAGTTCCGTCTTCGTTGTATTCAAGTTCTACCACTTTCATGCTTCGCAGCCATGTTTTTCCACCACTTGGAACAGAGTCATGGAAAAATAAATACCACTTTTCTTTAAACTCAACAATGCTATGATGGGTTGTCCAGCCTACAACCGGAGTCAAAATTACCCCTTGGTACGTAAATGGGCCATAAGGATTATCTCCAATCGCGTAACACAAAAGATGAGTATCTCCCGTGGAATAAGAGAAGTAATATTTGTCATTGTATTTATGCATCCAAGACGCTTCAAAAAATCGATTTTTATCACCGTGAAGTAAAGAGTTTCCATTTTCATCAAGAATTAAAACATCTTTTGGTTCTTCCGCAAATTCCAACATATCATCACTTAATAAAGCAACTTTTGAAGGAAGTGCAGGTTCATTATCATTCGGAATTACCGCAGATTCTAATGCTTTGTTATTTCTGTAGCGTTGTAATTGTCCGCCCCAGATTCCACCAAAATACATATAATGTTTTCCGCCTTCTTCAAAAATACAGGGATCAATGCTGTAGCTTCCCATCATCGGATGTTTTTCAGGAATGAAAGGGCCATAAGGTTTATCGCTCACCGCAACACCAATTCTGAAAATATCATTTTTATCTTTTAATGGAAAATACAGATAATATTTCCCGTTTTTAAAAGCCACATCACAATCCCATAACTGCCTACCCGACCAAGGAATATCTTTTACCGAAAGGACAACACCATGATCTGTGATTTCTCCATTCTCGACATTATCCAAAGAAAAAACATGATAATCATTCATATCGAAATGATCGCCATTGTCGTTTTCTTCAATTCCGCTTTCTCGGTCGTGAGATGGATAAATGTAGAGTTTTCCTTCAAAAACATGAACGGATGGGTCTGCCATGAAGTCTTTGGGGAATAGATATTTTGATTTGTTCATTATATTTTAATATTTATTTTTTTTTAGATGTTCGTTTTGCCTTGAAGCAAAAGAACCAAAAATTCAAGACTTGGAACCTTCAGCTAAAAATAAAATTTGTTCTCTAAAAATTCTAAAACTTGCGCGATTTCAATGTTAGTTCTTCGATTCTAAATTTGTCGCGCGCTTCAAACAGTAGAATTTTCTTAACGTTCTCAAATTTCATTTTCTTAACGCTTCAGTTTCCTATGTCGTTTTACAATTGCTTCGTTTTATTAATTACTTTACTTCTGTAAGTTTTATAATTTTTTCAACAATAGGTTTTGCTTTGTATTGACGGTCAAATAACAGTGGATAATCTGTTCTTCCTTTAATTGGAAAATCATTTTTCCAGGATTGAGCATCTGTTACGCCCCAAAATGTTACTCTTCGGATATCCGTTTTATGTTTTAAAAACAATTGGAAAAAATCCAGATATCGGTTTTCCCATTTTGCCTGTACCTCAGTAGGAAGAACTTTTTTATAGGGATTCATTTTTTCGTCGTATTCAACTTTATCCGCAATATTTGCAGAGGTTCCCCAAGGTGAAGGAAGTGCACTGATGTCTAGCTCCGTAATATTCACTTTTACGCCACTTTCGGAATAGGCAACAATTGCTTTTTCATATTCATCAATGGAAGGAGAATCCATTCCCACATGCGCCTGCATTCCTACGCCGTCAATTCGGATTCCTTTTGATTTTAAATTTTTGACCAATTGAGTGACTGCTTTTACTTTTTCAGGATGCCATTCATTATAATCATTGTAATACAATTCTGCCTCTGGATCAGCTTCCTGAGCATATTTAAAAGCCAATGGAATAAATTCCTCACCCAAAATTTCATAAAACTTAGATTTTCGGTAAGAACCATCTTCCATGATGGCTTCATTCACTACATCCCAACCTTTTACTCTTCCTTTATAGCGGGAAACAATGGTTGTAATGTGTTCTTTCATTCTCTTTTTCAGTACTTCTGGTGTAACATTTTTACCGTTTTTATCAACGAAAAACCAATTAGGAACCTGAGAATGCCAAATCAACGTATGTCCGATAATAAACATGTTGTTTTTTTCTCCAAACTCAACAAATTTATCTGCATCATCGAAGAAGAACTTCCCTTCCTGAGGTTGTAAATACATACTTTTCATGCAGTTTTCAGCAACAATCGAGCTGAATTGCTTCTTGATAATATCTACTGATTTTTGATCCGTTCCGTGAATCTGTTTTAAATTCATGGCTGTTCCGATATAGAATTTATCCTGGAATGCTTTTTTTAAAGAAGCGTCAGCCTTTTGAGCATGAAAACTGGAAGCCGCAAACGTTATTAATCCTAATATAATAATGTGTTTCATTATGTTTATATTTTTTGTTATCAAACCTTATAGGTTTAGGTTACGTTTAATTTGGATTTAATTAAAATTTATTTTCTTCTCTCTGCCAAATCATGTTCAATCTGAACCTCCATTTTTTTATTGATTTTATAAAAGAAAAGTAATCCACATGCAAGGAAAAAAGGAATGGCAGGAAATACACTTACCAGCATTTTAGCACCTGCTGCAACCGTTTCAGGCTGAATGATATTTTGATTTCCTTTTGTAGAAATATAACCGTATTTCCCAATAATTAAAGCGACTAATGAGCTTCCGATACTCAACCCTACTTTTAAACCTACCATCATTGCAGAGAAAATAATGGCAGTTGCTCTTCTTTTATTTTTCCATTCCGAATAATCGGCTACATCAGCAATCATTGCCCATAAAATTGGGGTACTGATTCCGTAGAAAAAACCGTGTGCGATTTGTGATAAAAACATCATTCCCACCGCTTTTGGTGGATATAAAATAAAGATCAGAACAAATAATGTAGAGATAAATAATGATGTCATAAACACATCTCTTTTCCCATATTTATCAGCAAATCTTTTAGAAAATGTAATCCCTACGATCATCATAATAATTCCCCCCGCATTAAATAAACCAAATCCTGCAGATTTTACATTTTCACCGAAAAAGTTCATTCCAATAGAATCAAAAAACGAAGTAATCGGAGAAATAAAACTTTTCAGGCTCGCTTCATCCACATAATTATTAAAGTAATAAACATACGAACCTCCTTTCATCGCCAATGTAATGAATATCAAAGCTGTAACCGTTAACATAATGATCCACGGCTTATTTTTAGATAAATCTTTTAAATCGTCTTTTAAGTTTGATTTCTGATCAGCATTTGGAACTACTCTTTCTTTTGTCGTGAAAAAAGTAATCAATAACATCACACTTCCGATAATAGCCAACCATGTCATCACAACCTCAATTCCTGCTGCCTTGTCGCCATTTCCAATTGATAAAATAATCGGTAACATGAAAACCTGAACAAAAAACTGTGAAAACATCACCGCGACGAAACGATAAGAAGAAATACTGTTTCTTTCGCTCATATCGCCTGTAATAACGCCACTTAATGCCGAGTAAGGCAAATTATTTGAAGCATACAAAAGCAATAAGACGGAATAGGTAACCGCAGCGTAAATAATTTTCCCTTTATATGTAAAATCGGGTGTACTGAAAGCTAACATAGCCGCCACCCCAAGCGGAACAGCCGTAAACAAAATCCACGGACGGAATTTCCCCCATTTTGTCTGCGTTCGGTCTGCCAATGCACCAATCAATGGATTGAAACCAAAGCCTGCTACTAATCCGACAATCAAAGTAATCACCGAAGCATCTTCAGGTTTTAAGCCATAAATATCAGTATAAAAATACGCCAGATAAGTTACCAAGGTCTGAAACACCAAATTGGCAGCCAGATCCCCTAAGCTGTATCCTATTTTTTCGGCGACTGATATTTTTTGTGAATTGTTCATATGTAGTTTTAATTTTTTTAATTCATTTTAACGCAAGGATCGCAAAGATTTTTTTTCAATTATTGAGAATATTTTACGTTCGCAAGGGCGTTTGACTCCGTCGAATCTTCGATTTCACTCAGCAAAGAGCACAAATGCTTTTTAATTATTCTGTGGTAAATGGTGAAGCTGGAAGACCCGTTTTGTTTTTAAGATTTGCTTTATCAGGATTATCTGCCCAGGCATATCGAACAGCAATTGGATCTTTAATTTCATCATTCCAAGCGATGATTTTGCTGCCTTCCATTTTTGCTTGTGCCCATTTGAAAACTCCGTCTTTCCCTTTGATCGCAAAACCTTTTAATTCTGAAACTTTAGAAAAGTCATCTGTTCCCTTTTTAAATGAAAGAATGATTTTATCTCCATCAATTTTCATGGATTCATAAACAGGACCGTCTGCGATAATTTTGTTGTCGAAAAGTGTTTTCTGAGCTTGTAATGATAATCTTTTTCCAACCTCTTTTTTGTTTAAAGGATGAATGTCATTCCATTCGCCAATATCGATGGTAACAGCAAGTCCGGTCTTTGGAATCGTTTGGGAAACTTTTCTTTGCTGTTCCCTTAATTCTGCCCAATTGCTTTCTGTAGGTTCAGGTTTTGCTTCCATAAAATTGGCTAATTGAACAATGAAAAAAGGTAGATTTTTCTGACTCCATTTGCTTCTCCAATCTAAAATCATGGTAGATAATAAATCCTGATATTCCTGAGGTTTTCCTGTATTGCTCTCACCTTGGTACCATAAAACTGCTTTTATTGAATATTGAATTAATGGATTCAACATCGCATTGTATAATCCCGTTGGTTTCCATCTGATGAAGGTTTGTCCTGGAGCTGGCCGGTTCATGATGGCTCCGATTTTATATTTCCACTCCCCTTTTAAATCAATTTTTTCTGAGCCTATTTGTAAAAAATAATCTTTGTCTTTTATAAATTCTCCTTTCCCACTTCCGTTGGTGATTCTTACCGTGATGATGTTTTTCCCTTCCTTTAAAACTCCCGCAGGAATATCGTACCAGCGTGGAGGATATTCATAGGTAACATTTCCTGCTTTTTTTCCATTAATATAGGTAACATCTGCATCTTTAATTCTTCCTAAATTCAGAAATGCGGTGTTTTTTTCAGCTCCTTTTGGAAGAAATATTTCTTTTCTAAACCAAATACTTCCATCAAACGGTTTTTCTATATCTTCCCAAGAACCGGGGACATTCATTTTTTTCCATTCGGAATCATTGAATTCTGGTTTTTCCCAATGATTAGAGATTCCTGCATCCGATTGATCTAATTCTGCAGACCAAGCATCACCCAAAGCTCTTTCAGAAGATTCTGTTTGAGAAATCAATTCATTATTTCTCCATTTTTGAGCTTCCGCAAGATATTCAGGATATTTTTTCAAAGAAGATTCATCCATCCAAGATTGAATTGGAGAACCTCCCAAACTTGAATTAATAATTCCCACCGGAATTTTATTATACAGATACATCTCTTTCGCAAAAAAATAGGCAACCGCAGAAAAATTCTGAATATTTTGAGGATTGGTTTCTTCCCAAATCCCACCGTCTAAATTATTCTGAGCAATTTTAAAATCATACTTTTGAGGAACTGTAAAAAAGCGAATATTGCTATTATTAGCGTTCGTTAATTCTTCAGGATACAACGTTTTTACCCTACGCATCGGAAGTTCCATATTAGACTGGCCAGAGCAGAGATACACATCACCAATTAAAATATTTTTCAATGTAATTTCATTGATAGTCATGGTAAAAGGGCCGCCAGATTTCATTTCAGGAAGCATGATTTTCCAGTTACCTGAATTGTCTGCAATGGTATTGTATTTTTTATGTTGAAAATTAATTTCCACCTTTTCTCCTGAATCCGCCTGCCCCCAAATCTTTAGTTTTTGGTCACGCTGTAAAACCATTCCGTCTGAAACTAAAGTGGGGAGTTTGATTTTAGCATCAACGAAGCAAATGCTGATGAAGAAAAATATAATGTTAAAAAGTTTAATTTTATTCATTTTAATCCGTTTTGGCTAAAGCCTTAATGAATATTTATTTTTTTGTAAACGTGCCCATTTAATAGGATTTTATCCTATTCTTTGTTAAATCGTCCTTTTGGGACTCTTTATTGATACTCGTATAATTTTACATGAAGAATTTGGAAATCATCAACACCAATACGGACGTGTCTTCCTTGGTGTGTCTGATCACCGTTTAACCTTCTTATCGGAATGAATTTTCCGTTTTCATCAATACTGATTTCATCTACAGGACCAATTCCTACTCTGGAAGTTCCTGACCAAATATGTTGAGCCTGATTTTTTCCTCCCTGTGCTGCAAAACCGTCTTCTCCTAAATCTTTAGCCTGAATTTCTTTTTTCTCATTTTGTTTCTCAAATTCTACAACAATTCCGCTTCCTGCGATAATGTATTCATCTTTTGCCAGTCTCAAAATTAACCCACCTCCTTCCGGCCAAATGCTTCCATCTTTTGCCCTAGGGTCCCAAGGAAGACTAAAGAAATGTTTTGCTGTAATTTTTAAATCATCATAATTGATCATACGTTCTGTATTTTTTTGATCGAACAGCAAACCTTTTGATTGTGATAGCCCTTGATATTTTGTAAGAATTGGCATCAATTGTTTTAATTTTGAATAGGCTTCAGAAAGTCTCTTACTTCCTGCTTCAGAATTATTTTCAATGGAAAACGGACTATACCCAATCGCATCATGTTCCCCAAAAGCATAAAACGCCTGTACTCCATTATTTTGAGTCATTTTAATCTCCGGAATAAATAACGGATTGTTGTGAAGCCTATATTTTGCAGACCAGCTCGTAAAATCTCCGTCATATAAATCTGGTGAAAGCATATCTATACTCGGTGCTCCGGCATGCCAAATATCAATTAAATGAGCCAATGGTCCACCTGACGGATATTCTCCCGGAAGTCTGTTTCTGCTGTTCATCGCAGCATTTACATACAACGGAATATTGTGAATGGAACGAGCCGTTTTCGCTAACTTTTCTACATATTGAGCATAAGAATAAGCTGTAAATAATTCATCTGTATACACATCATTACCGAAAATCTCCTGCCAGTTTCCTTTGGTTTTAAAACCTTGTTTTTCCCATTTTTCAAGCAATGAAGGATGAAGTTGTTTTTTATTTTTAATTAAAAATTTTATCAACGTTTCTGGAACTTGTTTGTTGAAGGCTGTATTCGCTTCTTTAGAATAATCACGAGCGTCCTCTAACATTCCAATTTCATTTTCAACCTGAACCATCATTACTGTTCCCTGAGTTTTATCAATGGTAGCAATATGCTTCATTAATTCAGAGAACATGGTATTGTCTGCTTTCAAAACATTTTCAGAGAATGAACTTGCAATCTCCATCGGCTTTCCTGCTTTTGAATAGGCTCTCGGATATTTTTTATCATCTTTTTTAAACCAAAGCGGAGCATAACAACTCATTGAATTTTTATAAGAACCAAACCATAAGAAAACAACCTTTAAATTATTTTTCCTTGCCTGATCAATCGTTTTATCAATTAAGCTAAAATCAAATTTTCCTTCTTCCTGCTCAATCATATCCCAATACGCAGGAACCAAAATCGTATTCAGTCCCATTTGTTGAAGTTTCGGAAAATATGTTTCAATATCCTGAAAAGATGATGCGGAAGAATTTCCTAATTCGCCCCCTAGAATTAGAAATGGTTTTTGCTCTACTACAAGCTGAGTAGCCGTCCCTTTTTTCTGTAAATGAGGAATGGTTTCCTGCGCCTTTGCAAAGAGCGAAAGAGCGATACCAGAAAGAATCAAAAATTTATTTACATTCATAATAGGGATAATTTGATTTTTTAATGAAAACTGATAACGTTCTACAGAAAAACAGATGATATTTTATCTACCTCTTCAACTTTCATCGCTAAATATCTTTTTCAATATTTCTAAAAATAAAAGAAAGAATTTATATACAAAAGGAATTTTAATAAACAGAAGTTTCAAATACTCTATTTGAACAATAAAAATTTAATGATACCGCAAGAAAAGAGATTGACTTATCATAAAAAATAAGATTATCAAATCTGTTGAAAATTAAGCGATTTTCCACGCTATAAAGTCTGGTAAAAAGAATACCGATATTGTACAGAAGATGTCATAAAATACAAAAAGGACCTTATCATATTTTTAACAATAACCATCTTGCATTTTCATTCAAGAATACAAAAAATACAAGCGATAAACTTTAACACAATTTTAACATTAAATTAATAGCAATACCAATCATTTATCGCTTGTAATTTGATATTATTTAACAATAATAACTCCCAAAAAATCAATTAACCAAACAAAATACACTATTATCTTAAATTCATTAATGAAAAATATAGAATTTAAAGCTTTTTTAAACAAAAAAAGGACCTCAAAATGAAATCCTGTTTATAAAATTATGGTATTAAAAATCAATTATAAGCCTATTATAATTGATAGATTCTGTGATGAAACAATTCCTTTTATACTCTTATTTTACTGAAAACTTATAAATGGTTTTACTTTGATATTTCTCTCCGGGAATAAGCATTACAGAAGGAAAATGAGATTGATTTGGAGCGTCGGGAAAATGCTGAGTTTCCAGGCATAATCCTGTTCTTCGTTCATTTCTACCGCCTGTTTTTGTTTCGTATTTTCCATCCAGAAAATTCCCGCAATACAACTGAACTCCAGGCTGGTCTGTTAACACTTCCATCATTCTTTCTGTTTCTGCATGATATACTTCTGCAATTGATCTCAACCCTTTTCCATTCGGTACCCAGCAATGATCATAGCCACTCCCAAATTTCAATTGTTCATCATCAATTTCGATGTCCTTTCCTATTAACTTTGGAATTCTGAAATCAAACGGCGTTCCTTCTACGTTTTTCAATTCACCTGTGGGAATCATGGTATTATCAGTAGGAATAAAATAATCGGCATATAATTGAAGTTCATGCCCAGTAATTAATTCCGTGAAATCGCCTGAAAGGTTAAAATAAGAATGTTGTGAAAGATTGACAATAGTTGGTTTATCGGTTGTTGCTTCATAAGAAATTTCCAATGCATCGTCATCGGTCAGGGTATATAATACGGTGACTTTCAATTCTCCCGGATATCCTTCTTCGCGGTCTTTACTCGTGTATGAAAGCTTAATGGTTTGAGAATTTGGGACCGCTTCTATTTCCCATATCTTATTTGAAAAACCCTCATTTCCACCATGAAGATGATTCGGTGAATTATTGGTTTCAAGTTCATACGTTTTGCCTTCAATACTAAATTTTCCACCTGCGATTCTATTGGCAAACCTTCCGACAATTGCTCCTAAAAAATAAGAATTTCCTGTAAAATAATCTTCAGGCTTAGTAAAACCCAACACAACATCTTTGTATTGACCGTTTCTATCCGGCGCTGTTAACGAGGTAATTATCCCTCCATAATTGATTACCTCCAGCTGCATTCCGTTTTTATTGGTGACTGTAAATTTTTTGACAACGATTCCTTCCGGTGTTACTCCATATTCTGAAACCTCAATATTTTTCATCTTTTTTTTGAACAATTCTGGTTAATTTTTCTCCTTTCACCATTAAAAATAATGAAAATAAAAAAACAATCATCAATTAATTAAAGTTAATTCTACTTTCCGGCGCTCCTAAATAAGAAGATTTTAATCCTCCCGTATTGATCAGAATTTTTTCAAGAACAATTCCAGGCTCTAAAACACGGAATCGCAATGTATGTTTACAAACTTTTGTTATCGTATGTTTAGTAGAAGATTTTATAATATGCTCTGATTGCCATTGTCCCAATTCACCTCGATAATGTCCGTTAAAATTAATAATCTGAGGCTTTTCGCCATCAAAAGAAATCTCATAACGTAAGCCTTTATTGTTATTGAAATTTAAAGTCGGAGCCAATAATAACTGTACTTCAAAAGTTCCCATTGATGTAAAATCTATATCATATTCAAGATAGATATTTTCATTTTCTGCGGGATAAGCATTTTGAGGAAATGAGGTAATTCCGGACTGTGTTTTTCCAAAATCAGGAATTACTTTCCATTGAATTCTGTTTGAATTATTTTGCCTTGAAAAATTTTCAGCTTCTATGGAGATATATCCATCTTTTTCCTGGAATATCTTCTCTGATTTTTTATTTTCTGAAACATAAACTACTTCAGGCATTGTATTCTGATCCGGTTGATTCCAGCCTGTGTATCCTATTCTCGGCTGATCCATCATGTGTTGCCATTTTCCGCCAGCAATTTCCTTGTTGTATTTATTCTGGAGAAAAGCATCATACTCGAATTTTTGCTTGACCTGATCTGCATATTCATTGGCTTTACGATCATTTCTAGCTGCCAATTCTTTATTTTTTGCCACATCAAAATACATTTCATACAAATTACTGCAGGCATCAATTGGGTAAAGGACCAATTGAAAATAAGCATCTTTATACTCTTTTGGAATTTCATTATACAACCTGTTGGCATCCAATGCTAGCTTTCGATAATCATTCATAACCGTTTCAAATTCATCATAATTTTCAAGGCTGTATGTTTCAGAATTTAGCGTTTCGGGCGTTACACGACGGTTGTATTTTGCATATAAATTGATCATTCTTGCGATTTCTTTGGAATGCTTTTCTCCAAACTGCTCTGAAGTCCATTTTTCGGTATATTCTAAAAGATTATCGGCATTAAATTGTTTCGGATTCCAAGCCATATCCATGAAAAAGCTAATCGGGAATTCCATTGGTTTTAAATCTCCTACATTCACAATCCAAGCTTTATCAACCTTATGCTCATAGGTTAGATTCATCTGTTCCCAAACCCTTTGAATCGGACTGATATTAATCCACTTTGAATTTCTCGGTCCACCCACATAATCAAAATGATAATACATCCCGTAACCGCCTTTATGTAAAGGTTTCGACAAGTTCGGAAGCTTACGGACATTTCCCCAATTATCATCACAAAACAGCAAAATAACATCATCCGGAACCCGCATTCCCTGATCATAATATTCCTGAACTTCTTTATACAAAGCCCAAACCTGAGGCGTTTTTTCAGCTCTCTTGCCTGTCACTTTTTCTATAATCTTTCGCTGATCTTTTACAATTTTTTCAAGAAGAGAAATGTTTGTTGCTTCCCCCATCGCTTCATCGCCATCACCACGCATTCCCACCGTGACTAATTTCTCCCAGTTTTTACTTCGTTCCATTCCTGACTTCCAAAACTGTTGAAGGACTTCTGAATTTTTAGTATAATCCCAAATATTCGGGACATTATTTTTTTTGACATATCGGTGCCAATCGGTTTGTGCCAACGCCATTGGTTCATGATGCGAGGTTCCCATAATAATTCCCATTTCATCAGCTAAAGGTCCGCTCAAAGAATCATCGTCATAGAAAGCTTTCCCCCACATCGCAGGCCATATATAATTGCCTTTTAAGCGAAGAATCAGTTCAAAAACCTTTTCATAAAATTTAGCATTAACGCCACCAAAAGTTGCTCTTGCCCAACTCCCCAACGAAGGCTCTTCATCGTTTAGAAAAATTCCACGATACTCTACCGCAGGCTCGCCATCGGTATATATTCCTTTTTTGAAATAGATATTTTCTTTTTGTTTCACAGGAACATCTGCCCAATAATACCAAGGTGAGATGCCGATTTGCTTTGAAAGCTCGTAAATTCCGTAAATCGTTCCGAGTTTATCGCTTCCTGCAATTACAATGGCTTCAGAAACTCCATTGAAAGGGTTTTCTATATTTTGAATAATAAATTTTTCATGTTTTCCTTTTAATTCATTTCCATCGATTTTTTTCTGTTTGATCAATTCATCAATTATCGAATTAGTCCCCACAGTTCCAATAATGATTAACGGAGATTGAGGAGCCGGAATTTGGTTTAAAAGACTAGAAAAACCACCTGTTACTTTTTGAAAATCAGACTGTAAATTATGTATTGCCCTCAAAATTCCTTTATCGATTCCTTTATCTGAATAAAATGAAAGTTGTACCGATTTATCCTTAATAACAATGGCATCAGAACTTTTTTCTGTGGTAATAAATGGTTGTGTAGATTTCACCTTATTTCCAAAGAACAAAACGAAAACCATTAATAGTACTGATTTTGATAATCCTTTCATAATAATTGATTTATAAATAAATAGCTAAAAATTAAGGTTGAATATCATTGGCTGAAGTTGAATACAAACCAATTAAACCGCCTGTAAAACCTCCCGCAACATCCGTTGACAGAATATCTCCAGAAACGGTTCCTCCAACATTCATAAAATGATTTCCGTCCAAAGAATAATTAAATTGATAATCATCTCCTTGTGCAACTACCTGAAGCTTTACATTTTTATTAAGTGAAATTTTTTCGCTCTTGAGAAGTACCGAATTTCCTTTTTCTGTTCTTTCCAACACCAAATAAAAATCTTTGCCTTTTTTAGTCAATCCGAAAACATAATTGAATTTTTCATTTTGATAGCAGCTTATTCCAGCCAGCTCTTTTTCAGATTTTGGTTTAAAATCTAAGTTCACTGTTGCTTCAAAAGAAGCATGTTGTTGTCTGTGAAATAAAGCTGAAACAGGAGCTTTATCTTTAATATTGGTTGTAAAAGAATTGATTTTCACTCCATTTTTAGTCACATTGATAAAATTTTCTTTTGGACCTCGCATGGCGATCCATCGGTTATCCAATGTATTGTTTAAATGATCGGAAAAAGTAAAATTTCCATTGGGGAAAAATCCGGTTTTTCCGGTTTGGTTACTCACTCCGTTTGGCATTTTTATTACGGGTTTCATCGGAACCAATCCGTTTTCGAAAACAGGATATGTTCCGCTCCAATCTACGGGAAGGATAAAAGTTTCTCGACCTGTATTTACTCTGTTTTTTTCGTTAGGCCGAATTGCTAAAAACACCCCATAATACTTTCCGTCCGGCGTTTCTATCAAGTCTGCATGGCCTGCCCAATCTACTTTATCTCTTCTGTCTTTTGGAAAATACCGTTGCGTCAGAATCGGATTATTGAGCGCTGGAATAAAAGGTCCTTTCGGGCTATCACTCATAAAAATGACTTCGCTGTGATTCCCTCCTGTTCCGCCTTCTGCGCACATCAGATAATATTTCCCATTCTTTTTATAGAGATGCGGACCTTCAATCCAAATCGGTTTCTGGGTGATATCAACTCCACCATTCACAATAATTTTATCACTTCCCGCAACCACCTGATCTTTTTCCAAATCATAATCCCACATCTTGATTACGCGATGACCGCTGTATTGTTCTGTTCCTTTTGGTGGGGCATCATTGTGAATGATATACGCTTTTCCATCATCATCAAAGAAAATAGAAGGATCAATTCCATCAAAATTCAGTTTTTGAACTTCGCTCCAACCTTTTGCAGGATCTTTTGTTTTAACGATCATATTTCCAATTCCGCTGGCAATCTGAGTCGTAACCATGTAAAAAGTGTCGTTGTATTTATTATACTTGATATCGGGAGCATAGATTCCTTCCGAAACCCCTGCTGTTTCTACTTTTAATTGAGAAGGTCTATCCAGGACATGACCTATCTGTTTCCAATTTACCAAATCATTAGAATGAAAAATGGGAACTCCCGGAAACATCGAGAAAGAAGAATTGACCAAATAATAATCATTCCCTTTTCTGGTAATACTCGGGTCAGGATAGCAACCCTGCAGAATGGGAGAATAAAATTCATTCGTTCTAAGAGGGTTTTCTGCGTATATTTTATCGTTTCCTTTGTACACAAAATCAGAGAAAACCTGTGCGGAAATATTTCCAAAAGAAGATAAAATAACAGCAGCCAGCCCTATTTTATTTTTTACAAAAAATGGATTTATCATTCTATTTTTCATGGTTTTAGTTTATTTAATTTGATTATGAAGAGAGGGTTTTCTGTTGATCAACTTAATCAGCAACCAAGCTCCGATATAAGAAATACCTGCGATAAAAAATATGATGTTATACCCTCCATTGATATTTCCTGATTTTTTAAATGTGTCTAAAATAATTCCTATAAAAAGAGGAAAAATAATTCCTGCAACGGAACCCAGCATTCCGCCAAAACCAATGACAGAACTTACATATTTATTGGGTAATTTATCGCCCACTGTGGTCATTAAATTAGCACCCCAGCCTTGATGAGCAGCAGTTGCAAAGGCTATGATAATCGTAATCACCCACATATTGTCCAGGTATTTTGAAAACATCACAGGAACCACCATCAAGGCAAAAAGTAACATCGTGAAATTTCGGGCTTTATTGATATTCCAACCTTTTTTTATTAACCAGGAAGATAAATATCCACCTCCGATACTACCAATTGTTGTTCCACTGTAAATAATGATTAACGGAATTGAAGGCTTGGTAAGATCCATTTTGAAAACATCTGCAAAATAGGCAGGAAGCCAAAACATAAAGAAATACCAGATGGGATCTGTCATGATTTTACCTATCGCAAATGACCATGTTACTTTGTATTTAAGCAATTCGGAAAGAGAAACTTTCGAATCTTCCTCAGGCTGAATATCCTGATCACTTTTTATATATTGATATTCTTCTTGAGTAAGGTTTTTTGATTTTTCGGGGGTATTGTAAAATTTCCACCAGAGGATAATCCAAAATAAACCTGCTGCTCCTATAACCACGAAAGTTTGCTGCCATCCGTAATGTCCGAGAATGAAAGGAACTAAAATCGGCGCCAGAATCGCTCCTACCGTAGCTCCCGAATTGAAAACGCCTGTTGCCAAGGCTCTTTCCTTTTTCGGAAACCATTCTGCAACCGATTTTATAGCGGCTGGAAAATTTCCGGCTTCGCTTAATCCCAACGACATTCTGGCAACAATAAAACCAAATGTACTTTTTACAAAACCATGACCAATAGAAGCCAAACTCCAAACAATCAAAGAAACTGCGTATCCAATTTTTGTTCCTACCTTATCGATGAGTCTACCCATCGCAAGGTACCCAAAAGCATACGTTGCCGTAAATGCCATTACAATATAGCTGTAGTCTTTTTCCGTCCAGTGAAATTGGGCTTCCAAAGTGGGTTTTAGCAATCCCATTACCTGCCGATCCAGATAATTGATCGTGGTGGCGAGAAAAACTAATGACAGCATCCACCATCTTAGGTTTTGATTTTTAGGAATTTGCATTTTGAGTTTGATTTAATTGACATTATTTGTTCCATAAAAGGAGCAAAAGCTTGTGTAGAATTTGTTTAAACTTTCATTTTAACCGCAAAAGATGCAAAAGAATAACACATGGGTTATTTTAAGTTCATCATTAAGCTACCCAAAAGAGGACATAAGTTTTTAAAAATCTTTGATTTTTGTTTACTTCCATCTTGTCATTCTGTAAGAATCTATGCATAGTATTTAAACTTAATCGTTTAGATTCCTACGGAATGACAAACTTTATGGATTATTAAAAGTCTTTGTAACTTTTATTGCTATCTTATTTCAAAAGCAAGGTCATGTCACTCTAATAATGAATGACCTCGTTTGATAACTATATAAATAATTGTAATTTATTTAAACGCCACTGAATGCGCTGAAACCTCCATCAATAGGCAATAAAGCACCAGTGATGAAACTTGCAGCATCTGAACAAAGGAATTGTACCGCTCCGTTCAATTCTTCTGCATCGCCGAAACGTCCCATTGGTGTTTTGGCGATGACTTTTTTACTTCGATCCGTTAAAGATCCGTCTGGGTTTAATAAGATTGCTCGGTTTTGATCGCCTATAAAGAATCCCGGCGCGATGGCATTGACCCTAATTTTATCTCCAAATTTCAATGCTACATCTGACGCCAGCCATTGCGTGAAATTAGTAATTGCCGACTTTGCTGCGGAATATCCCGCTACTCTCGTGATTGCGGAATATGCCGCCATTGAAGAAATATTCACAATACTTCCACTTCCCTGTTCTGCCATTACTTTTCCGAAAACATAACTTGGATAGACGGTTCCATTGATGTTGAGATTGGTTACCTCATCCCATCCATCCATATTCTGATCGAAAAACGATTGATCTGGAGAAAGTGTTGCTGTAGGAATATTTCCTCCTGCAATGTTGAGTAGAATATCTATCTTTCCGTATTTCTCAATAATTTTTTTTGATGCGGATTCCAGACTTTCAATATTCATTACATTGGCTTCAACAGCAAAAGCATCACCGCCAAATGTTGTTAATTCTTTCACCCGAGCGTCCAGCGTCTCCTGATTTCTTCCTAACGCCACTACTTTTGCACCAGCTTTTATAAAACTTTTAGCAAGAGTTCCACCCAAAACCCCTGAGGCTCCTGTGATGACGGCTACTTTATCTTTTATGCTGAATATTTCGTTCATTTTTACTTTTTAAAATAATTATTACAAACTAAAGAATCAATTTCTCTGTAATTCCGATTGTACAGCAGCCATTACACCTTCAATTTGACCAAGAGCAAGCATTCTTCCCAAAAATGAATATCCGGGATTATAGCCTTTATCTATATCATCGGTTAGCAAACGTCCGTGATCGATGCGCATGGGCAAGGTTGGATTTTCCTTTTCAAATATTCGAATGACATCAATAATTTTCCCTCTGCCTTCCAAATGATGGGCTTCGATAAAATCTCCGTTTTCAAAAACATTGGTGCTTCTCAGGTGAACAAATTTTGTACGGGAAGCATATTTCTGAGCCAGCTTCGGAACATCATTCTGCAATCCTGCACTTAGAGATCCCGTGCAGAAAGTCAGTCCGTTGTGGGGATTATCCACTGCATTTAAAAACCAATCAATATCTTCTTCACAAGTCACGATTCTTGGTAATCCTAATAATGAAAATGGTGGATCATCGGGATGTACGCACATTTGAATATTCCATTTTTCGCAGATAGGCATTATTTTTTCAAGGAAATATTTCATGTTTTGACGAAGCTGATCTTTGTCGATTCCATCATATAAAGCCAATAAATTTTTAAAAATAGCAACCGGATTTTGATCGTCTTCTTTAATATTTCCGTTAACGAAACCTTGTGTTTTAACAATAATTGAATCAATTAAATCATTCTTTTCGTCTTCTGTGATGGTCTTTTTTAATTCTTCAACCTTGATAAGAATTTCAGGAGTATAGTCTTTTTCAGCACCCTCTCTTTCCAAAATATGAATTTCAAAATAAGCAAATTTGGCTTTATCAAAATAGAGAGACGATGAACCGTCTTCCCATTCATGGTAAAGATCTGTACGTGCCCAATCCAGGACCGGCATAAAGTTGTAGCAAACTGTTGTAACGCCTGCTTTGCCTAAATTCTCGAGACTTTTTATATAGCTGTCTATGAGCTGATCTCTGTCTTGCCCTCCGTATTTGATGGATTCACTCACAGGAAGACTTTCTACCACAGACCAACGAAGTCCGAAACTTTCGATATAGTTTTTATATTCATTAATGGCTTCTAAAGACCAAACTTCTCCGTTAGCAACGTCATGAAGAGCCGAAACGATGCCCTGAACACCGATCTGACGGAGCATATTTAATTTAATCTTATCTTTTTTACCAAACCAACGCCATGTTTTTTCCATAATTCTTGATTTTCTGCTTTTAATATTTTCTATTTAAAATTCGTGAGTACTTTTAAAAGCCTTGTCAAGGTTTTGAACCTTGACAAGGCTCCTGTTCACCCGAAATAGCTCAGATAAAGATGAATAGTTGTACTCTTTGAACTTTTTGGGAGATAATCTTACGCTACGCTTTTGCTTCTTTTGCGGTTCATAAAAACTTATTATTCATTAAACAAAGCAGGCGGGCCGAATCGCCTACTTTGTTGCTAATATGAATGTAAAAAATTTATTTTAAAATCTATTAATACCCAGGATTTTGATACGCTGCTAATTCCGAAGAACTCATATTCATAGCATCCATTTGTCCTTGAGGAATTGGTCTTAGATATAGATAATTAGGAATATTTCTTGTGTAGGTTTGAGGCGTATGATTTCCAGCCACAGTTCCTCCAATACTATATGTTTTTGCAATATCACTCCATCTTTGAGTTCTTACCAGATCAAACCATCTGTATCCTTCGCCATAATATTCTCTTGATCTTTCTGCTAAAATATAGTCAATAGTGATGGCTGAAGGTGTAGCAGCAATCATTGCTCCACTGTTGTCTTCAATTTTTGCAACATTTCCGTTGTTATCCCAACGCCATTTTCCGGCTCTTGCTCTGATGACATTAATTAAATCTCTCGGGCTCATTGCACCCGAAGCTCCTTTTACTGCTGCTTCTGCTGCTATGAAGTAAAATTCTGAAAATTTAGCTACTGGGAACGGACGTGTAATTCCTCCGTTTGGTTGCCCAAGACCTGTTCCGTTATCTGTTCTGTAGGTTCCGATTTTCCAAAGGTTTGGATATGCATATCTGCTGATTCCACTTGGCGCAATTACATAATCTGCTCTTCCCGGGAGAACTCCTGCACCTACATTACTTTTATAGGTTGTATTAGAGTAATCTATCGTCTGAGCAGGATCATCATTCAGAAAAGTCAAAATAGCACTTCCCGGCTGTACAGGTAATCCATTAGCATTGTACAATGTTGGAGTTGAAATTCCTCCTTTATTCCAGTTTCCACGGAAAGTTGTTACGAACGTTCCATCATATCGTGAATCCTGAATTTTATTGGCAAATGTATTTTTCACCACTTCAATGGTTGGAGCCATTGTTTTCCAAGGTCGTCCGTAAGCTTGGGCTGCTTCTCTTTGTACGGTTCTAACAGGAGAACCTGTCCATTGTGGATTTTGAGAACTTTCAAGAAAGGTATAATCCCAAGTGGTCATCCAAGCTGCAAAATTTCCAGGAGATGATCCGGTATTATACGAGTGGCTGGAGCCGTCAAAATATTCACTGGATTCAGTATGATCTGCATAGAGAAGCATTTCTTTATTCCTATCGTTTTGCGCTAAATTAACATCATAATAGGTAGCCTGTAAACCATAAGCTCCCGGTGCATTGATGCCTTCTAACGCAATATCATAAGCCTGCTGGAAATACCATTGTGGATTATGACCGTTTGGATCTACTCTATCTGCCTGAGGATAGGTTGGAATTCCGTTTGGATTTTGAAGCCACCAACCATACGTAAGATAAGCTTTCGCTAAAAACAATCTTGCTACCGTTTTTGTCACCCCTCCTGTAACACGAGGATTTGCAGGTAAATCTGCTATAGCCTTTACCAAGTCTGGAAAGATGACTTTGCTGTATACTTCAGGCACTGTATTTCTTTTTGACCCTCTGTAGGTACTGATATTGAAAGCCAACTCTCCAGATCCTAAATCTAAGGGAACCCCGCCGAAGGTTTGAGCCAACATAAAATAATCAAATGCTCTAAAGAATCTTGCTTCTGCAATAATGGCATCTGAAACACCAACTCCAGAACCCTTCTGTATCACGCCATTTGTGGTATTAATATTTCTGAAAGCATTATTCCACAACACATCGGCACGGCTGGATGAAGGTGTTAAATTTCCTGCTCCAGACATATCCATATCTTTGAAATTACCATCACCAGCATGACCGTAAGTATATTCATCTGTCCCGGTTTCGCAGGCATTTAACCAATATCCGTTTCCGTAAATATATCGTAAATGGGCATACATGGAAGTCACTCCGCCTAAAACCCCACCTTCAGTCTCGAAATATTCCGGTGTATAAATGTTACGCGGCTCTTCCTCCAAAATATCTGAACAACTTGAAAGGACCACAGTACATAGCAAAATTTTTGCTGTTGTATTTATTCTGAATTTTTTCATGTGAGTAATTTTTAGAATGTTAAGTTTAAACCAATCATATAATTTCTCAATGACGGTGTATTGGTTCCTATGGTTAAAAATCTCGTTGGAATTTCGTTATTCACTGCCTGATTTTCGTTTCCGTAAGAATTTGTTTCAGGATCCATTCCAGATGCTTTATGATAAGGAGAGAAAAACACAAACGGATTGGTAACTGTTGCATACACTCTCATTTTGCTGATTCCTGCTTTTTTGAAAATTCCCTGCGTAAAATTATACCCTAATGTTATTGTTCTGATTTTAAGATAAGAAGCATCGAAATAAGCCAACGTACTTCCATATCTCGGGTTATTATTACTCTGATAATGTCCTGGTCTTGGATAATAAGCGTCTGTATTTTCTGGAGTCCAATAATCAACATCTACGTTGTTTCTTCTTCCACTTAGCATATTCAGATAACTTGTATTTCCATACAATGTGCTTATCAAGATACCTCCACTTTTGAACGCTCCTACAATACTTAAATCAAAATTTTTGTATGCCAATCTGGTATTGAAGCCACCCTGGAAATCAGGATCTGTATTTAAAATCTGTCGGTCGTCTGCATTAATGGCTCTTACCGGGCTTCCGTCTGCATTATACCCTCCTGTATATAAAACTTTAATAGAACCTACTACCTCTCCCGGAATATTGCTAGGTTCCAAAATATTCATATAAGGATCTCCCGCCTGCCATAAACCAGTATATTGATAATCATAGATTGAGTTGATAGAATGCCCAACAAACCACCAGTTAGCAACATCCCTTGTAGCACCTGAAGCTAAAGAAGTAATCTTATTTTTATTTGAATAAATATTAAATCCTAAATCCCATGAAAACCCGTTTGGATTATCAATAATGACCCCGTTTAATGAAATTTCAAATCCTTTATTTGATGTAGAGCCTACATTTCCTGTAAATGCATTAACCCCTGCTGTTGCAGGAAGATTAACATCTAACAATAGATTTTTAGTATTTGTAGTGTAATATTCTACTGTACCGGTTAATCTATTATTTAAAAGTCCGAAATCTAACCCATAATTCAACGTTTCCGAAAACTCCCATCCTAATGTAGGATTAGGCGAACGAGAGACATAATATCCTGTTGCATTTACATTTCCAAAGTTATATGGAGAAGTTGATAAAAGACCAAGTGTTGAATAAGGAGCTACAGCCTGATTAGAAGTTTCCCCATATCCAAATCGAAATTTCAGATTATTAATTGTTTTAGAATCTCTTAGGAATTTTTCTTTTGCAATATTCCATCCCACAGAAAATGCGTTATAGATATTCCATTTATGCCCCGGAGCAAGTACTGAAGAACCATCACCTCTTATTGTGGCAGTAAACATATAACGTCCGTCATACTCATACATCACACGTCCCATCCAAGATTTTAATCCCTTTTTATAATACCCTTGATTATTAGGATCAATTGTGATTTCCCCGTTGGCATTTCCTAAATTATAAAACTGGAACTGGTCCGTTGGAATATCCAGTGCTTTAATAAAAGAACTGTTAAATCTTGTCTGTTCCTGAGATTGCAAAGCAACAACATTCACTTTATGCTTGCTGGCAAAGGTTCTGTCGTAGGTTAAAATATTCTCATTCACCCAGTGTGTTGTCAAAGAATTACCAATTGTTGCTACCGACGGGGTATCTTCTTTAGAGCTAAAAATCCCTTCTCCTGTATAAGTTCCTGTATTGGATGTCCTAAAATTTAAACCAATGTTTGTTCTTAAAGTCAACCCCTGTACCCATGGAATTTTAAACTCTCCAAAAAAATTATTATAAGAATTAAATCCAATTGCTTTATCTACCCACGCATCTCCCAAACCATTAATAACATCTCTGGTTACGGCAAACTGATCGTCAGCTGCCATTCTTATAAGACGTTTTGGCGTTCCGTCTGCATTATAAGCATTGGCAATAGGCGTATTGCTTAATGCATTATAAATCCCTAAGTTGCTGCCTTTATTCACTGTATAAGAATTGTTGGTAGACATTCCTATTTTAAAATATTTACCCAAATCCTGATCTAAACTCCCTCTAAGATTAAATCTCTCAAAACCCTGACCCGGTAATACAGACTGCTCATTATAATAGCTGAATCCGAAATTGTAAGAACTTTTTTCTGTACCCCCTGAAATACCCACATCATGATTGGTAACAATTCCGTTTTTATATAATAAATCCTGCCAGTCTGTACTTACATTATTAGATTCATCTCCATTATTTACAAACATATTCGCATCCTGACGAAGCTTAATAAATTTTTCAGCATTCATCATCGGATATTTAGAAAATACCGTTGAAATTCCTGTATATGTATTATAACTAAATGTAGCTTTCTGGCGTTTCCTTCCTGTTTTCGATGTAATTAAAATGACTCCATTTGCTCCACGAGATCCGTAAATTGCTGTTGCAGAAGCATCTTTCAGGATATCCATACTTTGAATATCATTTGGGCTTATATCTGCAATAGATCCTGGAAAAGGAATTCCGTCTAGTACAATTAATGGGTTATTATCTGCTGTAAGAGAACGTGTTCCTCTGATTCGGATTTGCATCGGTGCACCAGGTTTACTTGAAACCTGTGAAATATCTACTCCGGCCACTCTTCCCTGTAAGGCCTGACTAACGTTTGCTGAAGGCACCTCTCTCAGTACATCTCCTTTCACAGAGACTACTGATCCTGTTACGGCTTCTTTTCGCTGCTTTCCATATCCTATTATAACCACCTCATCTATCTTCTTCTCCTTTTCAATAGTATCTTTTTTAACCTGGGAATACACTAAGCTTGACGGCAATAAAGCCATTGCAAAAAACAATGCTGCTTTATTACTTTTAGCAAAATAAAATCGGTTCATAATTATTATTTTAAATATTAGGTTAAATAAAAAGGCTATTAATGAGACATCCTTAGTGTTTTTATAGCAGCCTTTTTAGTCTTTTTAGATGTACATATTCACGATGGCTTCAAACAATTCCTGTTTTCCGCTTTTTGGCTGAGGTTCTCCAGTTTCATGGGCAATTCTCTGAAGATCTTCCAACGTAAGACCTCCCTGTTCGAAAGCTTTTCCGTTTCCACTGTCGAAAGAAGCGTAGCGATCTGTACGAAGTTTTTTGTAATCAGAGTTTTCAAGAATATCGGCAGCGACTAATAATCCTTTCGCAAAAACATCCATTCCTGAAATGTGAGAGATGAATAAATCATCAGCATCAATAGAGTTTCTTCTGATCTTTGCATCAAAATTAATCCCACCATTTCCTAATCCTCCCGCTGGAAGCAATACCAGCCAAGCCTGCGCTAAATCATGATAATCCACAGGGAACTGATCTGTATCCCATCCGTTTTGGTTGTCTCCGCGGTTAGCATCAATACTTCCCAATAATCCTGCATCAACTGCAGCCTGAAGCTCGTGTTCAAATGTATGTCCGGCAAGTGTTGCGTGGTTGACTTCGATATTTAATTTAAAATCTTTATCTAATCCGTAATGTCTCAGGAACCCGATTACTGTTTCAGAATCGTAGTCGTATTGGTGTTTTGTAGGCTCCATTGGTTTAGGTTCGATCAGGAAAGTTCCTTTAAAACCTTGTTGACGGGCATAATCACGAGATATGGAAAGGAAACGGGCCAAGTGGTCTTTTTCGCGTTTCATATCTGTATTCAACAAGCTCATATATCCTTCTCTTCCGCCCCAGAAAACATAATTCTCTCCGCCTAAAGCGATTGTAGCATCAATAGAATTTTTAACCTGAGTTCCTGCACAAGCCACTACATCAAAATTTGGATTGGTAGACGCTCCGTTCATGTATCTTTCATGCGTAAAAACATTGGCTGTTCCCCACAAAAGTTTGATGCCAGACTCAGCTTGCTTTTCTTTGGCATATTCTACAATTGCCTGCATATTACTTTCGTACTCTTTCCAGTTATTTCCTGGTTCTATTAAATCTATATCGTGGAAACAATAGTATTGGAAACCTATTTTAGACATGAATTCAAAACCTGCATCCATTTTATGTTTTGCTCTTGAAATCGCGTCATTTCCTTTGTTCCAAGGATGATGAATCGTAGCTCCACCGAAAGGATCGTTCCCGTCTGCACATAAGGTATGCCACCAAGCCATTGCAAAACGCATCCATTCTTTCATGGGTTTTCCCATTACCATTCTGTCTGCTTCATAATAGCGAAATGCCATAGGATTTCTGCTTTCTTTACCTTCAAATTTTATTTGTTCAACTCCTGGAAAAAACTCTTTTGTTTCTGTTAAAATGTTCATATGTATTTGATTTTATTTTTAATTTATTCGTTACAATTTGGCATAAGAATACCCTGCTCACTGATTTTGAAACTTCAGTAAGTACAATGGAAAATTCCCTTGTAATGTGGATTATACTATTTCGTTAAGATGCCTTGTCCATCTCGAATAGGCCTCTAGATATTGTTCTCTTTTTTCGTGTTCCGGTTCAATGACTGCAATTTTTTCAAGCGAAGAAAACGCTTCTTTAAAGTCTGCATAAAAACCAATTCCCATTCCTGCGGCTCTGGCAGCTCCCACCGCTCCATCGGTATCATAAAGTTCAATCACCGCGTTGCTTACACTGGCCAGCGACTGGCGGAAAATCGAACTTAAAAACATATTGGCATTTCCTGCACGGATGACCTGAATATCCATACCCATATTTCTCATAATGTTCATCCCGTATTCATAGGAAAATACAATTCCCTCCTGTGCGGCACGGAGAATATCTCCTTTTGAATGGATGTTAAAATTAATTCCATGGATTGAACAGCTCGTATCTTTATTTTCCAATACTCTTTCGGCTCCGTTTCCGAAAGGAATGATGCTTAATCCTTTGGAACCAATGGGTGAAAGCGATGCTAAATCATTCATATCTCCATACGAAGAAAGTGACGTTGCAAAATTGTGCTTTAGCCAAGAATTTAAAATCCCTGTTCCGTTGATACAAAGCAGAACCCCTAATCTTGTTAATTCCTGTGTATGATTTACATGAGCAAAAGTGTTTACTCGCGATAATTGATCATATTCCAATTGATCTAAAACTCCGTATACAACTCCTGAAGTTCCTGCCGTTGAAGCGATTTCGCCCGGATTGAAAACATTTAATGACAAAGCATTATTGGGTTGATCTCCTGCTCGGTAAGAAATCGGTGTTCCTTCTTTTAAGCCTAATTCCTGAGCGGCAGTTGCCGAAACCGTTGATTGAATTCCGAACGTCGGAATAATTTCAGGGAAAAAGTTTTTAGGAATCCCATAATAGTTAATCACATCTTCTGAGATACAATTGTTTTTAAAATCCCAAAATATTCCCTCAGAAAGACCTTCGATTGTCATTCCGATTTCTCCCGAAAGCTTCATGGCGATGTAATCTCCCGGCAACATTATTTTATCAATTTTATCAAAAATTTCGGGCTCGTTTTCTTTAACCCAAGCTAATTTTGAAGCGGTAAAATTCCCCGGTGAATTTAAAAGTTGAGACAGACATTTTTCCGGCCCGATTTCCTGAAAAGCCTTTTCACCGTAAGGAACCGCGCGGCTGTCACACCAAATAATTGAAGGACGCAACAGATTCTGGTCTTTATCAACCAAGATCAATCCATGCATTTGCCACGTGATCCCGATAGCTTTTATATCTTCAGGATCTATTCCTGAGTTATGCATCACCGATTCGTGTGCCAGCTTAAGATTCAGCCACCATTCCGAAGGATTTTGCTCTGCCCATCCCGGATTTACCGCAGTAATTTTCATTTCTTTTTTCGGAGAAAAGTCTGATGCAACGATCTTTCCGCTGGATGCCTCAATGAGACAAACTTTTACAGAAGAACTGCCTATGTCATATCCTAATAAATACATGATTTCAAAAAGGGGGATTTATTTGATTAGTTTAGTATTATTCTTCTTAAAAATTTTAGCATCAAATCTGTAATACCTTGCAGCACGATGCGAAACATTGGTTTCTATTTCCTCCAATGGAATGATATAGTTGAACGAGGATATTTTTTTATGGAAATTCTTAATATCGATCTGTTTCTCACTCAATGCGCTGTACAACTGATATAATTGTCTGATGGTAAACCTTTTTGGAAGCAATTCGAAAATAATAGAAAAGTCGGATTCTATCCATTTCCTGATCTCAATTAAAGACTCACTAATGATTTTATTATGATCAAATGGCAATGACGGAACCTCATCTATCGGAAACCAATCTACCGTATCGTATTTTGTGCTGTTAATTTTATGATCAATCTTGCAAAGTGAAAGATAGGCCACTGTAATAATCCTGTCGATATGATGTTTATATTCCGTATCCATCCATTTTATATCATCCTGATTACTGGCACGCAAAGGATCTGCAAAACATTTGAACTGTTTAAGAACCATTTTTTTAATCCCTGTAAGCTCGTGAAGCACTCTTTCTGCTGCCCCATCTACATCTTCATCACTGAGTATTAAACTACCCGGCAATTTTCTTTGTCTTTCTGCAGGCACATCTTCCATGCGACGTTGTACCAATAATATGTTCAGTCGGTTTTCAAAGTCAAAACCAAAAACGACACAGTCTACAGACACATATGTATGAATAAAGTTTGGAATCATTTCTATGTTAACATTTACGTAACATCACAAATATAAAAATTCAATTGAAATAAAAAAATAAAATCAACACTACCAACTGCATATCAACAGCTTACATATCGATTTTCAATGATAAGAATAGCATACAATTTATGATAAGGTTATCATCTTAATAATGATATTAAATATAAAAGGAATTCATTAAGAGTGATTTACCTTTTAAAAAACAGGCTAGAAAATGAATCTTTTAGAAAAGTAAAAATATGATAAGAGAAATTGTAAATTGTTTTGATTTTTTTTCAAAATATGACATAAAATCACAATTTAAAGTGTAAAATAACCAAAAATAAGATGAATATTTTAACCATTTCTTACATCAATCGCACAATTTCATAAGAATGATAATATAATTAATGAAAAATGATCAGAAAATTCTCCTGTTTAGAATTAATAGGTAAATATACCGTTTACATATACATTTTGCTTACCCAATAAACAGGATAAAAAACTGGATAACAATCTATTATCATTAAAATAATATATTCAACCTATTTAAAGGAAACTCATATGATATGCCATTTATTGAGGATAAAATTTCATCTGCTCAAAAATATAATGAGAATCCGGGCGAAGAAGATCAATTAACTGTTTAAGCTCTGATTCTTCCCATGTTTTTTGAAACATTTCATCATGAATCAACATTACCACATTATTCTTTGTAAATGTTTTATCTGATGAGCATAGATTTTTAACCGAATTATACATTTCATCTACAGATTGTATAGGCGTACCATCACTAGGGCGATGCTGCCATTCTATATCCCAGCCTACAACCTTGTACCCTAGCTTGGCCAACTGATCAGCAGTTTGTATTCCGCTAGCGCCATCATTCTTCGACTTCTCTCCAAGACGCCACATATTACGACCCGGCAGACGGACAATCTTATACAGTAATTTTAATAAGGATTGATTATATACAATATCATTCACTGATTTATCAACGTTGCTGTAAAAGGATTCATAATGATTGTTGGCGTGCGAAAAGCTATGGTTATATTCATCAATGTATGGATTTTCGTCATAGTATTTTGCGTAGGTATCCATTTGCTTATCTTTAATCACGTGCTCACCCACCATAAAAACACTTATTTTAATTTTTTCCTGTAAAATGATTGTATTGATATTTTCACTTCCATTCAGAGGGCCGTCATCAAAAGTGAGATAGATATAGCATTTATCCGAACTTGTGGTATTTTTTTGAGCATTTGCAAGACTAAATACCATCGTGAAAACAGAAATTATAAGTGTAACTGGCTTATTCATAATGATGTGATTTGTTTGCAAATATAATCAACTGCTAAAGATTTTTTATTTATTTTTATTCAAGGATTTTAACTGTTGTTAATCCTGTAAAGCAGATCCATCTATGAAGATCACGAAAATTTCAAAAATTATTAAACAAGTAGGCTGGAAAGAAGTTTTAGCCGTTATTATTTTACTGTTGGCATTTGTATTTTTCAGAAGTGAAAGACACGAAATGGCAGCCATTGGTCCCGAACTTAAGAATGCTGATCTTTGGTGGATATTATCCGGTGTAGCATTAACATTTATATATGTTGCACTGCAAGGGTTGATGTATGTAACCAGTTTTAAAAGTACCGGATTAGATATAAAACTACCAGATGCCATTGGTTTATTTCTAAAGCGAAATTTTCTGAGCATCTTTCTTCCGGCCGGCGGTGTGAGTTCTCTGGCTTATCTCCCAAGAAATATACGAACCAAAGGATATAAATCTTCTAAAATCCATCAGGCAAGTGCCGTTTATGGCTTTGTAGGTTTGCTAACTGTTTTAATGGTTGGGATTCCGTTAATTGGTTATGCCATCTTTATTAATAAAAATTTCAATGACAGTTGGTTTGGAATTTCGGCACTGACGGCAGTTCTTCTCCTATGCTATTTTATTTTTATTTCATTCCGAAAGAAAAACGCAGCCTATCAATTTTTTGAGAAAAAGTTCCCAAGCGCTATCAGTTCTGCTGAAGAAATATTTAACAGCGAAGTAGATCAAAAACAATTTTGGTACACCGTTCTTGTTTCAATAGCCATTGAATGCTGTGGTGTTCTTCATTTGTTAATCGCTATGTATGCATTTGGTGTTCCTGCTTCATTTGCTGCAGCGGCAATTTCTTATGTTGTTTCCATATTACTAATGATTGTTTCGCCATTTCTTCGTGGATTGGGAGCGGTAGAATTTTCATTAACATTTATCCTTGCTAATTTTGGATACAGCCATTCTGATGGTTTAGGCGTAACACTCCTCTATCGTTTTTTCGAGTTCTGGCTTCCATTAGTATTGGGAATTGTTTCTTATCTCTGGAGTGGAAGAAAGCTGTTTGCCAGAGTATTACCTGTTTTTATGATCTTCTTGTTGGGAATCATTAATATCCTTTCTGTGATCACACCCGCATTGGCAGAGAGGATTCATCTGTTGAAAAACTATTTGCCACTGGAAGCTATTCACCTTTCTAAAATACTGACGCTTATTTCCGGTGTTTTATTATTGGTTACCTCCGCTAATCTTTTCCGAGGTTCTAAAAGAGCTTGGTACTTTGCTCTGATGCTTACCATTACTTCCGCAGTATTTAATCTTACAAAAGCATTGGATTATGAAGAAGCTTTATTCGCCGTATTTACCTTAGCTTTATTGATATACAGCAGGAAAGAATACATTTTAAAAGCGAAAAGAATATCCATCCATAGAGGCTTCAGTTCATTTTTAGGAATTTTTACCATCATCTTTATTTTTGATTGTGTTGCCTTTTATTTTATCAGTGCCAAACATTTTGGGATTGATTTCACAAAAGAGCAGGCGGTATATTATACTTTACATACCTTTTTACTGTTTAGAGATTCGGGGCTTACTCCCAACACTCACTTTGCAAGAGACTTTCAGGATCTTAACTATATTTTAGGGATAGCTTCATGGCTTATTCTTATTTTCTCCTTTTACAGGATGAATATTCATATTGAACAGGATGATGATGAAAACCTAAGCAATGCACAAAATCTGGTACAGGAATACGGAAACTCGTCGTTAGATTATTTTAAACTCACTCAGGAAAAGCAGTTCTATTTCTCGGAAGATGTTCAAGGATTTGTTTCCTTCAGAACAGCCAACGGATTCGCCGTAGTGCTTGAGGAACCTGTATGTGTTGAAAAAGATAAAACCCATCTTATCCGCGAGTTTGATGATTACTGTTTAGCAAATAATTTAAAGACTTGCTATTATAGAGTTGGAGAAAGCGGATTAATTTATTTTAACCCCTTAAGAAAGCAAAAACTTTTTATTGGACAGGATGCGATATTGGATGCTGATAAATTCACCCTTACCGGAAAAGACAGAAAATCTATACGAAACAGCATTAATGGATTAGAAAAATCAGGATTTTCAGCTGAAATACTACATGCTCCTCATTCAGAAGAAATTATTGAGAAAATTAAAAAAGTATCTGATTTATGGTTGACAGAATCTGATAAAAAAGAAATTGTGTTCGCAGAAGGAATGTTTGACGCAGAAACCGTAAAACTTCAAGATCTGATTCTTATCTTGGATTCCGAGCATAATTGCGTTGCTTTTCTGAACATCATTCCTCATTGCGCCCCTGATGAATGCAGCTATGATATGATTAGAAAAACAGAAGATGCTCCTGGAGGCAGCACGGATCTTCTTATTGTAAAATTGGTGGAATATGCCAAAGCAAAAGATCTTAAATATATTAATATGGGAATGACTCCCATGGCAGGAATGCAGGAACCAAGCAATACAGCGGAGGATGTTTTACAGTTTGCGTACCAGAGAATCGGCAGCTTTAAATCATATCAGACTCTTAGAAACTTTAAGGAAAAATATGCTGATACATGGGAAAATAAATACTTGGTCTATAACAGTGATTTCGATTTAATACAAATTCCGGCTTCGCTTAATAAAGTGATGAAACCATGAAAAATCCATTCAAACTTATTTTGAGAGTTTTGCCCATGCTCTTTCTGTGCGCTTGTACTTACAAAGATGATTTTCAAATCACTTCATGGAATTCTCATACCCATAAGCCCATTATCTTTTATATCAGCGGAGATGCGGGGTTTAATTCTTTTTCAAAAGGGCTTGGTGCAGACTTTCACGCGATGGGATATGACGTTTTTGCATTAAATACAAAGATCTATTTTTGGGAGCAGAAAACTCCTGAGCAAACTTCTAAGGCCATCGAAAAATATATCGTTAAACAACTTCATGGACGAAAAAATCAAGATGTGATCCTCATCGGATATTCCTTTGGAGCTGATGTTACGTCTTTTGTGTATAATCATTTCACAGATCATTTTAAAAAGAAAATTCAGCATGTTTTCATCGTCGGACCTTCAAAAACCACTGATTTTAAAATCCATCTTAAAGAATATTTTGGAATGGAACCTAAAGGCAGTCTTCCTGTAATTCCGGAAATCAATAAAATGAAAAATGTTCCGCTCACCTTAATTTTAAGCAATTTTGAATTTGCTCATTTCCCTTATCAGCAAATCACTCTTACCACCAATTATCAAATGAAACATATTCTGGGAGACCATCATTATGGGAATAATACGAAAATACTGTCAGGATATATTCAGGAGGTTTTGAAAAATGAAAAAACTCTATAAAAGCCTAGAGTCTATAATATTTTTATGTAAAAGGAAAAACATTAATTTAAAATAGAGGGAAAATACCTATATACTTATCTAAATATTTTATTTATAATTGCAATCAAATCTAGCAATACATTCGTCATTTTGGCGAACCTATTTATAAGTTACACAATATTAAAATGAATTTAAAAAAGTTCTTCTTCTTCTTCTTCCTAATCTATACAATCAATTTTTTTTCCGCTCAAGATTTTAAATCTAATTATGTCTGTACATATAAGCTAGATTATACAATGAATGGAAAAAAAAGTAATGAACAATTCATTATGTTCATTGATGCTACTGATAAAAAATCTTTCTTTCAAAGCTCAATCAATTATGCAAAAGACACAATAGATATAAAAGACCCTGTGCAGTTAGCAGGCTATGAAAGTGATTTCAATGAAAAAGTTTTATTTGATAAAAATTCGTTTAAAACCTTTGAATCAGTAATTGATGCTAAATTATCTTATTCTGAAAATCAGAAGTTAAATTGGATAATTTTAGATAAAATGAAAAAAGAAGAAAATGTTACAATGCAATTAGCTAAGACTAATGCTTACGGAAGAGTTTGGTATGCTTGGTTTAGTAAAGATATTCCAATTGACTTTGGGCCTTATAAATTTAATGGCCTACCTGGTTTTATTGTTTCTCTTTATGATGAAAAAAAAGACTTTGTATTTACTCTTCAAAAATTCAAAAAGAAAAATAAAACTTTTAAACTTCCAAATTCAAAAAACTATAAAAATATCTCTAAGGCCACATTCAATAAAACTAGATTTAAAATACAAACGGCTGATAATGGAGTTGTTATTTTTAATAATGGAAAAGAAAGAGAGAGTTGGATAAAAAAACTTGAAGAAAGATATAGTAGTCTACCTTTGTGAGATATTGAATTTCCTATTAAATAGAAATCATTAATATATATTTCACATTAATAAATAAAAATGCCCAATATAAAGCCTATTAGGCATTTTCATTTAATCATTTACCCATTCTTCACAGGTTTGAATCTCTGCATATCTTGGAAATATTTTCTCCATCAGCATTTGATGAACGTCAGGTTGATGATCATAACAGCCATCTGATAAAATGGTGATTTGATAATCTTTGTCAGCCGCTTCCAATGCCGTAGACAAAATAACGCCGCTTGTTACCACCCCACACATTACAAGATGTTTAACATTTTGCGATCTTAAAATAACTTCTAAATCACTCCCTACGAAAGCACTGAATCTTTTCTTAATAACAACAGGTTCGTTTTCTAAAGGAGCCAATTGAGGTACAATTTTCATAAAATCTTGCATATCTAATTTCTCATACGCAAGCGGTACATTGCTGAATGTTTTGTTATGGATACTTATTTCCGGAAAACCTTTTCTAAAACCTACGACGGCATATATCACGGGAATGTTATTTTCTCGGGCATACTGTATAGATTTTGATACTGCTCCGATAAGCTTATCACTTTCTTCTAATCTTCCCAATAGATGCTCCTGCATATCGAGAACCAATAATGCAGTGGAATTTTTGTTTTGCATTTTTATATTATTTATGGGTTAATACTATTTCTTCTTTATTTTGATTGTTGATGACCTCATCATTTACCTCCATTTTCTTTTTACCCATTAAAAATCGGTAGAAAAACAAACCAATAATAAGACATAAAATTCCCTGCCCTAATTGACAGTGTTGGGCGCTTATATACTTAGAAAGCCATCCAATAACCAAACTTCCCAATGGTAATGTTCCCAACGTTGCCATGGCAAAAAAACCAATAACACGACCACGCATTTCTGCTACAGAAACCGTTTGAATAATAGTATTACAGATGGGCATGATAGACATTGTTCCAAATCCACAGATAAAGCAGAAGAGGATGAAAACCGGTAGAACTTTCACAAATGACATCGCAATTAATCCCGACCCTAACAACAGGAGATTGAAAAAAAGGATAGTTTTCAAGTTACCCGTTTTTTTCTGTGAAGCAATGAATAAAGTACTGGTAAAAGCCCCCAATCCTGCTGCTGCATTCATATATCCGTATGTTGCTGCATCTCCGTGAAATACAGTCTTAGCAAAATAGGGCTGCAGTGTATTATAGGTAATGACAAAAAAACTGACCAAGCTACAAAGCAAAAGCGTTCTTGAAATCTCCGGCTCCTTTTTCATATAATAAAACCCTTCCTTGAAATCTGTCCATGGTTTTTTCCTTTTCAAAGGAGTTTTGTATATCGGAAAACGGATCATATTTAAACAAATGATTACGGCTATAAAACTTATCGCATTACTTCCAAAACATATCGCTGCTCCATAGTTGGCAATAACAATTCCTGCTAAAGCGGGGCCTAGTAATCGGGTAAGATTATTAAGTGAAGAATTCATGGCAATGGCAGCGGGCAGATCATCTTTAGATTTTACCAAATCATTCACCATAGCCTGCCGAGCCGGAATATCGTAAGCATTGGCAATCCCCAGCATAAGGCTTAATCCCAACAACAAAGCAACAGAATGATATCCATACATGTAAAAAGCTGTTAGTAAAACCGCCTGCAATGCAGAAATAAGCTGAGTAGCCATTAGAATTTTATATCGATTGTAACGGTCTGCGGTAATTCCTCCCGCCGGCGACAGCAAAAAAGAAGGAAATTGTTCTGCAAAAGTGGCAACACCCACCATCAACACAGAGTTTGTCATACTATAAATCACCCAGATCACGGCGGTACGCTGCATCCACATCCCTATTCTAGAAATTAGTTGTCCGGTAAAAAAAAGACGGTAATCTCGGGATTTAAAAACTCTGAAGGCATTCGCAAAATTCATAATACTTTTTTAGACTAAAATTAAAAATTGGTCGAAAATAAATTAAAAAAAATATTATCGGATTCCCCGATAATACAATTCACAGAACAGGTCTAGCGTATCTTTTCCGTCATCTTCCGGATTTCCATGAACAACAAACTCTCTATTGATCCCTCTTATGGATGAAAGAAACAGGAATATCTTTTTTTCAGTTTGATCTATATCCATTTCGGGAATCTCATCTCGCTGCATTGCATTAAAGAATACTTGTTGCAAAATCAGGATCTCTTTCTGCAAATACTTTTGGTGAATCTCCTTCTTCGCTTCCATATATTGAGAAAATGCTTCAGCATCCATTCCGGCTTCCATGGCTTTATACAATGATTTTCTTTTTTGAACCATCTCAAATTTTGTATGAGCAAAAGCTTTGAGCTTATCTATCAAAATATCATGTAGGCTCAGTCTTTTTAATGTTTCCACTACCACATCATTAATTTCGGAATCTAATACAGCATTAAAGATTTCTTCTTTACTTTTAAAATAATAATACAGCGTACTTTTCCCTTTTCCAACAGCTTTAGCAACATCTTCCATCGTTACCATTCCCAATCCACGTTCCTGAAACAGTTTTTGTGCAGCGGTAATTACCTGAGTTTTAAAATTTTCGTTAGCCATTAATTAATTTCTGATGCAAATTTACAACTTTTTTAGACTAAAAATAAAATACAGTCGAAAATTAATATATTTTTAACTATTCAGAATTTTTAAGACAAATTACTGAAGAGATTAAAGAATAAATTGGAGGTCTTTTTTATCGTAAAGCTTTGCTTTTAGGAATTAGTTTTGTTCTTATCATGATTGTCATTCTAACAACTAAGTTTAGATTCCTCTGGAATGATAAAAATACTGTTAAAGAAAAGTTAGCTGTATTTGTGAATATATTTTAGCAGGCTATTTTAAAAAGAAGTCTGTGGCTAAATCTAAATTACCAAGTAAACCTTACAAATACCAATCCTTATATCTTTTCAGTGCTTCAAGAAAATAATAATCTGCATAGATCAACGGAACATCAATCTCAGAGTTTAGCGGTAATCCGCCTGTGCTGTGCATTAATAAAAAGCCTCCGTTTTCCCCTAATTTTGCATGATACTTTTCGCTTGATAAATTGATCAGCATTTTTTTGGCAACTCCAATATAATTTTTCTTTTCCTCTCCTTTCGTAAATTGTCCTAATTCAAGTAAAGCAGAAGAAATAATAGCCGCCGCAGAAGCATCCCTCGGAACGTTTGGAATCTTAGGATCATTAAAATCCCAATATGGAATTTTGTCTTCCGGTAAGGTGGGGTTATTAAGAATAAATTTCGCGATATTTCGCGCCTGACTTAAATATTTTTCATCTTTGGTCAATCTGTACATCATCGTATATCCATACAACGCCCAACCTTGCCCTCTTGCCCAAGCCGAAGAATCTGAATACCCTTGAAATGTTTTTTTGCTTAAAACCTTTCCTGAATTTTTATCATAATCAATTACATGATATGAACTATAATCGGGACGAAAATGGTTTTTCATCGTAGTATTGGCATGAGCAATCGCAATTTCTGCTGTCTTTTTATTGCCTCCGTTTTGGGATGCCCAAACCAACATTTCCAGATTCATCATATTATCAATAATAACCGGACCTTTGAAATCTGCCATTTTATCCCAAGACAAAATTGCCTGCATTCCCGGTCGAAATCTTGTAGAGAGAGACTCTGCTGAAGCTAAAATAATTTCTTTATATTTTGGATCTTTTGTAATTCTGTAAGCATTTCCAAAACTGCAAAACATCATAAAACCAAGATCATGATCACGAGTAAATGTTTTGTTGGATTCTATTAATGACAGCGTTCTTTCTGCTTCTTTTTTAATCTCTAAATCTTTCGTTTGTTCATAGATCATCCACAAAGAACCCGGATAAAAACCAGAGCACCACCAACTGATATCTTTAGTAACAACTTTTCCTTCTGAAGCTTTGTAAGATTGCGGCATCTTATCTTGTGGAATGGCTTTCATTAAATATTTATACTGCTTGTCTGCAAACTGAAATTCATCATGAATCAATTTGGACATTTCCTTTTTACTTGTCTGTGCCGTAGCAATAAAGCTAAAAGTGGTAATAATGATGATGCTTAGTTTTTGTAAAATCATATATAAATATTCTTTCAGCCAATTTACTTATTTTCTACAAATGAGACAATAAAGATTCTCAGCCATAAAAACCTTTCAACGACTAAAATTTTTGTTAGTTCTTACCATCTTTTTTGCTCAGTTATTTATCATTAATAAATACTCTAAAAATTCAATACAAGCCTTATCTAGACTCATTTTAAATAACATTTCTGAAATATAAATTAAGTATAAATACTGAAATTAAAACGATTTGAACATTCTAATTTTGAATAAACAAAAATTGATAACTAGAGTCAATGAGCAACATATCATGCTATAAAATGATACGCTGCTCATTAAAAAAACATCAACCATCAAAATTTAAACGAAATGATTATTAACAAAATCCTTAACGTCGATGATTACTATTATGACGTGTTTATGTCGATCTCAGGATCTCTCACAGGATTTTCTGCGAACGAGTTGCAGTCCACCGGCTTAGCAGAAATTTATTACAGACATATCTTAGGGCAGATTGAAATCGCAACCTTTTTAGAGTTTCTGAATGTTGCAAAATCTGTCCTTGAAAATTCTTTCAGTCAAGATCAATTAAGAAATGCTATTCAGTCTGAAATCATGGCAGATCCGGGAATGCAGCAGATGTCAAGCAGCATTATCACGATGTGGTATTTGGGAACTTGGGAAGGCGCTTATGTGAATGACTTATCCTATAAAGAAAGTCTGGTTTGGAATGTCATGCATGCCCATCCGCCGGGAGCCAAACAACCTGGGTTTAAATCTTGGGCCGTTCAACCTGTAAACAGTAACTCATGAGCAATATAGAATTCAAAAAAGACGTAATCATCGTAGGAACGGGGATCGCAGGATCATTGATCGCTAAACTTTTGACCGATCATGTTTTTGATACCGAAAAAGGTAAAATGGTTTACCGTGCAGAAATAGATAATCCTAATAATGCCAGAGAACTATCTATTCTAATGTATGAAGCTGGGTTGGAAGCCGGATTAGAACTGGATTCATCGTCATCATTGACCACCTATAACGAGTACATTCGTAAGTTTTATATGGAAGAGGCTAAAGTTCCGAATTCTCCTTACCCGAATTTAAAACAGGCGCCATCACCTGACATTTTGGATATGGAAAAGATTACGCTTCCATTTCCGGATAAGAATGGATATTTAGTTCAGTTTGGTCCGATGCTTTTTGCAAGTGATGCCATCAGAGTTGGTGGTGGAACAACACTTCACTGGTTGGGAACCACGCCAAGAATGCTTCCGAATGATTTCAGACTTACCGAAAAATATGGTATCGAAATCAATAAACCAGATTCTGATGTAAAAACGGGAATCAACTGGCCCATTGATTATGATGCTTTAAAACCTTATTATGAAATGGCTGAATTTGAGATCGGGGTTTCAGGAAATGTGGCGGCACAGGAATATCCTATTTCAGAAAGCATGGAAGATTATTATGGCAAAGACTATGTTTTTCCGATGGATGAAATTCCTCAAAGTTATATGGATCAGAAGATCATTAATGGTCTTAAAGGAACCAGTGTTCAGTTAAATTTTGAAGACTTTCCTTTAACAATGGTTCCGTCTCCTCAGGGAAGAAATTCTACTCCTAATCTGGCGTATGGAAAAGCAAAAATCATTAAAGCTAATTCTACAGATTCAGGATACAAATTATCATTAAATAATATTGAAAACGAAGAATATAAAGCGTTAGGATCTGTCTGGAATCCTTACATGGGAGAGCGTTGCGAAGGAAATGCTTCATGTGTTCCGATCTGTCCGGTTCAGGCAAAATACAATGCGTTGAAAACATTGAAAAAAGCGTTGTATAAAGTGAATAAAAACGAAAATCTTAAAAAACACGAATACATTGATGTTCAGGCTCAAAGTGTTGTATATAAAGTAAGCGTTGACCAAAACGATCAGGAGAAAATTTCAAAAATTCACCTTCGTAAATATTTTTCTAAAGAGAAGACTGATTTTGTTGAGGAAGTAATTGACACATCAGATTCAATTGTCATCCTTGCGGCCAATGCTTTTGAAAATCCAAAGATTTTATTGAATTCAAAATATACCGTTATCGAAAACGGACAAAAAGTTGAAAAAACCGTTGCCAACCGAAGCGATCAGGTAGGAAGAAACTTAATGGATCACATGGTAATGTTGACTTGGGGACTATTCCCAGAACCTATTTATTCGTACAGAGGTCCAGGTTCTACCACCAATATTTCGTCTTTCCGTGATGGTAATTTCAGAAGTGAGTTTTCAGCCTGGATCTCTCCGCTAGACAATTGGGGATGGAGCTGGCCTACATTTTCTCCGGGATCAGATGTTTCAGAATTTTTAGGACAAGGTCTTTTTGGAGCTGAATTAAAAGAAGCGTTGGCGTACCGACTTTCAAGACAGGTTTTATTTCATTTTGAGATTGAACAATTACCCAACCCAAACAACAGAGTGACCATTAATGATCAGTATCTGGATGCGTTGGGAATTCCCCGTCCTGTTATTCATTATGAATTAACGGAGTACGAAATGAAATCGATGGAGCAAGCTAAATTAGCTTCTGATCAGATGTTTAAAAGATTAGGCATTGATGATTTCACAAAGTATACTGAGGCAGACAAAAATACTTTTATGTACAACAACGTACGGTATTCTTATAATGGAGCCGGCCACATTGTAGGTACTCACAGAATGGGCGATAATGCAGAAGACTCTGTAACCAACAGCTATTGTAAATCATGGGATCACCCGAATTTATACATCGTTGGCGCAGGAAATATGACGACACTGGGAACATCAAACCCAACTTTAACTTTAGCAGCATTCACGATTCGTTCGGTAGAATCTATTTTGAGTGATTTAGAAAACAAATTTAAAAACTGAAACCATGAGACAAAGACTAATCACTAAAGCAGAACCTGAACAAACTCTATTAAAAGGTTCTTTATTAAGCAAAAACACCATCGTTGAAGAAGCCATTTCTTTACAAACTTTATTATTCGACACCACAATAAATAAAGAAGATTGGTTGGAAGGATTGAAATACCACAGTAAAACACTTACTAACTTGTTACTGAATGATCAGATTAATGAATTTAATGATTACCTAAGTTCTCAGTTTGGATCACCTACTTTTCAGGAAATAAGCGTTGACCAATTAGAGGCAAAAAAAGCTCCTTCAGCGAAAAAAGGTGGATTAGTAAATATGAATTACCGTACTGCATTACAAGATCTTTTGCAGACCGCTATTCTTATTGAACATTCAACGATTCCACCCTATCTTACCGCTTTGTATTCTATAAAAGATGGCAAGAATGTATTGGCTTCACAAATTATCAGAAGTGTTGCGGTAGAAGAAATGCTTCACATGATCATGGTTTGTAATGTGATGAATGCAGTAAGTATTCAACCTTCTGTAAACAAGCCTCAAAACTACCCTACCTACCCGATGAAATTACCGATGAATGTAGATTTCTTCGTAGGTTTAGAAACATTTTCTACGAACAGCATTGCTACATTTATTGCCATTGAAAGTCCGAGCAGTGCCTTCGTAAAAGCGCCGGTATATGATCATATTGAAGAAAACAGATCATTCCTTAAAAGTTCATCTGTACAGGAAAATAATCACTGGACGCTGGAGAATATGAAGGCTTTCATTATGGAAAATGTTCACACGATTGGTGAATATTATGATGTTTTATTCTTTTACATCGTTGTTTTCCAAATCATTGCTTATTACAAAGCCAACGGAAAACTACCACAAACATTTGAAGAATTGAATACAGGAGGAATCTTTACTGGAAACCCAGCAAAACAAATTCGTCCGGAACAATATTACGGAAGTGGTGGAAAATTACACGCTGTGGAGGCATTATCAGGCGTAATTGCTGTTTTCCAGGAAATTAAAGGCCAGGGAGAAGGTGCAGATGAATCCATTTTTGATGTAGATCCTTCTCAGTTCGAAGAAGGAATGGAATTAGCCCATTATTTCAGATTTAAAGAAATCTTCCATGAACATTATTATTTAAATGGTAAATACGAACCCTTTATGGATGAAAACGGAATGATGCCTGTTACTACTCCACCCAATGGAAAAGCTTTACCTGTAGAATGGAGCGCTGCTTATCCTATGAAGCCGAATCCTAAAATTGCAGATTATCAATTGAATCCGCAATTGTACGCGCAAGGAAAAGCATTTAACCAAACCTATAAAAATTTATTAGATGCCATTCAGGCAGCTGTAGAAGGGGATGCAAAAGAATTAGAAAAATCGATCATGTATATGTATGCGCTGAAAGAGCAGGCTGTGGGACTGATGAGCCAGCCATTGGACTCTCAATACAACGCAGGTCCAACGTTCGAATATCCAAGTAATTAATAACCATAAAAACAATACACCATGCTTAAAAGAAAAAAAGAAAGTCTTGAAGGAAATCAATTATTCCGCAAGAGTTCAGATGAAAGTCAAAAAGGCTATCTCGCCAATCTTATGGAGGGTTACTCGAAACTTTTGATCGATGATCCTGTTAGACCTTTTAGAGAAGAAAAATTACAGGAAATAGCAAATAATGTAGATTACGGTGTTTTAGAAGCATTAAATGGAACATGGGTAAGTTATAATGCCAATTACAATAAAAACATAGACAGACCATCATTAGGAAGCGGTATCCATACCACTATTATGCCTTCTCCAGGTACAAACCCAAGTACTATTCCAGGAAAATTCAGTTTTGATACTGAAGAATATATCGAAAAATTAACATTTGAAATCGTTCCTGGTGGTGTTCGTAATCGTGGTGGTGCAACGGAATTATTTTGTGGTGCTGTAAAATACGATCAAACCATTAAAAGTGTAAATAAAGTAGAAGGAAATCCAGATTTACAATACGCCGGAATTCACGAAGAAAACGGAATGTATCTATGGCTGAGTGATGTCTACAATTATGCTGCAACTGAAGAAACCATCAAAAGAGATCGTGGAATTCACGCTTTTTCTGAGGAGGATTTTGAAAAATACGGATACAAAGGAGAATACAGAAACGAACCTTTGGTTGAAGTAAAAGACGAAAACGGTAACTCTTCATACATTCTTTTGAGTCAATTAAAAGAAGGACAGCAATATTATGAAATCATTCCTGCACAGGAAGTAAAACCAATGGATGGGATTAAAGGTCCTTATTTTATTCCTGATTATTCGATCTCAAGAAGTGGAGTTATCCCTCACGGAAGCACGATTACGGTATTGGGAGATATTACCCCTGAAAGTAAAGATAATAAAGTATATTACCTTAGAAACGGTGCTCCAAAGTTCCCTACTGGTATCGCAACTTGGAATCCTCCTCATCTTGCTATCTCACCAACTATGGGAGGTGCGGGAGGTCCTATTAACCTTGACGAACCGGCTCCGGCTTGGGTACACGAGACTTTAACTGATAAAAACGACCCTGGTTCAAACAAAATCTATACGCAGAGAATATTGGCAGATGAGCTATATCCTTATTGCGTAAGACCGGATATGAGATTAAGAGACACATTGAGCGGACAAAATGTTGCCAATTATGTACTTGTTCAATTATCATCCAAAATGCAAACTGGAGCGCAAGGTGGAATTCTAAACGTTCCTTTTGTTAATCGTTTTGTACCCACCGTTGAAATAGATTTTAATCTTTGGATTGAAACTGTAATTGAAGATGGAAAAGAAATTCTTCAGTTGCAATACGAACAAATTATATTTTTCGAATTTGATTTCGGAAATGATGGCGGTACCACAAGCTGGCCTCATATTCAAGTAAATACGCTTCGTAAAATAGAGGATATTCCTGCAGATCAGAGAAAAGTAATTGAACAGGAATTCTTCAATGCACCTCCTGCAATGAATATGACGACAACCGCTGCAGTTTCTGAGCGCGTTGCCAATCCGCCTTCTGGATGTCCTTATCATAAAGAATAAAATTTTGATTTAATCTTATTAATTCAAACAAACACACTCAACCTTATAGGTTTCAGAAACCTATAAGGTTTTAAATCAACAAATTAAACTTTATTTTTTTATTAGAAGCTTATTCCTGCTTTCCACTATATCTTTTTAGTTACGGCCTCCGCTTCGCTCCGGCCGCAACCAAAAAGGATGTCGTTATAATCAGGGCTAGGGCTGTAATCCTTCATTTAAACATTTGAAGAATATCCACGAAGCTTGTCATCCTGTAAGGATCTAAATATCGTATTAGAAAAGTTTAGAAAGATTCGAGCCTAGATGCTTCCAGCATGACAAACATACTGGAAAACACAGCTGAATTATTAAGTTAAAAATAACAATAAACCATAAAAACTTATTCCCATGAAAAATCAATTACCTCCAATTCCAAAAGGATTTGGATTACCATTTTATTACGCTACCCTATTCAACATTGAAGTTGCCTTTCTTATAGACCGAAAAAAAGTATTAAAATACCTTGAAAATACTGGGCTGATTGCTGCTGATTTCAAAGGAAAAGCTTTGGTTAGTTTCAATTTCCAAAACTATACAGGTCAGTTTCCAGACGGAGCAAGTACAACACAGGAAATCGAGCTCAACATCGTTTCTTATCCAGAATCTCAAAAAGATACTGTAGCCTTTGTAACAGCCGAAGAATATCTTCGTGGTGAAGAGCAAACAAAATTAATGGGACACAAACGCGTTTGGGTTCCTTGTGATGCTGATATGGCCATTAAAGCCGGAATAGAATTGTTTGGCGAACCAAAATTCAAAACAACATTTACCACCAATCTTCCTTCACTGAATGTTCCCGGACAAAATAAATGGACAGTAACTTGTAACGATCCTAAAAACGCTAAAGAATCAATTTTCACTTGTGTGGCAGATGTTGCAGATCTTATTCCTGAAATGGCAGCCTTCTCTCCTATCACCGAATATGGAAAGTTTGAAGGAAAATTAATTGGTTGCCGTTGGAACATCTTACAACCGACTTGCCTTCACTTTTTAAATGAAAAGGAAAGTAAAAAACGGGTGCAGATGACCTACGGAAAATCTGATCACCAAATGAAAAAAGATATGGAAATCCTAATCGGAGATACTCCAGCTTTTGCTTTACGTACAAGTATGTCTGCTCCTGCAGCCATTCAAACAAGAGCTTATTACATTTAAAAACAAAAGCAATGAGCTATTTATCAAAATTAGATGCCATTTATTTCACTGATCTGGAAAAAATAAAAGGCAAAGCGTATGATTATATTGTCATAGGAGGCGGTGCTTACGGAACAACTTTTATTCATCGTATGATGGAACTAGAACCAAAATGTAAAATTCTTGTATTGGAAAAGGGAAACCTATTGCTTCCTGAGCATTATCAGAATTTACCACCAGCCTATCAAACGGTATTTAACTACACCACCGCCCAACCTTGGGAGATGTCTGATAAAAAATACAATATTCACGGGCAAATTCCTTTTTTAGGTGGAAGAGCCTTGTATTGGAATGCTTGGGTTCCACAACCTTCTGCTGCACAAATGCCTGATTGGCCTCAAGACGTGATTGAAGGATTAAAACTGGAATGGAATCTTGTAGATCAATTCATCGGCCGTTCTACTACCATTGAGATCAATGGATATACCGGAGATTTTCATAGAGTAATGCGTGAACGATTGTTTAAAAATTTAGATAAAATCCCAACAAGTGATTATTACGACAGAGCTTCTTCTTTGGACGGAGCCATGGCCACTTTAAATTCCAATAAATCATGGCAGCGTTTTTCACCTGTTAATATTTTGGTTGATGATATTCAAAAACATGAAGATCACATTGATGTTCTTGTTAATTGTGAGGCAACATCATTAAAAAGAGATAAGAAAGGAATCTCACATATCGGCACAACGCAAGGAGAAATCAGCACTAAAAAAGCAAAAGTTATTTTGTCCCTTGGAGTAATAGAACCTATAACCTTAGTGAAGCCTGCTTTCCCCGAAAATAAATTATTAGGAAGAAACTTTATCGGACATATGCGTTCGCAGATCTTGGTTCGTTTTCCTAAAAAAGCAGCCGAAGTAAGCAATGATCTGCTGCAGGTTGCCGCTTTATATCTTTCAGGAATGACGTTGGGAAGAGAGTTTCATACCCATATTTCATGTATTTACAATCCGAAAGGCAAAGAGCAGGAAGAAGATCTTTACCGAGTAATTCCTGATCCTACTAATCTTGATCTATACATGGATGATCATTATGTCTATTTCCTTTTACAATGTATGGCTGAAATTAAGGGCGAAAGAACTGCTGCATCTACCAACTATATTGATTTACAAAAAGGAATTACCAAGATTAATTTTTCATTACCCAAAGTAGAATCCGAAGTTTGGGATGAGGTAGACCGCGTAATTTATCAGGTAGCAGATGTAATGGGCAATGGAAATGAAGCTGAATATTTACAAAGTGACAATAAAACCTGGTCTTCTCAAAAGCCTGATATGGCAAGCATTAGAGACTATAATCTCATTCATGAAGCCGGAGTGATGTGGATGGGCAACAGCGCTAAAGATTCGGTGACAGATTCGTACGGAAAAATGCATGAGACAGACAATTTATACGTTTTAGGCGGTGCTATTTTCCCAACGTGTGGTAGCTGGAATCCTACGTATACCGCCATGGCAATGACTTACAGGCTAGCAAGAAAATTTTCTAAAAATTCTTAACCCTAAAAACTAAAAATCATGAATTTAGAAAGCAAAATGAGAGGATTAACATTAGGCGCACAAGTCCTTCCTCTTGAAAGAGTTTCTGCCTCGGATCTTGGTGCTTTGGCACCTCTTGTAGGAACCTGGAAAAACGTTGACGTTCCCGCATCGGATATATCAGCGGGTTGGAATACCATTTCAGTTCCGGGACAGGATAAAGGATTTGTTTTTGAAGTCATTCCTTACACCGAAACATTGACCTTTAATCCGGTGGTGATACAGGCCGGAAATCGTGGTCCTGTTGTCAAAGGACAGCAAGTAGAACAAATGATCTTCGGTCTTTTGTATGAACAGCAAATTATAAGCGCATGTGAGAGTAGTTTTTGCAATGAGCGTGGTTTTCCTGCAGGATCTACGATTCATGTGGAAACCGGGTTGTTTTTAAATTTAGGTCAGCCCAACGGAGGATATACCATTGCACGAATGTCTACCATTCCTCACGGAAATTCATTATTGGCCCTTGGAAGCTCATCTGAAAAGGGTACTCCGGGAACAGATTTTTTTAGTCCGGCTTCTTCAATTCCTACTTTATTGAATGGTGAAAGAATTGTTCAGTTGGGGTATTCGGATCAGATTACCGGAAAACCGCAATTTGCACCATTTAATCAGGTCAACCCCAATGCTTTCCTTGAATCTACATTGCAAGGTTTAGTAGGAACAGGCGGTGTAAGTAATATGACTGTCATTCAAATGTCTACCGACACACCCGATGCCAACGGAGGAATCTTAAATATCCCATTCATCCAAACCAATGTAAACGCCACAAAAATGGATGCTACCTTCTGGATTGAGGATATTGTAGACAGCGAAGGAAATCCAAGTCAGATATTGCAATATTCACAAACGATCAATCTGGTTTTCCCGGCTACAGGATCTGCACAACCTATTAACTGGCCTCACGTTACGGTCAATTCTATGGTAAAAGTACCTGAAACCATGCAACTACAACAAAAGTTCCAAAGTTTAGATGTCATGGAAGGTTTAGACGTGACGCAAGGGCTTACAGAAAGTTAATTTTAAAATACCAAAACCTCTGAATTTATTTCGGAGGTTTTATTTTTAATTTGATAAGCAAAAGTTTTATACTTTTAATTTAGCAGCTTTTGATTCCTCTTTTTTCATTTTCCTGAAATCCCATGGAGACATGGCGTTTTTATCTGCCCATAAGCCTCGTTTCTTTTTCTTTGCCAGCATTTCATATTCCTGTAACTGAAGATCTTTAGACGCTTTAAAATACCACCATCCATAACCGGATTTAATAATCTCCGCAGAAAGATATTTATCATCATAAAATATTTTGGCAATGGTTCTTCGGTATCGATCTTTAGTCACTCTGTAAAATATAACCTCTTTACCAAAGACTTGTGAACTTGTAAATTGTTTGGCGTTGTTGCCAAAAGGCTGTTTCTTTTCGGGGCAATCTACCTCCGCCAAACGTAACGTTTCCTGAGTCTTATCTGCCAATAAAGCAACAACAGTATCTCCGTCTTTTATGCCAATAATTCTTGCTTTAATTTGAGAAAACACGCACATAGACGTGAAAAACAGCAGTACAACACACATCATCTTTTTCATGGGTGCAATGATAAGAACTTTAAATGAAAAATTCAAAAAACCTTCAGATTTTAATTTGAAGGTTTTACTTTTTAGAGCCTGTGATAATTTCTAAATCACATTCTTTAAGGATTTTTTGATTTAAAAGATAATCTACTGATAGCTTGTTTTTCTAACGCAAAGCTTTAGCTTCATGATGTCTATTTTCAGGGAGCAAAGAATAAAATCAACAAAGTTGATTCGTCGAAGCGTATGGATAAACACACAGCTTTATCAGCGATGAAATCGCATCACTTTGCTCACATAGAATAAAGCAAAATTATTCATCAACTTTGCATTAATCTTTTTAATCAAAAAATAATTTCAAACATGACCTATTGAGTCTTGTCAACAAAAAAAATACTTAATAACCAAATACATAAGGATTACTGAGCGAAATTATCACAGCCTCTTAATAAAGTCGTTTATATTTTTGACATGCTCCAAAAATGGTCTGATCTATTTTTGTGAATAAAGATTCTTCACTGCATTTTGTTCCGTTCAGAATGACAATGTGAAAATTAAACTCTTTTGTCGTTTTATTTTTCAAATACAGGAATTTCAATCCCTGAAAGCATCATTTTATAATGTTGAAGCTGATTATTAATTGTATTTAATTCTGATTGAAAGAATTTTGATTGAGCAAACATATTTTCATAATACGAAATCCCTTCGAAAAGATTTTCTTTAAAGGCTTTCCATTTCTTATCCTGTGATTTGGTGAGCGTTCCCGAGAAATCAGCAATTTCTTTTTTCAGGTGATCCACATACATTTTTAATTCATTAATGAACATATTTGGGCGATCATTATTGGGAAGAACATTTGCATTTCCATAAATATGCTGTACCATCTGCGAAAGAGAAACTTCTTTATCGAAAAATGCTAGATTAGGTCCCGGACAAATCACAACGCCTTGTTTTTCTCCTTTTATTTCCAACTTTTGTTCCATGTAAGCAGCATTCACCAATCCAACACATAAGCATGCTTTTTCTGTGATGATTGCTTTTCTTTTTTGGAATTGTTCTGGTGTAATCTCCTGTTTCTCTGCTTCTAAATATTCAAGTTTAATATCCTGATATTTTTTTGAAGCTGTACAAATTCCTTCAGCAGAAAACTCTTTACTCAACGCCAATAATTTTTTAGGACACGAGCTTCCGTAACGGTTTTTGTTATTTTTGTTTTGTCTAAAAATATCGTTAGAAGTTCCTCTGACGGTGTTAAAAGGCACTCCCAAAGGCGAAAGATTACTTAAATAAAAATCATTTTCTTTAGAACGTAAAAGTAGATTTCTCGTTTCATCATCTACTGAAGTAGCTTCCGGAACCAGTAAAAATGGAGAGCCCCAACCCACGCTGTTTACGTTATAGGTTTTCACTAAAAAGTCATGCTCTTCTGAGGTACCTACTCCACCCTGAACGGTAATTTTCATTTCCAAGGGTTCAGAGACATTCATTTTCCCTTTTTGTTGTAAGGAATTAGTCATTAAAGAATGCGCAGAATCAATCAGTTCGTTTTTCTTCTGTTTAAATTCTTCCATGATTGGGCCCAGCAATAAACCTTCGGTGGCAAAAGCGTGACCGCCACAGTTTAAACCAGATTCTATTCTGTATTCAGAAACCCAAAGTCCTTTTTTAGCCAAAAAATTACCCTGAATCATCGCAGAACGGAAATCACTGACTTTCAGAATAATCTTCTTTTTCAGAAAACCTTTTTCATCAGGAAAAAAATCATTAAACTCTTCGATATAACTGTATAAACGAGGATTCATTCCAGCAGAAAGAACAACCGAGGAAGATAGTTTACTGTTGGCAAAACCACGCAAAGAAGCATGAGCATCATTGTAAATTACAGGTAATTGCTCATTTTTTTTGAAATTGTCTTTATCCACTTTCGTCATGATATTGACATCTATACTCCCCGGAGCAAGATTTTTTTCAATAAATTGCTTAATGGAAGACGCAAAACTTTCCTTTTGATTCAGCAGATTTTGCAACCCGTTTTTCAGCTCTGAGGTATTGGGAAGCATATCCGCAAAGTTTTTCAAAGCGGTGGTATTCTTCGCAATCTCTTCTTTGAATGCATCAAACTTTTCATTAACGATATCATCTACCATGTCCAGATAAGCAGTAATTCTTTTGGCTCGGTAGTCCTCTATTTTTGTTGAAATACTTAGATAATTCAAATTGAATTTCTCATTATAAAAGTTTTTCATTTTCTCTATAATCTCATCATCAATTATAGAAACAACGGAAGAAATTCCGTATTGTGCGACACGGATAGGACTATCTATCGTATACGCTAATCCCATTACAGGAATATGGAAATTGTGTAAAGGCTTTTTGATCATTTTTATATTCATTAAAATAATTCGTTCCTCTAAATTCCCATCAACTAATTCACTGTAAAAGTATCAGTTTATGATTAATTATGCACTAAATAGGATATAATTTTCTTTAAAACATGCTTAAAATCATTGATATAAGTATTTTTTAGACTAAGAATTTAACCACAAAAGAGACAAAAGATTGATATATTATTTATTTAGGTTAATCACGAAATGCAAACAAGAACCCATAAGCTTAAAGAAATCTTTGCATATTGAGCGGAGTCGAAATATTATTCTTTTGAAAACAAAGCTTTCAAAAGAGCTAAACTTTAAATGATTCAATAATAGCTTTTGTATCTCGTATGTTTGTATTTATAAATATAAGTTACTTTAAAGAATAAAACTATGAGGCAGCAGAAATATTTTGTGAGAGGTAATTTTTATAAATATA